>NZ_JBFAPT010000045.1:0-62899 GCF_040676845.1 Nonomuraea sp. NPDC049504
GCTACGAACGCCGGGCCGACCACTTCGCAGCCTTCGCCGCCATCGCCGCAGCCCTCATCTGCTACCGCCGACTCACCAAATGAGTCATCGTCTAAAAGCCGCAGTTCTCAATGCCGCCCACTATCGAATTGTGTCTCGTTGTATCGCGGTGTCACGCGTTGTCTGCTTTCGAAATGCCCGAGAATGCCGCCCCGTGCTATGCCGTATCAGGTGCCGATGAGCATGCAACGAGCAACACGGAACGGATGGCATCCCTTGACCATGCGCAATTTCCGACTGACTGAGCAGCGGTTACGTGAATTTCAGTACCTCGGACCGCTGATGACCAGGCAGGGAATCGCCAGTCACTCGGCCATGAGGCCCGCGTCGTTGAGTCGCTTGATGAGGCTGTGCTTGCCCTGGTGCCGTTCGCGGAGGTGGGTGAGGCGTTGGGTGAAGGCGCTGGCGTGCTCGTCGCGGAGTGTCAGGCGTGCAGGTCGCGCAGGAGCTCGACGGCCAGGTCGTATTCGCGGGGCTTCTTGGTGCCGATGGAGGCCTCCACCACGTCGCACGCGGCGTCGAGATCCTGGGCGAGCCGGTTCAGGCAGTTCCCGGGCTCGCCGATGCTCCTGTTCCCGCCGCGCCTGCTCTTCGGCGCGCCGGGCGGTCACCTGTTGCTCGCGGGCGTGGCGGCGGGCAGCGGCGTTGTCCAGCAGTTCGGCGACCGTCCGCCCCGTCTCCGTCTCCCGGCCGCTGCGCTCGCCGCCGAACTCGCCCAGCAGCTCCCAGCGAACGCTCGCGGCGTCCTCCTCGATCACCCGCAGCAGCAGCGCGTCCTTGCGCTCGGCGGGCAGCCCGGCGATCCAGGCGGCCAAGGCATTGCGGTCGTGCTGTACGGGCCGCGCCTCGCTCCCAGTTTCACGCCGTGGATTCAGGCTCAGGCTCCGGACTTGGCCTCGCGACCTGCGGTCTCAGCTCAACCTTCCTCGTACGGGCACTCGGGTAGATCCTCGAGGATGTGCCGGAATCCACCTGCCGGAGCATGGTCGTAGGTCAGCGTGTAGCAGCGAACGAATGTGCTCTGGCCGAAGAGATTCTCCTTGGGGGTCACCACGGCGATCTTCAAGAGAAGCCCCTGTGGGTTTCGCGTCGAGGAAAAGACTGAGACCTCGCCGGGCCAGCCCATGACTGTGTCCGCCGGCGGCAGCTCGGCCCCCCATTCCTGTGGCAATCTCGTCGCGAAAAGCTCGGCCACCTCTTCGTTATGGCTTGTAGCCGACGCTTTGTATAAATGACCGACGACGAACGGACTGAGCACGCAGATGGCGAGGGCGGCGAGCAGGGTGATGAGGCACCCTCTTGGCATGGGCCTTCCTTCATGTCGCGTGCTCAGCCTGTTTCCGAAAGCGATCAGCCTGTCACGGTCAGGCTGATCGCTATTCTACCAGCCGGTGTATCCTAGGGCTTGAAGGTGAGTCGTCAGGACGCCGGCGTACGCCCGGGCTCCCGCCGCGTTGGGGTGCATTGAGGTTCGGCTCGCACATCTGAATCCGTCAAACATGCAACCCGACCAGACGTCGTCGACATCCCCAAAATCGCCAGGGCCTGTCTTGGCGAAGGTTACTGGGGTGATCCAGCGTTCGCCCTCTGGCTTACATGCGCCGTGTCCCTGGAACGCTGGCATTGGGTTGGCGAAGGACACCTCGACACCTGCTGCCTTCGCCGTCTGCACCATTTTGTTCTCCTCGGCGGAGAAGTGCTCCGCCATCCGCTGCATCATGTTCTGCTCGTCCGGATCGAAGGCACCGCAGTCCAATACTCCGGTGCCCGTAATCTCGGGATATCCCATCAGTACTATCTGCGCCTTCTTCCCACGCGCGGGACTATAATTCTGGACGCGGCTGTCGATGCTCTCCACGATGTTCTTGACATTAGCTTCTTCGGTTCCCACCATCTTGTTGAAAACAGCGGCGGTAACGTCGGCCTTTATATCGTTCTCGTAGCCCTCGCTATAGCAGGGCAGTAGGAAACAGTTGGTGACAACGGGTGAGAAATTGGCGTCGTTGCCGCCGATCGAGAGCGCGACCAGCGTCGTGTTCTCGTCCAGGTACCCGCTCTCAAGTTGCGCAGCCTCCCGGAATCGACCTTCGGCGCTGCCCCGGTAGGCGGACCAGTCGAAGGGGACGGTGGTGTATGTGTATTCGGGAACGGTCATGTCCCTCGTAACGGCGCCCGAGCAGGCGACGAAGGAAAAGTCCAGCCTGGGGTCGAACGAGTCCGCAAGTTGCCCCACGGTCTGCGTCTCGCCCGGTAGTACTGTCTGCCGGATCCACGCGTCCTTGCTGCGGCGGCAGGCGTTCCAAGTCGAACGCTTGTAGCCCGTGTCGGTCTCCGGATAGTAGTTCCCGACCCCTTCGCCGGAGGCAAAGGAGTCTCCCATGCCGACGACGAAATGCTTAGGCTTCTTGGCCAGCACCTGGAAGGCGATGGCGTCCCACGCTACGGCGGCGGTGCCGTCCCCTTCCTGGTTACGGTTGGTAAGTGCCACCTTGGGCACGCCCTTGAACTCGAACACGCCGAGATTTTGCCAGTGGTTTTCCAGCCGGCCTTGCGACAGGTAACGGGTGCGGGTTTGCCCGTTGCCGAGGTGGACCGTGTACGGGGCCTGCTGGGTTTCCGCCCGGCGTTTTGGCACATGCACGAGGACCCGCGCCCAGCCATTGATAGGTTGGTTCAGCTCCCAGGTGCCAGTCACCTTCATGGGGTCGCCGAGATGGGAGCTGTTGCGCGTGTACCCATACCACAGGTGGCCGCCGAAGCCGTTGCCGAGCTGGCCGAAGTCTGCTCTGCCCGGCGCTTCGCCCGCAGAGTCCTGCTCGAATTCGAAGGTCAGCGCCCCAGAATTGGCCCATCCGCTGTTGTCGCATCCGCCGCGCACCGCTGGTACAGAGTCGGGCACGTCATCGACGATTAGCACGTTCTTGGTGTCGCCGGTTACCTGGGGCAACCCTGGGGTCAGGCACGTCGTCCACTGGTCGGACGGCTCGGAGCGCTCGATGCCGGCATAGCTCGCGTCGTAACGCAGAAACGCCTCGTTCCCACACTCCTGGGGGCAGGTCTTCCAGGTCTTCGCCGAATGCCACCAGCATTTCCAGTCAGCTCGCGTGCACCCCCGCGTCGTGTCGGCGGGGTCGCACTCGTTCTCCGCCGAGCAGAAGGCGTTCTCGTCCACCAGGGTCCCGCCCGGAACGATAGAGCTGCGGTACCCTTCGGAGTTCCACCAGGCGTAGTTGTAACCGCCTTCGGTGACCCACTCGCCGGTGGCGGCGTTGTAGTAGGTTTTTGCGATGGGCCAGGCCGACCAGCCGAGGACCTTCTCCTGGTACGGCCAGTCCTGGGGATGCGCGGCATCGGAGTAGGAGTTGTTGTCGAGGAAGGGGCGACGCCCTGCCACGTAGTCGGGGTTCTTGGGATTGTTGGCCCACCCGACGCCCCAGGCGCCGCCATTCGCGCTTGCCTGCGCCTTGGGGTAGTAACCGGAATTGTACGCCCAGATGGCGAAGTACCAGTTCTCGATCTTAGAGGGGTCACCGTTATTGATTTTCATGGTGCCGCCTGTGTCGGTGTAGATCTGGTTCCACTTCTCGGCAAGCGTAGTCAAGCCGACGGCGATGTTCGTTACGTAGTCCAGGGCTATCCTGCGCTGGGTGTCCGGATCCCACAGCCATTCCCCGGGCTTCGCATGTCCGGCTCGCCGCATGTGGTCGGTCTGCTGTGTGAGGCCGTACCCGCAGTCGGCTTCGTCCCATCGGATCACCCAGTCGTTGTCCGGTTTGTCGTCATAGATTTCGACGCCGTAGTAGTTGCCGACAAGCGGGTTGCCCGTCTCACCGGGAAGTGTGTCCCGCTGCGCTTGCCACAAGTTGGACTCCTGCGCGAGGATGCCGAACACGACCGAGACGGGAATCCGGCCGCCACCCGCGAGGTCGGGTGCCGAGAACAGGTCCTGCGGATTCCAGGATGAGAGGCCGGACTCTTTCCAGTTGTCTTGACGCCAAACTTGGAGCCGGTCCTTGAAGACGAGCTGGTCGACCGCCCATTCCACCTGCCGCCAGTGAGGCTGGTAGACCTGGGTGTTCGGGTCGTTGCGGGCAATGGCGCAAGAGTGGTTCGGGTCAATCGTCCCGGTCGAGGTTGCGGTCGTCTTTGATTCGGCCTGCCCGCGCGCCTCGGCCAGCCGCGGATTCTCCTCGCGACCCGATGGCGAGGTGGCTTCCCGCGTTGGGTCGATGGCGAAGGTCAGGGGGGAGTGTGTCCGAGCAGTCTGGGCGGTGATGTCGATGAGCTCCGGGGCAGGGTCCTCCTGTACGACACCGGGGTAGCGGGTGTCCGCTTGGTCGCTCTCACTGTCGCGCCTGAGCCCGCGCCGCGCGATACTCGTGATCAGCAGATCGCCTTCCGACGACACCGTCTCCACGTTCGGCGCGCCGCCGATGGCGGACATGTGCGAAGGCAGTGGGCCATGCTGACGCGTCTTGCCGGTAATGAAGACCCTGCCGCTCGTGCCCGAATGCAGACTCACTTCGCCCAGCCGTCCTGAAGCGAGCACCCGCACCGAGCCGTTGCGGTAGTGCTTGACGGACACGGCGCCGCCGGCCTGGTCCATGAACGCGACGCCCCCGTCAGCCGTCGGCCGGATACCGAAGGGGACGGAATCTGTCGTCGCCAGCGTCTTGAGCTTGCCCGACGCCGCGACTTTCACGAGCTTGTTGCCGCGGGCCGCCACGATGTGGTCGGCGACCGCAGTGGCTGAGGTGATCTGCCCGTCCAGGAGGATGGGTCGCGAGACCGACTTCGTGCTGGTGTCCACCGTGAGCAGGCGCGTCGTCATGCGCTCCTCGGTGGTGCCCTGGGTGAGGGCTACCTTGTCGTCCGAGCCGCATCCCGGGTTGTAGTAGGCAAGGCTCACCTGGTCCTCGAGTTTAGTGATCTTGCCACTCTTCACATCGATTACGGCGGCGAAGGCACCCCTGCTGAACAGCCAGGCGCGATTGGTAAAGTGCCGCGGCGCATAGGTAGCGACGACTTGGCGTCCCGAACTGGTCAGGCAGGCGTTGCCCACCCACTGGTCAGTGTCCATGCCAGGCTCGCTGAGGGTCGCAATGGTGTGCCAGGCGTAGCCGTCGCCCGCTCTTGCCGCCATGACGTGGAAGCCGGTGGCGTCGCCTGTGGCGGTGATGGCCAGGTCGTTCGATGCTTCCCAGCTTGATCCCAGCACCTTGTCGCGCTGGGACGGCTCGACCGACAGGCGTTCTTCATGCGGCTGCGGTGAGACTTTCGCGGGCGCGGATGCCGCAGCGGCGCTGCCCGTCGTGGCGAGGACTTCCGGGGCGGACAGTGCGGTGGTGACCAGAAGAGCGGATAACAGGAGGAAACATGTACGGTTCAGGACTCTGCGCTCCTTCTACAGAGGGTTACTGCAGTGGGGTCGCGTGCCGCCTGCAGCGTGTGGTCAGCCTGGTGTTTCGGTAGGAGGGAAAATGAGGGCCGCGAGGCAACTTGAGACGCCGGCTTCGCTGGCTCAGGGCCTTCATCCGTCTATAGGAGCGTGGATGCTGGCCTCCGGCGCGAGACGTTTGACGTCTTGATGTCCCAGTGACTATGGCCTATGGGGCGGGGCTCAATGGCTCACCAAGTCCTGGCCGAGCAGCTGACAAAGTGCCAATCACCTGCAAGGACAGCCCTTCCTGTGCGGTCGGTTCCCTTTATCGCTGCCTGTACTGGACACGACGATGACAGTCATGACCTACATAATGTGAGCACATCGGACAACCTTCAGCAAGGGGTAGAAAAATCCCATGCAGTCCTCTTGTGCTCCCGGCCGACAATGAGTAATGATCACTGTCGGCCGCGTCGTGTCATCCATCTCTGTCAAGGTTTCAATCCTTCGAGAAACCGAACGCACAGGGCTCGCCCGACTCGCGTTCGGTCATCCGCGAGGCTGTACGTCATCTTGAGGAGAAAGCATGGCGCCATACGCCGCACTGCCTGAGGTCCGGTAAGCGAAGGGGAAGGTAGCAAGATACAGAACATCGACTTCGGTGATTGTCAAGTTAACAGGAATGCCGATCGAAGAGAACGGGAGAGTTCGTTGTGCGATTGAACATGCGTGGAATCAAGTCAGCGGCGCGTGCCGTAACGGTAGGGCTGCTCGGCGTCGTGGCAGGCATCACTATGATGCCCGCAGGCACCGCTCAGGCGGACTCGGTGAACCGGTGGGCCACGGCGAACGACTACGGTAACGGATACCTCTACCTTGAAGTGCTCAATTCCAGCACTGCGGACCTCGCCTCCGTCATCGCTTTCCCTGGAAACAGCGGATCGGCCAATCAGTGGTGGTCCGACTATCAGTTATCCAATGGCTACTTCGCGCTGTTGAACAACAACAGCGGCAAGGCGCTTGACCGATGGGATCCCTACACCGGGCCGGGCAGTGATGGGGGCTGCAGCACGCCCATGCAGTATCCATGGGTGGATGAACTTCAGCAGCACTGGGGCTACCGTACTGAGTGGAGCGGCTACTACGGCCGGTACTTCAACAAATGGGTCAACCTGAATGGCTGTAACGGCGACCTCTGGCATGACACGATCAGTGTGAACTTCACCACCGCTGCTTCCTACGGCCTGTGGACGACCCTGTTCCATGCCAACCGCTGTGTCGATGGCCAAGACAACGCAACCCGGTGCTTTTGGAGGAGGAACGGCGAATGACGACGCGACGAAAAGGACCGGCCGTCGCGGGTGTGACCGCGGTTGCCCTGGCCACGTTGACTGCCGTGGGCTTCACCGTCAGCCAGCTTTCCAGTGCCGATACCTCGGCGTTGGCCACGGTGAACCCCACCATCGAACCCACCACCCCCAGAGCGACGTCCACGGCCCCGCCTCTCGGGGGTGAGGGCGAACCCGCCCTCGGAGCCATCCCGCACATCAAAGACACGACGCGCGTACCTATGCCGCTCGATTCCGTTCTCACGCCCATGAGCGACATCAAGCTCATCGACCAGGCTCGCGACGTCGCGGCAGCGGACTGTATGAACGCGCTCGGCTTCAAGACGTGGACGGCCGGTACTATCCGCACGTGGGACCCGGGGGAGTACCGCGAACACGATTTCTTCGACTACATCGATCCCGCGGTTGCGGCTGAATCCGGGTACCCGCGGCAGGCCGAGGTCAAGGACGTTTCCTCCACCTTCGCCGGCACGAAGCACGAACCGACCGCGGAGGAAAGGAAGGCGTACGAGGGAAGCGCCAGCAAGACCGCGGAAGGCAGGACGATCCCGGCGGGCGGCTGTGCACGCCACGCCGATGAGAAGCTCTATGGCCAGCAGAAGAAGCTTCCCGCTGACCCGCGCGCACTGGCCGTCGCCTCTCGCTCTCGCGCTCTCGGCGATAGTCGCGTCCGCGCGGCGCTGGCCTCGTGGCAGTCATGCGTGCGGAAGGCGGGTGTCACGGCCTACCAGCATCCGGTCACCGCACAGAACGACCCCAAGTGGCAGTCGAGAACACAAGGAACCCCCGCCTCGGACGAGGAGAAGCGGATAGCGGCTCTCGACGCCAAGTGCCAGGACGAGGTGAATCTAGTCGGCGTCTACAAGGCGGTCAGGGCTGCTTATGAGCAGCGACTTCTGGAGGAGAACCAGTCCAAGTTCGCCGAAACCAAGGCCATTGTGGACGTTTGGACGAAGAACGCGGCTGCGATTCTGAAATCCGGCTGAGGCGTGAAGCACGACTGATCGCGAGCCGGTAAAAGGTCCATGCCGTGTTGAAACCGCGCGCTCGATCGAAAGCGCGCGGTTTCTCGCTGCTTTTGAGCGCCGGCCAGCTGCCAAGCGCGTTCACGTGCGGTGGCCCGGGCGGCGCGGATGGCCTGCAGCGCGCGGGCCTCATCGGCGGCGAGCCGGTCGATCAGGCGTGAGATGGTCGGGTTCAAGGCGATGGGGCCGAACAGTCCGGGCTTGCAGCGCAGCAGGGCGATGTCGGCCATGCAGTCTCCGCCGAGCGTCAAGTGAGGGCAGATCAGTGATGATCTTTGCGGGGTCGTGCACCGCTCGGCTGGGGTGCCAGCGCTCCAGCCGCTGTGAGAGGTCCTTGTCCAGTCCGGTGATGCGCAGTGTGTGCGTCAGCAGCAGGCCGCTGGCATGGGATGCCAGCCCGCGGCCGTCGGCGGACACGGTGATCTTGCGGCGGTAGGCGGTAGAGTTCACTCTGAGAGTGCGTTCTGCGAGTTGATGTCCCTTTCATCGGTGGGGGTTGGGTTAGGTCGGCTGGTCGGAGACCCGCCGGTCGGACTACGGGCGCGGCTGAGTGAACAATCCCGGCTCGGTCTCGACAAGGATGCCGCGGCTGACCAGGCGTTTGAGCTTGGCGCGGACGTTCTGGATGTCGTTCTGCGTCAGGGGCAGGTCCATTGCCCTGGCCAGGTCCCGGGCGCGCAGGGAGCCGCCGGCCTCGGAGAAGACGGTGAGAATCTGCCGGTAGGCCGGGTGCTCGGGAACTGCGGGAGGTGGCGCGGCCGGTTGGATCGGGGTGGGTGGGATCTTCCTCGGCGAGGGAGATGAGGGTCTTGCGGCTGATCCGCAGGTGCTCGACCTGCTCGCTGAGTTGGCCCAGCCTCGCGGTGAGCATGTCGATCTCCGCCTGGCTCTGCTCGATCTGGCAGGTCAAGGCCTGCTCGCGGGCGTCGATCCGGTCCAGGAGCCAGGCACCCGGGTCGGCCGGCCGGGCGTCGGGCCCGATCATGCCCACCGCCACGACGGGGACGCGCCGCGGGTCAGGCGGCGGGACATCACGTCCGTCATCGCCCAATACACGCGGGCTTCGGAACTGGCCGGAAGGTGCTCATAGTCGCGGACCAGACGCCGGTGGAACATCAAGATGCCGTACGTTTGCTCGACGATCCATCTCTTGGGCTGGGGGACGAACCTCTTGCCGGCGGGGTTGCGTTCGACGATCTCCACGTCGATCCCCAGGTCGGCGCCATGTGCGACGACCGCGTTCTTGAACCCCTGGTCGGCCAGCGCCTTGGTCACGGTGCCCTCGGTGCCGGCGGCGACCCGGTCCGGCAGGGCGATCCCGGCGGTGTTCTCATGAGCCGAGGCGGCCAGGACGACCACGGCGATGACCAGGCCCAGCACGTCCACCGCCAGGCCCCGTTCCTGCCCGGCACGCGCTTGGCGGCGTCCTTGCCGGTCGTGGAGGCGGGGACCCCGCCCGCGACGTGGACGCTCTGGGTGTCCAGCACGACCAGGCTCGGGTCGGCTAATCGTTTCTTACTTTCGCGCAGATGCCAGCGCAGCAGGTCATGGATCGTCTTGTCGGTGCCGTCGTCGCGCCACTTGCCGAAGTAGTAGTACGTCGCGCTCTTGGGCGGCAGGTCGTGCGGGAGAAAGTCCCATTGGACACCGGTTCGTCCCTGGTAGCGGATGGCGTTCACGATCTCCCGCAGCTCGTAGTTGCCCTCGTGGCCGCTGACGGACGGGTGCGCGGCCTTCCACGCCGTGAGCACGGGCTCGATCAGCGCCCATTCCGCGTCGGTTAAGTCGCTGGGGTACGGCTTGCGCTCGGTCACCCGGCCATCCCAGCACAGCAGACCCACCGACCGGCGGTAACGCTACAAATCCATACGATCACATAGCGACATCAAAGGCATATGCTCGCGGAACGCACTCTCACATGACAGGGACCACCACACACCAGGTAATCCCGCTCAGCCTCTCGGCTGCCGTTAAGCTCCGCCAGGAGTTGGACGACGTACTCGACGGCACCCTGCGGGACGGGCTCAACCCCGAGGAACTGCGCTGAACAGTGACCCCCGCCCCGATTGGGACACCTACTTCCTCAAGATTGCTACCGCTGTCGCAGTACGAGGCGCTTGTGTCCAAGACCTGTCGGAGCAGTGCTCGTCGATGAGGATCGACGCATCGTTGGTACTGGGTACAACTATTTCGGTGCATTCAAGACAGATGGAGGTCCGGGCGAGGGGCGCTATCATTGCAGCCATGGGTATGGTTCAATTCTCCAGGTACGAATGGTCTCCCGTTCCAAATGGGCGGCCGGACGGAATTCAGTGGTGTGAGACGCGAGATCTGGGGATCAGCCTCGCTTCCGTAATATTAGTCAATGGCCTTTCCTCCATTTCGGGGAGCCGGCACGGCTCCTTCGAATCGCTGATGCTTGAAACTCGGCTGCTGGCCACGGCACTCGACAACACGGGCGGGAGTGCCAATGGTGCGCTCCACCGGACAAGGGCGTATGACTGCTCGTCACACCACATCAAGACGTTCATCGTCACCTCCGCTGGCCTGGGCTTGCTGACGGCGAGTATCGAGAGCCTGATCGCTCAGGGGAAGATCGGGCCGCTGCAGATCAACCACTGTGATCTCATGTCCGCCGTCTCCTCGCGTGGACCGAAAGGCGGGTATTCTAGGCCCGACCTGCTGATCGACTTGCCGGGCTATCGCGAGATGGTCTGTGAGGCTAAAGGAAGAAGTGGCGGCTCGGGGCGGACGACAATGGCAATCAGGGAATCCCTGAAAAAGCTTCACCTCTGGGCATCGATCAATCGTTACGTCGGATCCTCGCTCGCTTTGAGCTGGGCTGCGATTCGCAAGAACGAGACCTTTGTCAACCTCTACCATACGAATCCGGAAAAGGTAGTCGAGCTCATCCCACAGAGTACCAAAGAAGGGCAGGAGGCTTCCGCTCGGGCCGTATGGGATTCGGTCGATCTGCGGCCCGAGCGCCTGGAATTGCTGGACCTGGAGCGTGAATGGGAGCGCCTCGTCGACGAGCTGGAGACGCCCAACATGGCCCAACTCCGCGAGGATCCGCTTTACTGGAGTGCCCCCAACCCCCCTCGTGGAGAAAACTATCTCGCGGACACCCCGGTTCGGGGAGCTTGGGCATCCCTGGGTCGTGACGGGCGATCGGTTTTCGTTGGCGTCTTCCAGCGCGCTCCAGAGGCCGATGCCTCAATGAGCATGCAGCGCCAACGCCTGCTGAGCATCGCCGAGAACACGGTCAGTCCTCTGGACATCGCGGCCGGGGGGCGGCTCGTCTTCGCCGTCGCCCAAGACGCGGAGTTCGCCACCTGGCAGAGGCTTCGTCAGTGGATCAGATGAACTCTCCGGCTGAAGTTCTGAGCCCATGTGGCAGATCGCTTCACAGCCGTAAATTGGTCAGGGGCCAGATGCGGGCGCTCAAGACGACGCTCCACAGAATCGGAGAATCGGGAGCTGGAACCTTTACGGCCCGGCCGATCCCTAAAGTGCGCGTCTCAAGGACCGTTGGTCAGCTCGTGTTGTCGTTTCTCGGATAGGCCCGCTAAGTCGTTCGATGCAGATGTCTCCGTCTGGTGCCGCAGGTGACGCCGGCGGTCTCGCCACCAGGCGAGGCGATGGGCGGACTCTTGGGGCATAACATTCTGAAGAATGACCGAGATTCCCCAAGCGACTGTTGCGAGTACGGTGCAGAGCGCGGCGACAGGCCAGGGCGCGCTCATCCACATCGCGCTCAATGCCATTCCGCCTCCACCCAAGGCTGCGCCGCGCCCGACGCGGTTCATGCGCTGTGATCCTTCACGGTACGGGGTGAACGGGCGTGGTCGATCTGTCCTCGCCGGATCATTCTCCTTACAGTTACGCGAAGTCGCCGCATGTGTCCTTCGACAGCCCGGGTGGTCATGCCGAGGCGATCACCGATTTCCTGCTGAGATAGGTCTCGCAGGATGAGGCCGCAGATCAGCCTGGCTTCGGGCTGAGCCTCGCTGAAGATGCGGCGAAGTGTATCGCCGTTAGCGGCGGCGGTCGCTGGATCAATCGCCTCCGCCAGGTGTGACCAGGCTGTGTCCGCCAGCATTCCGTAGCCGTACTGCCTGAGCTGGGCCTTGCGCTGTGCCGACCATTTGCGGAAGGCGGCCTGAAAGCCGAATGCGCAGGCGCCGAGGAAGTAGGTGTTGATCGATGCGCCCAGCTCCGGATCCCACTTGCCGGGCTTGAGGACTTTCCGGCGGAAGTACTCGATGGCCCCGATGATGCTGTCGACTGCAAGCTGATCGCGATCTTCGAGGGATAGGCGAAGGGCCCGCTGCTCATCGTCAGACATGACAAGGACGACGTCCTTTTCGAAGCAGAGCCTCTTGATGGCTCCTGTGCGGATCATGCCCTTCAGCACAGGCAGAGCGTAAGACCAGAGGCTCTCCTCGAATTGCCGGTACTCGTTTGGGGTGAGGCCAACCCCTCGCGTCCATGTGGGTGCGTCCAGTCCCTCCCACTCTCGGGCGAGCTGGGCCCCGATCCGGCGTAGCTCTTCCATCTCTCCGGAGTCGACGTCCTCCCAAGGCGAGGCGCTGTCGCGGGCAGTTCTCGCCACCGAACTCCCGGAGAATCTCATTTCGGACATAGATCCCCCACCCCGTCCTGCTCCGCTCAGCCCGCGTTTTATCGTCGCGGGTACCCCCGCTCTATGCAGTCGCCCTCAATCACCCCACGGAAATAGTCCGAGAAGTCGGACCGGTACCAGGGAGTACCGAGCGGTGGAGCCTCCCTAAGACCAGGACCGCTCCAAGGTCTTCGCCGCCCTGGCTTAGCGGCGCAATCGGTACGGCAATGCGCGGTCATCAGCTCGGCTTTCCACTGCGCGATCGATGCCCGGTAGTCCAGGCGGCCACCTCGCGTGGCGGCGTTACGCCGCAGTTCGCGCGAGATGGTCGAGGGCGAGCGGCCCAGGCAGCGCGCGATCTCGCGAACCCCCTTGTGCTGCGCCTTGAGCAGGGCGATCTCTTCCCGCTCGGTGAACGACAGGTATCTGCCTGATGGCGGGCTGAGTTCGATCAACGGCATGCCGCCACCCTCGCGGAACCACCGAGACCCGGCCGGCCCCGACACGCCGCAGGCCCGGGCCGCATCTTCGCTGGTCAGCCCTTCGGCGAGCTCTCTCCAGAATGTTCGCTCCACGTCCCGGCGAATGGGGCCGTCCCGGTGACCGCATCTCTGGCCGCGCGGTGCGCGTCGTCATCCACCCTGCTGGTCTGCCCATACAACAGCTCCGGATCAAGGTGTTGCGACGACCGGTTGAATCCGCCCAAATCGCCCCGATGGCTTTGGTGGAGACCTTGGTGTGCGAAATGGGCCGGAGGCGGCTTGACCGGTGCTTGGACGGGTCTGCGGTCAATCCGGGTGTGTTCCCCTCGCCATCCCTTCCACCATGATCTTCTGTTGGGTGTCGCTCGGTCGTGGCTTGACGATCCGGTCTCAGGCACCCAACGCCCGGCGGCGTAAACCGGCTCATTTCGATCACGCCATCGGCCCGCCGATGTGCCGGACCCGTGCCGAAGAGTATCGGGCGAGCATGAACTCGGCCAGCTTCGCCTCGCAGGAGACGGCTCAAAATCAAGAAAGTGCAGGTCGGGCGGGGTGTGGAGTGGTAGGGCGCCCGGGGCTCGAACCCGGAACCTACGGATTAAAAGCCGCAGTTCTCAATGCCGCCCACTATCGAATCGTGTCCTCTTGTGTCGCGATGTCATGCATTGCCCGCGCTCAATATGTCCGGGAATGCCGCCCGGTGTCATGCCGGATGAGGTGCCGATGAGCATCCGACGAGCTTCCGTACAACGGTTGGCATCCCTTGACCATGCGCACTCTTCGGCTGGCTGGGCAGTGTGGCTCCGTGCAGCTCGCTGGCGCGGACCGCTGGTCAATAGGCATGGAATCGCCGGTTACTCGGCTGCGAGGCCTGCGTCGTTGAGCCGCTTGATGAGGCTGGGCTTGCCCTGGTGTCGTTCCCGGAGGTGGGTGAGGCGCTGGGTGAAGGCGCCGGCGTGCTCGTCGCGGAGGGCCAGGGCGTGCAGGTCACGAAGGAGTTCGACGGCCAGGTCGTATTCGCGGGGCTTCTTGGTGCCGATGGAGGTCTCCACCACGTCCCACGCGGCGTCGAGATCCTGGGCGAGCCGGTTCAGGCGCAGTTCCCTGGCTTGTCGTCGCTCCTGTTCCCTGCGGGCCTGCTCTTCGGCGCGCTGGGCGGCTTCCTGCTGCTCGCGTACGTGGCGGCGGGCGGCGGCGTTG
The DNA here is from genome assembly GCF_040676845.1 of Nonomuraea sp. NPDC049504. NCBI lineage: Bacteria > Bacillati > Actinomycetota > Actinomycetes > Streptosporangiales > Streptosporangiaceae > Nonomuraea > Nonomuraea sp. NPDC049504. The sequence goes on from NZ_JBFAPT010000045.1 coordinate 14,100, forward strand.
TCCAGAAGTTCGGCGACCGTCCGCCCCGTCTCCGTCTTCTGGCCGGTGGTTTCGCCGCCGAACTCGCGCAGCAGTTCCCAGCGGACGCTCGCGGCGTCCTCCTTGATCACCCGCAGCAGCAGCGCGTCCTTGCGTTTGGCGGGCAGAGCGCCGATCCAGGCAGTCAGGGCCTTCCAGTCGTGCTGTACGGGTCGCGCCGGCGGGCTGGCTTCGGCGGCGGCCGCGAGCAGGTCGTGGTCCAGGCGCAGGAAGTCGGCCAGGGCCCGTTGCGGCGCGCTGAGCGAACCCAGCCCCGGCGGGACGGGCGGCTCCAGCGCGTCCTCTTCCTCGTAGTCGAAGGCGTCCTCGTCACGCTCCCATGTCCCATACGCCGACAACCAGGCCAGATAGAGCGGCCGCAGGTCACCGGCGGCCAGCTCGGCGCGGATGCCGACGATGGCCGACAGCGAGCGTTCGACGTCGTCTTCCCAATACTCCTCCTCTGCCTCGCTGGTGAAGTCGAGGACGAGGTGTCCGCCGCTGGTCCAGGCGGTGACCTGCTCGCCCACGCAGTAGCGCTGGGCCTGCTTGGGGTCGAGCACGGCCTTGGGCAGGCGCAGCATGATCCGGTGAGTGCCCCAGTTGGCCAGATACAGGTGGGCGTCGTAGTAACGCTCCATCAGGCGGGCCGGGTCGCCGCGGAAGTCGCCCCAGTGGTACTCGTTGGTGAAGCTGGTGGCGGTGATGTGGGCCCGGGTGGACAGGGCACGCACCTCGGCCTGCTGCTGGTCGGTGAGCGGCCGGTCGACGGCCAGGAACTTGTAGTACTGGTATTCGCTCATGCTGTCACCCGGCCCAGCGGCGGAACGCGTGGATCCATTCGGTCCCGGCCGGTGGCGGGTCGGGCTGCGGCAGATCGAGGACGCCGATCGCCTGCTTGATCAGCTCATCCAGATGATCGTCAGAGGGGCGGCGAGTCACAGCAGCACACGATACTCCCGCGAGGAACCCTGGCGATCACGCTTGAGCAGAGGGCATGCTGGACCGTCAGGGCTGCGCCGGGGTGATGTCGGTGTGCGGGAAGTCCTCGCCTTTGAAGAGCAGGGGTTGGTCGAGGTCCTTGGCGAGGGCGTAGGCGAAGCAGTCGCCCATGTTGAGTTTGGCCTTGGAGTTGTTGCCCTTGCCGTAGGTCTGGTATGCCCGGCGCGCGATCCTGGCCTGATGGGGTGTTACCGGCTCGATGATGAGGCCCATCTCGTCAACGAGCGTGTCGAAGGCGTTGCGCATGGCCTCACCACGGTTGTCCGCCACGATGGCCGCTTCGACGTAGTTGACGGCCGAGATGCGACACACGTTTGCGGCGATGGTGTGAGCGAATGGGATGGCCTCTGGCTCGCCGTTGATGACGGCAATGATGGCGCTGGAGTCGATGATCACGCGGGAAGGCCGGTGTCCGGGTCGTACAGATCTTCAACGGACAGTCGGTCTCGACCGAGGTGGGTCCGCATGCCCGCGGCAACGCTCAGAATGCGTTCGGCCCTGCCGGCGGCTTCGGAGCGGCGTTCCAGCGCATCCAGGCGGCGTTCGAGCACTTGAGCGGCATGCTGGGTTTCCTCGGCCAGCCGGATGACCCGGCGGGCGAGATCATGAATGGGCTCGTGTTCGAGGTCCACGCTCACCGTCGCTCGACTCCCTCCGTCGCGGCGCCTGAGTTGCACCTCCAGCGTAGCCGGTGGCCGAGCCTTACTCGCGTCGTTGGGCAGCATCCGTCCGCGTCGCAAGGTTCTCGTCGAGTCAGGGGTTTCCGCCGTCAGTTCTGCGGTGAAACGCACCGCGATCTGGTCATGGCCCGGCACCGTGGTGGCACCACCGTCTGGTGATCGGATGAGCCTGGCTCATAGCTGCCGTCCACGGCTGGAATCTGAGGGTGGCGCTGCTGGCGGCCCAGATCTTATCCACGTATGGGTCGCTCGGCCCCCGGTGTTTCGTCATTCCCACCACCCGGCCGACGCCGAGCCCGGAACGAGACATTTGCAGACGCGGTCAGCGGCGTCGCAGTGACGGGTCGAGCCCGCTCGTCGGAGGTGCGGCACTTCACCGCAGCACACGATGCTCCCTCCGAGAACCCGGCGGTGACCGCTAAGGGCCCCAGAAGAATAACTTGCTGGTTCGCAACCGCATGCCCTGGAGATACGTCGCCGAAACCGACGATCTATTGATCGACGGGCCCTATGGCGGCGCGGAGCCCAGGTCGGCGATCAGCTCGGGGAGGACGAGTTCCTCCTCCACCCGTACGCCGCGTCGTGCCATCGCCGAGGCCAGTTCCGGATCCCACGGTGACGGGCACGGGCCGCCGGTGAGCGGCGCAGCCGAAGGCACCGCCGCGTAAGAGGCGGCATCGAAGCGCCATGGCGCGAAGCCCATACGCTCGTGAACGGCGGCGGCGATGGCGAGCCCGCCCCAGTCGAAGTCCCCGTGGTAGGCGAACTCTGCGCCGCCACGGGCCAGGAGCTCCAGGAGCCGCCACACTGCGGCCGAGGGCCGGCCGCCGCAGCAGACCAGGGGTGGGCAGGCGGGCCCGAGTTCGTCGGCGGCCGCGGCGACCACCACGGGGTTCTCACAGATTCTGACCAGGCCGGCTGGGATCGGCGGCTCGTGGCGGCGGAGCTGGCGCAGGGTCAGCACGCACGGTTCGCCGGCCGCCTTGGCGGCGCTGAGCATGCGCCCGGTGGGGGTGTGGCCGTCGCCCGGCAGACCCAGGCAGAGCACGAGGGAGGACAGGTCGTCGACATGGACGCCGACCGCGGCCCACGCCGCCCGGCGGGCGTCCGCGCCGCCCTCGCCCGCGTACGGCAGCCCGGCCAGCGCGCGGACGGCGGACAGGCCCAGGGTCGCCAGCGGCCGTCCCTCGTCCAGGGCATGCGCATCGCCGCAGGTTTCGGCTGCGAGCCGGCCCAGGGGCAGGCCTGGCGAGGGTAGCCGGGCCAGAACGGCGGCCAGCCGGTCGAGCGACGTTCGCGCCTCGTCGGCCGTGGCAGTGAGCCTTCGCACCACCCCGGTGCTCTCCAGCCAGGAGCGCCATCCGGCCAGCTCGGAACGGTCGGCGACGAGGGCGTCGAGCCGCGCGAAGGCGCGCTTCCAGGCCGCCGCCTGCGCCGCGTTCTCACCGGCCAGGTCACGGATCGGGCCGCGCAGTCGTACGACGGCCTCGCGCAGCCCGCCGTCGGTCACGCCGCTGTCGCGCAGCATCCGGTCCACGTCGTCCAGGGACACCGACAGGGACGCGCCCGCTCCCGCCCGGCGGCCGAGCAGCACCTCGATCGCGCGGCGCTGGCCGGGGGTCGCGGTCGCCAGCGTCACCGTGCCGGTGGGCGGCCGGCCCTGTTCCAGGCGGCGGTGTACCCGGTCGACCAGCCAGGCGGTCTCCTCGCCGCCCAGCAGCCGCCGCAGCCGTTCCTCTGCCCCGCTCATCCGAACAGGCCGTCCTGCCGGGTGGCGGCCGGGGCGGCGGGCGCGGGCACCGCGACGGCCGGGCGCTCGGCCCGCCGCCGCTCGCGCCCGTCCCACCGCCAGGGCGTGACCAGCACCGCGTCGATGCCGTCGCGCCGCGAGAGCTGGCAGATCGCCAGCCCGGGCACTTGCGGGTAACAACCCCACTCGCGTTCGCTGGTCATCACCACGTCCATGTCGAAGGTGGCCAGCAGGCCCAGGCACTTGGCCCGGGAGTCGTCGTCCACCCCGGCGAACGCCTCGTCCAGGGCGACCAGCCGGGGCGCGTACGGGTTGCCCGCCGACTTGTAGTGGGCCGAGGCCGCGGCGAACAGCGGCACGGAAGCGGCCAGCACCCGCTCGCCGCCCGAGGCGGGACCGGTCGCGGCCCGCCACTGCCCGTCCTGCTGTCGCTGGATCGCGAACTCGTGCCAGGCCCGGTAGTCCAGAGCCTTGGTCAGCGCCTCGGTCCAGCCCGCGGCCGGGTTGTCGGCGTGCTCGCGGGCGATCCGCTCCTGCAGGAACGCGCCCACCGTGGACCGGTCGGCGACGGACCAGGCGTCCACGGTCTGCCGGAGTTTGTCCCTGATCCGATCCAGCCCATCCGGGGCCTTCTTGCCCGTCTTCCAGAGCAGGCGCAGGCGCATGCCGGTGGACGTGGGGCGGGACTCCAGCTCGGAGTTCATCTCCCGAACCTCGGACTCGGCCGCGGCGATCAGCTCGTGCAGCGTTCCGGCGACCTCGTTGAGCAGGTGGTTCTCCAGGATCTCGCGTTCCTTGGCCGACAACAGCCTGGCCCGGTGCCCAGTCTCCTCCGCCAGCGCTGCGGCCAGCCCGGGAACGTCCCTGCTGCGTCCCTGGAAGACCACGTCCACGATCATCACTCCGTCGTGCAGGGTCAGCCCGACGGAGTGTCCGTGCCTGGCCATGGCGTCGGACAGGAGTTTGTGCTCCTCGGCCACCTTCTTCTGGACCCGGTCCCAAGGGCCGTCGCCGTCGTCGACGGCGTCGAGTTCGGCATTGACCGTGCGGGCCAGGAGCACGGCGGGCGTGGCGGCCCACTCGCCCTCGGCGCCGGGTACGTCCAGGTCGGCGAGCGCGACGTTCAACAGGCCCGTGGCGGCGAACGCCCGGAACTCGCCCACGGCGGCCTCGCGCGTCCCGGACGCCTCCTGGATCTGCTCGCGCAGGTTGCCTAGCTCGCCCTCGGCCTTGCCGCGTTCCTGCAGGGCGCCCTGCTCGCGGCGGCGGGCGGCCCGCTCGGCGCTTTCGCGCTCGCGCAGTTCCTGCTCCACCTGGTTGAGCCGCCGGAACAGCTCATCGACGGCGGCACCGGCGGTCTCGGCCAGCGCCCGGTAGGTCTCGCCGGCGGCGTCGGCCTCGGCCCGCGTCGTCGCCGCCAGCTCGGCGGCGGCCTCAAGCTGCTGCCGGGTACGGCCGAGATCCTCCTCGGCCTCCGCGACCGCTTCCTGCGCGTTCCGGAACGCCTGCGCCGCGGGCCACAACCGGGCCAGCGCCAGCCGGTAGTCGGCGATCGCGGCCTTGACCTCGCCCAGCGCGGCAGGCTCGGCGGGCAGGCCGACGTCAGCGGCGAACTCCCCGGCCCGATCGGCCGCGGCCCGCACTTCGTCCTGCCCCTCCCGCAGCACCTGGGCCGCGGCGGCGTGGTCGGCGTCCAGGTGGCGGAGCCGTTCGTGTTCGGTGGCGAGCTTGACGTACGCCTCGCGCAGCGGCAGATCCGGCGGCAGCGCGCGATGTTCGGCGGCGAGCGTGTCCCGCCGCGAGCCGAGCGCGGCGAGATCGGCGCGCAGGCCGTCGATTCGCCGCTTGACCTGGTCCAGCTCGGCGCGCAGGACCGCCAGCCGGGCGCGCCGGGCAGCCTCTCTGGCGCCCTCGCCGATGTGATGGGCCTCGTCCTTGCGCCAGGACCCGGCCAGCACGCCGTTGGCCCACCGGCCGTCCACGGCCACCCATGCCCCGTCGCCGGCTCCGAGCCCGATGCCGTCAAGGACGGACTGGACGGCGGCGTCGGACAACGCCGCGGCCTGGGGATCGGCGCGGTCCACGGCCGGACGCAGCACGGCCGAGCAGGACGGTCCGGCCGAGGGCGGGGCGGCTACGATGACGCTGTCGTCCGCGGCGAGCAGCGTCCCGTCCGGCTGTACCCAGGAGTCGAGGATGCCCGCGGCCTCCAGCGCGGCCTCCAGCCCGGCCCGATGATCGGCGGGCACCTCGTCGGCGAAGTCGACCACCTTCCAGAGTGGGGCGCCGGGACGGCCGAGGCGGGCGGCGAGGTCGCGGGTGTGCGGGGCCGGGGGCGCGTCGTGCTCGCCGGCCTCCAGCCGCGCGATCTCCTCCGCCAGGCTCGTAGCGGTCTGCCCGGCCGCGCGCAGTTCGGCGTCCAGCTCGGCTCCCAACCGGCCCAGGGCGTCGGTGGCCGCCCTGCTCGCCTCGTCCACGGCGGCCGCGGCCGGGTTGGGGCCCTCGGCCGAGACCGCCCAGGTCTCCAGTGCGGCGAGCAGGTCGTCGGGGTCGTCCAGCCGCAACTCGCTCAGCTCGGCCAGGTAGAGGGTGTAGTCCTGGATCAGCGCGGCGCCCGCCGTGCCCGCCGCCCGCTCCGCGTCGCTGATCCGCTGGGCGGCGGCCTGCTGCTCCCCGGTCAGCCGGTCCACCTCGGAGCGTGCCGCCGCCAGCCGGGTTCGGGCCGTGTGCACGGCGCCGATCAGCCGTTCCAGCTCGCCGATCGCCCGCTCCTGGCGTTCGGCGAGGGCCTCGGCCGCGCGCCGCGGCTGCTCGGGCCGCTCCGGGAGGTCCTGCCAGTTCGTGACGGCGAGATGATCGCGCTCGCACCGTGCCGCGCGGGCGGCCGTGACGGCCGCCCGCCTGGTCTCGTCGAGGTCGCGGCCCGCCGCGCCGGCCTTGCCACGGGCGGCCTCGGCCCGCTGCCCGCGGCGCCGGGTCTCCCCGGTCAGGCGCTCGCGTTCCCGCTCGTAGCGCTGCGCGTCATCGGCCCGCCGCCGGGCCTCCTCGCCGGTCTGCTTGAGCCGTTCGGCGTCACGCATCTCGGGGCTCTGCTGCAGCGCCTCCCTGCGTGCCTCCAGCAGGTTACGCCGCTTCTCCAGCTCCTCCAGCAGGTCTTGGGCGGCGGCCAGCTCCGCCTCAGCCGCCGCGTGGCGGCCCTCGGCCTCGCTCAGATTACGCCCCAGGTGTTCGTAGCGGCTGTGCGCCACCCGCAGGACGGCGGCCTTGCGCTTGGCCGCGATCGCCGCGTACCGGCGGTAATGGACGAGGAAGTCGCCCGCGGCCCTGTGCGCCTCCTGCAGCCCGCGCAGCGCGTCGCGCTCCTCGTCCAGGCCGCGGAACGCGTCGGCGACCGTGGCGATCAGCGCGGGGCTGAGCGGCGGCAGCGCCTCGGTGAGGGCGCGCGAAAGCAGCTTCTCGTCCGGCTTCTTCGACAACTGCGGCTGGCGCAACTGGATGAGGAGGTTCACCAGCGCCTCGTACCGGTGCTCCCCGAGCCCGAACAGCGCCTCGTCCACGGCCCTGCGATAGTCGGAGGCCCGGTCGTAAACCATGCCGTCGCCCTCGACGGCCTCGCGCAGCTTCTCCCTGGTGAGCACCACTCCGGTGGGAGAGAGCAGATGGAGCTCCGCGCCGACGCGCCGCGGGGTGAGGAAGAACCAGTGCCGGACGATGCCGCGGTCCTTGACCGCCTTCAACCCGCAGCCGATCGTCCGGAACTCCTCGGTGCCGTCGGCGCCCCGGCGGCCGAACTCCATCCACGCGTAGCCCAGCCGCTCGGGATGCGGGTGCCGGCCGCCCAGCAGCAGGTTCCACTCCATCCGCTTCTGCCGGTCGCCGTCGGGCTCGACCCGGTGCGGAGCGAGCTCGCCGTCGAGCAGGAACGGCAGCGTCAGGGCCAGCACCTTGGACTTGCCGGTGCCGTTGTTGCCGCGCAGCAGGAGCCGGCCGTCGTGGAAATGGAACTCCTCCACGTCGTAGTAGAAGAGGTCCACGAGTCCGGCACGCAGCGGCTTCCAGCGCTCGGAGGTCGGGGAAGGCAGCATCACTGTCCTTTGATGACGGGTTCGTCCAGTGCGTAACGGGCGATGGCGGGAAGTCCCACGGCCGACCCCTCCTCCAGGCGGACCAGCCGCAGCGCGGTGAGCTTGGCCAGCGCCGTCGACAGCAGCCCGTCCTCGGCGCCCGGCTCGGTCACGCCCCTGCGCCAGAAGGAGGCGTGCGCGCGGGCGGCCTCCTGGACGAACGCCCTCAGCTCCTCCAGCGGCACCTCCCCGCGGGTTGCCAGGTGCTCGGCGACCAGCAGCGTCACATGCCCGTCGGTACGCTGCTCCGGCATGCGGACGTCGGTCAGCTCGTCGTCGGGGTCGACCATCGCGATGCCCTCCGCGCGTACCTCGGCCACCAGCCCGGTCGCCTCCTCGATCCGCCGGACGACGGCGTGCCGCTGCGAGGCCAGGTAGGCGCGCTCAGCCTCGTCCAGGTCGGCGTAGTAGATCACCGGATCCTCCAGCAGCCTGCGGGTCAGCCCACGCCGCAGCGCCTGGTTACGCAGGTCGTCGGTGTCGGCGACCGGCTCCGCGATCAGCTCGGCCAGCCGTTCCTCAAAGGAGTCCGCAGTGATCGTGGAGGGTCCCCGCGTGCCGGTGAGCAGCGCGGCCAGCACCGGTCTGCGCACGTCGTACAGCACGTCGCCGGTGGCGCTCAGGTACGCCTCCTCGTCGCCGGCGACCCTGCGCAGCACGCCCCAGTCGAGCAGCATGCGCACCACCGCCACCAGGTCGGCCCGCTCGGCCCGGCTGTCCAGGGTGAAGACGAAGTCCAGCTCCGGCTCGGCCGCGGCCGCCAGCACCTCCTCGGCCAGCCGGCCCAGCGTGGTCTGCGCGTCGGCCCGCTCCAGCATGGCCAGTGCCAGGCAGAGCAGTACGTAGCGGCGTCGGCCGTACGGTTCTGCCGCCTTGCCCCGCGCCGGGTGCGTCCCGTCCCGAGGGTCGGAGGCGGTCTTGAACAGCCGGGCCGCCCCCGCGTCCACCAGCAGCCGCCAGCCGGTCTCGCGCGTCAGCCAGCTACGCAGCTCGGTCAGATGGCGGCGGACCAGCACCAGCGCCTCGGCGTCGCGCTCGGCCGTCAGCAGGGGCCTGGCCAGCAGCGCGCGCAACGCCGCCCGCCGCTGAGCCCGCTCCTCCTCCAGGGTCACGGCGCCACCGCCATCAGATCGACGATCTCGACCATGTGCTCCGGCCCGGTGAGCACGCCGTCCTCGGTGCGGATCTCCACCTCGCCACCGTCGGGGACGAGAGCCAGCCGGACTTCCATAGAGCCGTCAGCGGTCACCGTCTTCACTTCCGTCTCCCAGGGGCGCCGGGCCGCCAGCGCGTCCCCCAGCAGCCCTAGGAACAGCCGGAACGCCTGCGGATCGAGCACATCCAGCTCCGAGAGCAGCATCGGGCCGTCGGTGCGCAGCGCCGCACGTGCCGCGGCCGTCTCGGCCGCCTCCCGCTCGGCCTGCTCCAGCAGCAGCCTCCTGGCCTGGCTGCGGTCGGCCACCCGGTTGGGCTTGCCGCGCCGCTCATAGGATCCGGTACGCCGGAGCTGCGGCGAGATGGTGATCGGCGGCGCCTCCTGCCACGAGGTCCCGGCCGTCACCTCCCGCCACTCCTCCAAGGTCGCCGCCGTGACCGTCAGGTGCCGCGCGGAGGCCAGCCCGAACGCCGCCCGCCACAGCCGGTGCGTCGCCTCCTCGTCGGGAGCCTCGGCGAACCAGCGGGCCAGGGCTCGGAAGTCGGCCGACCGATCCGACCGTCCGGACCGCCGCTCGTTGAGCAGCCCGACGGCGTCGATGAGCTGCTTGATCGCCGTGATCGCCGCCTGGCGCAGCAGCCGCGCCTGCGACGGCCGCTCCACTCCGGCGGAGATGAACCAGTCCTGCAGGCCGCGCCAGCGGTTCAGCCACGACTCGAACGCGCGCCTCTCAGCCCTCCCGTACGCCTCCGCCGCGTCCTCCCCGTCGGGCACCGCGTCAGCCGCCTCCCGGCGCGCGGCCAGCCGCAGCAGACCCTCATGCCCGCACCCCTCCAGCTCCGACAGCAGCCTGGCGATCCGCGCCCCGGAGTTGGCCAGGTCGGCGATGAAGCGGTTGATGTACTCGATCAACCGTTCCTTGTAGGCGACGAACCCCTCCACGTCGCCGTCGGAGAAGTCGATCGCGCGACGCAGCGAGGCCATGAACGCCTGGGCGTTGTCGGCCAGCGATGAGAACCGCTCGGTCAGCGAGAGCAGCAGCAGGTGGACCCTGGCCGGGTCGGGATCCGCATCCCGCGCCAGGACCGCCAGCGACTGCAGATGCTCGGCGATGTCGCCCAATGCCACCGACTGCAGCGCTCCGCGCTGCCCGATCGCCTCCTCGTAGAACGCGATCGCCTGCTCGGCCGCCTGCCCCGCCGGGGTGAGCTGGAACAGGAACCGCTTGCGGTGGAAGTCCTCCACGGACGTGACCCTGCCGGTGTCGGCGTCAGCCCGCAGGTTTCCCCACTCCCGCAGCTTGTCCAGCGCCTGCGACAGCGCGTCGTCGTTGTCCCTCCGCAACTCGGCGGCCACGTCCTCGGGCCGCAGGTGCACGATGAAACGTTCCTTCGCGCGCGCGAAGGCGCGCAGGACCTCCCGGTACAGGGCCGCGTTGGGAGCGCTCAGGTGCGCGAACGGCTGGTGCTCCTGAGACGGCAACGTCATATCGACAAGTCTCCATGTTTGTCAGGGGTGCTGCGTTCAACTCCCTCGCAAGAACACATGGATTGCAACAGAAGGTATCCGTGTAGGGACGTCCGGGTATATGTCTCAGATGCTCGGCAGCGGCGCGATCAACGAGGGGCGAATCTCGTGCCGCCCACGCGCCGCTGAGGCACAGCGCCTCCCTTGAACTGGATGGATGGGGTTTACAGCAGGCGCGGATACGAAGCGGAGTTTCGTTACCCGTGATCGGGTTCTGGATCGTTGAACAAGAATTCGGCTGCCTTGATCACGGGGTGGACGGACTCGAGGACGAGTGCTCGCTGGGCGGGGGTGTGCCGGCCGGAGTAGCCGGCGGTTGTCTGGTAGGACTCGTGGCCGGCGATCAGTTGCATGACTCCTGGGGCGACGCCGCCGTCGCGAAGCATGGTGATCATGGTGTGGCGAAGCGCGTGCGGGGTGATGTGTTTGGCCAGGCCGCGCTGGCGGGCGAGTTCGAGGGCGGGTTGGAGCACGGTGTTGCGCTGGTTGGCGTAGTCGATGTAGCGGCCTCCGCTGCCCTGGAAGAGGGGCTGGTCGGGGCGCTTACCGTCCGCGTGGCGTGCCAGAAGCATGGCCAGTTGGTGGCAGATGGGCACCTCGCGCTGCTTCTTGCCTTTCGGATAGGGCCTGAGCTGCCATTGCTTGCGGCCGGTCGTCTCGTTCAGCAGGTAGGCGTAGGTCTGGGTCACATGGATCAGGCCGCCGACCGGATCCAGGCCGGAGACATGAAGTCCGGCGATCTCGCCCCAGCGCAGGCCGGTGACCGTTTCGGTCAGGACGAACAAGGCGGTCTCGGGGTCGAGGTCGTGGACCGCCCGGAGGTAGACGCCCAGCTCGGGCCCGTACAAGATAGGCCGCGCGGTCACGGAGCCGGGCGGCAGGCGAAGGCCCTCGCAGGGAGAGGAGGCCAGCAGCGGTGGTTCACCGTCCTCCCCCTGTTGCGTGGCGGCTCGGAAGACCGGCTTGATCGCGCCTCGGTAGATCCGTTCCACGGTGGCCGGCGAGAGCGTCCTCGGGCTTGGTGGTGCGGGTGTGGGCGAGCCTGCCTCCCGCCACTGCCGCAGCACGCCGGGCGGTACGCGTCCGGTCTTCTTGACCGTGATGTCGCGGCCCTGTGCCCATCGGCGTGCCGCCTGCTCATCCGAAAGGGGCCGGCTCGGCTGGTGCTCGTTGCGCGCGGATGGTTTGGTGAGCATCCATTCCACCCATTCCCGCAGCACACGACGAGTGACCCGATCCAGTGGCAGGTGCCCGAAGAACGGAAAGACGTGCCGCTCCGCCTCGGCCAGATAGTCCAGGCGCTGGGTGGGGGCGGCGCCGAGCCGGGTGACGTAGTTGTGGCGGGCGTACTGCTCGAAGGTCGGCATGTCCGTATCGAGGATGCCGTCGAAGTGCGGGTCCCTGATGCCATGACAGCCCTTGGGGTAGCCGTGCGGCCGGTTCTCTCCGCTGAGCTCGACCAAGGCCGCGAAGTCTTCGGCGATCTGCCGTTCATAGCACGTCTCGAAGTCTTCCTTGCCGCTCCTGCCCCCGCCGATGCGCCACTTCACCAGCCATGATGTCGCGCCGTTCTTAGCCTTACGCTCGCTCGATGATCCGCGCCATGTTGCTCCTCCCCGCGTTCCCGCGGACGCATGGTGGCGGAGAGCGCAGGAGGGGAGCGGCTATGACGCGCGTCGACAAGAGGACTTTCACCAGCGCATGGTGAGATGCGGGAACATAGGGGGAACATGATCTTCGAGGCGGTCTCACCAGGCCGTGGCGCCATGCCGACAAAGCGCTTTCGACCTGCGGTGATGTGTGGTAGGGCGCCCGGGGCTCGAACCCGGAACCTACGGATTAAAAGTCCGCAGCTCTGCCAATTGAGCTAACGCCCCTAGCAACAGCAAGGGTACAGAGATTACCGCGCTGTCCGCGACGCCACCATCACCGGTAAGCCGCCAGCCCGGTCAGCGCCTCTCCCAGCACCAGGGTGTGGATCTCCTGGGTGCCTTCGTAGGTCAGCACGCTTTCCAGGTTGTTCATGTGCCTGATCACAGGGTACTCCAGGGTGATCCCGTTGCCGCCCAGGATGGAGCGGGCCTGGCGGGCGATGTCGAGGGCGGCGCGTACGTTCGCCAGCTTGCCGAAGCTGATCTGCCGGGGCTCCAGGGTGCCGGCGTCCTTGAGGCGGCCGAGGTGGAGTGCGGTGAGGCCGGCCTGGGCGAGGCCGACGTACATCCAGGCGAGTTTCTCCTGGGTGAGCTGGAACGCGCCGATCGGCTTGTCGAACTGGACGCGGGTCTTGGCGTAGTCGACGGCGGCCTCGAGGCAGGCGCGGGCCGCGCCGGTGACGCCCCAGACGATGCCGTATCGGGCCTCCGACAGGCAGGAGAGCGGGCCGCGCAGGCCCGTGACGCCGGGCAGGACGGCGGAGGCGGGCAGGCGTACGTCGTCGAAGTAGAGGGAGGAGGTGACGGACGCCCTCAGGGACATCTTCTTGTGGATCTCAGGGGCGGTGAAGCCGGGGGTGCCGGCGGGGACGACGAAGCCGCGTACGCCGTCGTCGGTCTGCGCCCAGACGACGGCCACGTCCGCGATGGAGCCGTTGGTGATCCACATCTTGGAGCCGTTGAGAATCCAGTCGGAGCCGTCCTTCTTCGCGTACGTGCGCATGCCGGCCGGGTCGGAGCCGTGGTCGGGCTCGGTGAGGCCGAAGCAGCCGATGGCCTGACCGGCGGCCATGCGCGGCAGCCATTCCTCCTTCTGCTCGTCGGAGCCGTACTTCCAGATGGGGAACATGGCGAGCGAGCCCTGCACGGACACGAACGAGCGCAGCCCGGAGTCGCCGGCTTCGAGCTCGCGGCAGGCGACGCCGTAGGAGGTGGCGTCGGTGCCGGCGCAGCCGTACCCCTGGAGGTGCATGCCGAGCAGGCCGAGCGAGCCGAGCTCCGGCGCGAGCTCGCGCGCGGGGAAGACGGCCTCCTCGAACCAGTCTCCGACGTGCGGAAGGACGCGGTCGGCGACGAAGGACCTGACGGTGTCGCGGATCAGCCGCTGGTCGGCGTCGAGCTCGTCGTCCAGGCGCAGCAGGTCGTCCATCGCGGGGCCCTCTCCCTCGGCTAGGGGACTACCAGGGTTCTACCAGGGCCAATCCTGATGTGCGAACACCAGGGCGCCGGGCAGTCTTGAGGCATGAGCGAATACAACGTCAAGAAGCTGCGCAGGACTCACAAGGGCCGGATCATCGCGGGCGTCTGCTCGGGCATCGGCGAGTACGTCGGGATCGACGCGAACCTCGTGCGGATCGGCCTCGCGATCGCGACGCTGTTCGGCGGGCTGGGCGTCGGCGTCTACGCGATCGGCTGGCTGCTCATGCCGGACGAGGAGCACGACACCTCGATCGTCCAGGACCTCATCGCCAAGCAGCAGCAGAGCAAATCGACGACCGACTGGAGCGGCGAGCACAAGCCGCAGCCGTGATCAGGCGGTGGCCTGGGCGCGTACCCGGCCCTTGCCACGGGACTCGGCCCACACGAGAGAGAGCGCGGCGGCGCTGACCACCCCGGCGACCCCCGCCATGGCGACCACAGGCTCAGGGCCGAGTCTCTCGGCGGCGAACCCGCCCACCAGGATCCCCACCCCCTGGACGGCCATCAGCCCCGACTGCACGAGGCCGAACGCCTGACCGCGACGTTCGGCCGGTACGTGCTGCACGAAAGCGGCATTGGCGGCGAGCTGGTACGCCCCGCCGATCCCCGACAGAACCCACGCGACGAGCACGACGGCCAGCGGTGGCTTGATCGCGGTGATGATGAGCGGCGCGCAGCTCAGGATGGCCATCCACCCCATGAGCCGCAGCCGCCGCGCAGGTGAGACGAACCTGCTGAAAAGGAACGCCCCCACGACCGTCCCCGCGGGCATGGCGGCCATGAGCAGCCCGGTGATCACGGGTGCGGGCAGGTCGTCGGTGGCGAGCCGGGCCGCGTAGGGGGCGGCGATGCCCTCGGGCAGGATGTAGAAGCCGCACAGCCAGGCGAACAGGACGAGCGTCCGCAACTGCCGCGAGCCGAACACCAGCCGGGCGCCGCTCGCGGTCATGTGCCACATGGACGGCTTGGCGCCGTCGGTGTGGGGGGCGGAACGGCGGCGGACGCCGGAGACGATGATCAGCGCGGAGCCGAGGAAGGTGGCCGCGTCGAGGGCCAGCGCGCGGTAGGGGCCCATGCCGGCGATGAGCGCTCCGCCGGCCGCGAAACCGAGCATCTGTACGGCCTGGTTCGTCATGTTCTGCAACGCCGAGCCGATGACGTACGCGTCGCCGTCGAGCACCTCGGGCAGCAGCGCCGCCCGCGCGGCCGAGAAGGGGGCGCTGAGCAGCACCACCAGGAACACCAGCGCGCACAGCGCCCAGAACGGCACGCCGGGGATCGCCATCACGGCCACCAGCGCCGCCCTGATGAGGTCGCAGGTCAGCATGACGCCGCGGCGCGCGAACCGGTCGGCCAGCCCGGCCAGCAGCGGCCCGCCGACGATGGAGGGCAGGTAGGTCAGCGCGTAGACGGCGGCGGTGGCGAGCGGGGACCCGGTGCGGTCGAAGACGAGTACGGCGAGCGCGACCTGGGCGAGCTGGTCGCCGAGGAGCGACAGGCCCTGGCCGTACCAGAGGGAGCGGAACTCCCGGATGGCGATGACTTCCCGATATGTGACTTGTGCTGCTTCTCCGGCACGGCGATGCCGTCCCGGGTGCCGTCGCGCCCGCATGGCCCCCATTGGACTCCGCTGTGCCTGACTCAGGGTGTTCGCTATGTCACCTAAGGTGCCCGACCGAGCCCGTCTGCCGCAACCGGAAGCAGCCAACCAAAAGCAAAGGGTTACCAGCCCAATTCGTGAAGGCGGGCGTCATCGATGCCGAAGTGATGCCCGACTTCATGGATGACCGTGATGCGGACCTCGTCGATCACGTCCTGTTCCGAGTCGCAAATCTCACATATCGGATTGCGGTAGATCTCTATCCGGTCGGGCAGAACCGCTGAGTACCAGTCGCCGCGTTCGGTGAGGGGGACCCCGGTGTACAGGCCGAGCAGATCAGGCTCAGGCGCATCATCGACGACGGTGACGACGACGTTGCTCATGGCACGGGTGAGGTCGGTGGGGATCGTGTCCAATGCCTCGGCCACGAGTTCCTCGAATCTCTGCCGCGATACCTCGATCACACTTGCCATTCTGCCCCGTCGTTCAGGTAAGCAAGAATCTGTATGAAGTTCGTGCAGAGGTCAAAGGTCATTCTCCGGTCACGAGCCGCAAAGGCCGTGGTCGTCCTCTTCGTGGCCGCGGTGGGCGCGTGGCTCGGGATCTTCCTCAGCGGCACCGTGACCACGCAGGTGGGCCCGGTGGAGACCGGGATGTCCCTGCGTCCCGCCTGGCACGGCGAGACCGTCGTGGACGCCAGCCCGCTCGGCACCCTCACCTTCCGCACCCACAGTGCGCCCCTGCGGTTGCGCATCACGCTCGAGAACATCGACCAGGAGCGCGCCAAGGCCCTCATCGAGGACCCCCGGCTGGCCGACCGCCTGCCTGGGATCATCGAGGAGGATCTCCTCGGCGGCGTGCGCGCCCTCCTCGTCCGCTCACTGCTGTGTGCGGGGGCCGGGGCCCTCGTCGCCGTCCTGCTCGTCCATCGGCGCCCCAGAGTGGCCCTGATGGGCCTTCTGGCGGCCTCTGTGGCCCTTTCCGCCACGGGAGTGCTGGCGGTCCTCACGTTCCGCCCCAACTCGCTCGTGGAGCCGCGCTACTCGGGTCTGGTGGCCGCGGCGCCGTCGCTGGTCGGCAGCGCGGAGTCGATCGTGACGCGTTTCGAGTCGTATCGGTCGCAGCTCACCAAACTCGTGACGAACGTCTCGAAGCTCTACGAAACGGTCTCCACCCTGCCCCTGTACGAGGCCGACCCCAAGACCATCAGGGTTCTGCACGTCAGCGACATCCACATCAACCCCATCGCCTGGAACGTCATCCGCTCGCTCAAGGACCAGTTCGCCGTCGACATGATCATCGACACGGGCGACATCTCCGACCACGGCACCAAGGCGGAGAACAAGTTCGTGGACGAGATCAGCGGGCTCAAGGTCCCGTACGTGTACGTACGCGGCAACCACGACTCGATGACGACCCAGAAGGCCGTGGCCAAGCAGAAGAACGCCATCGTCCTCGACGACAGCAGCAAGGAGGTCGCCGGCCTGACCATCTACGGCCTCGGCGACCCCCGCTTCACCCCGGACAAGACCACCGACGCCTACTCGAACCCCCAGGCACTCGGCGAATTCGCCCGAGCCCACCTCGGCAAGGTGGGCAAACCCGACCTGATCGCCGTACACGACCCCGACGTCGCCCGCGGCTTCACCGGCCTCACCCCCATGATCCTGTCCGGGCACACCCACGCCCGCCGCACGAACATGCTCCCGACCGGCACCCGCATCCTCATCCAGGGCTCCACCGGCGGCGCCGGCCTGCGCGCGCTCGAACACGCCCAGCCCACCCCCGTCCAGGCGTCCGTCCTGTACTTCGACAAGGAGACCAGACGCCTGCGGGCCTGGGACGACATCACGCTCGGCGGGCTCGGCGAGCAGTCGGTGTACATCCAGCGTCACGTGGAGCCCGACCCGCAACGTATGATTTCCCCGGAGCCAACGAACGCCCCGTCGCCAACGGGAACGATCACAGGCACCGGGTCATCGACCGCCGGTCCGCCACTTTGGCATCAGGGGCAATCGTCCCCTATGCTTCAGAGGTCTCCGACGGAAGGCGACAGGGAATCCTGAGCCCCCATCGTCTAGCGGCCTAGGACACCGCCCTTTCAAGGCGGCGGCACGGGTTCGAATCCCGTTGGGGGCACTGCGAGCGCCTAGCGCACCGCGAAACGGCTGGTCTCAAGACCACCGAAGAGCTGGTAAGCTAAGCGAGCGCAAACAGCAAGAAACGCAAGGTCCTGTAGAGCAGTTTGGAGTGCTCGCCACCCTGTCAAGGTGGAGGTCGCGGGTTCAAGTCCCGTCAGGACCGCTCTGGGTCAGGTAGCTCAGTTGGTACGAGCGTCCGCCTGAAAAGCGGAAGGTCGGCAGTTCGACCCTGCCCCTGACCACCAGCTTCGAACAGCCAGAACGCCCCGAACGGATCATCGTTCGGGGCTTTTTGATTGCACTGACAGCAGCGCCATGCGTCACTCGGAGAAGATCCTCGAGAAGGGCGAGGCGGCGAACGCGTTGTCGGGCCTGGCGGTCAATCCTGCGCTGCCGGAGAGCCTCATGCTCCGAAAGCTCCAGCCGGAAGCGGCAGCGGATGCGCTGCCGTACCTCGCGGGGCGGGCCGAGCTGCCGGAGCCGGTGGTGACCTGAGCCGGTGGTGACCTGAGGCTGTCAGCCGCCGAGGTCGTGGGTGATCCAGCCGGGGGTGTCGAAGCGTACGGGCTGTTTGCCCACCAGCGTTGTCAGGTGGGCTTCGAAGGCTTCCAGTTCGGCGGCGCCGATCTGACGGGCCCACTGGTCGCGTAGCTCGTCGAAGATCGCTTCTCCCTGGTGCAGGACCTCGAAGCCCAGCGGGGTCACCTGGAGGCGTTTGCGGCGGGCGTCGTTCGGGTCGGTGTCGCGGGCGACGTAGCCGCGTTCCTGCAGGACCGCGATGGTCCTCGCCGCCGACTGCTTGGAGATGGACAGGCGGCGGCCCAGCTCTGAGGCACTGTCGGCGCCGGCGGCGATGGCTCGCATGGCGAAGTCGTGGACGGGGCGCACGTCCTCGTGGCCGCGCCGGGCCAGCTCGGCGATCGCGGCGTCCACCAGTGTGCGGAAGCCTCCCAGCAGCAGCAAGGCGAGATCGGCGCCAGAGCGAGACATGGGGAGAAGCCTACGGCACCCGTTTGGACAAAGGACAGTCTAGGTGTCTAATATTCGACACCTTGCCTGTCTATTTGAGGAGAGCCATGACCGTCACGCCAGCCGGCGCCACGCTGCCGGACGTCACCCATCACCGCGTCGCGGTCAACGGGACCACGCTGCACTACGTCGCCGCCGGCACCAGTGGCTCCCCGATCCTGCTGGTCCACGGGTTTCCCGAGACCTGGTGGACCTTTCACAAGCTCCTCCCTCTGCTCGCGGCCGATCACCGGGTCTTCGCCGTCGATCTGCGCGGGTTCGGCGACTCGGACAACGGGCCGGGCGAGTACGACAGCGCGACCGCGGCCGAAGACCTCCACCTGCTGATCGAGCACCTCGGCGTCGGCCCGGTCCATCTCACGGGACAGGACATCAGCGGCGCGACCGTCTTCCGCCTGGCCACCACGCACCCCGACGACGTGCTCAGCCTCACCGCCATCGAGATGGGTCTGGCCGGGTTCGGCCTGGAAACGCTGGCCGACGTCACCCGCGGCGGCGCCTGGCACATCGGGGCACTCGCCGCACCCGGCATCCCCGAGCTGCTGCTGGCCGGCCGCGAGCGCGAGTTCCTCGGCCGGTACGCGTTCCCCGCCATGACCGCCACCCCTGGCGCGTTCACCGACGCCGACCTCGACGAGTTCGCCCGCGCCTACGCCCGGCCGGACGGCTGGCGCGGCGCGATCGGCCTCTACCGGTCGATGCTGCGGGAAGGCTCGGAGATCAGGGCCCTCGCGGCGGCTCCCGGGCTGCGGACGCCCGTGCTGGCGGTCGGCGCCCGCGGCGGGCCCTTCACGGCGGACACCATGTCCCAGGCCGCGTCTACCGAGATCAGGTCCGTGCACCTCGACGGTGTGGGCCACTACGTCGCGATGGAGGCCCCTGAGGCGCTGGCGAAGGCGTTCCTCGACTTCATCGAGGGCGTCTGACCGTACAAGTGCGGCGGGCCTAGGATGACGCGGATGATGGGGAATCGAACCTATCGCGTCGTCGATGGTGAGCGCATCGAGGGAGTCTTCCGGCCGGTTTTCATTCGGAACGGCGACACCCACTACCTGAGCGAACTCAAGGTCTTCGCGGACGGTGCCATCTATTACTGGGAGTGGGGCGACCTTGACGGGCTTCGCGCGAAACTCGAGTCGGGCTGGGTGGCGACGACTTTCGACGAAGGAGCCAGGGCGAGCGTTCACCATCTGGCGAGCTGGCGCTTCGACCAGGTCAATGCCTGGATCACAGCCGAGGAACTGCTCGGGGAGGTCGCCGATGCGATCGAGCGGTTGAACGGGCGTCCCGATTCCACGGATCGGTGCATCTCGGCGGCGCTGCGCTACGTCGATTCGCGTACGGAGGCCGACCGGCTCGCGCTGCGCACCGCCTACGCGGCCATTCCGGCGCATCTTCGCGTCTACGCACTCGGCGACATGGACGCCCGTGACCTTCCGCTGCGCGTGCTCGCCTCGGAAGTGGGTGAGACATGGGACGAGGACGTCTATTTCGCGTTCGAGGACGGCAGTGAGGCATTGGACGATGACGGCGCCGTCACCGAAGAAGGCCGGCGAGCTGCATTCCAGTACTTCGCGGAGTGGCGGCGACCTGATCAGGACGTGGCCGCAAGGCGGGAGGCCGAAGCTCAGTCGCCGACCGTGATGCTCACCTACGGCCGTCCGATGTACCCGCGTGCGCACGGGCTGCGCAACGAATTCCCCGCCTCGATCAAAGTCGCCGATGCCGTCTATCCGACGGTCGAGCATGCCTACTGGGCCTTGTCCACGGACGACGAAGCCGCGCGCGAACGCATCCGTACGGCACCGAACGCCAGGGAGGCGCACGACATCGCGGTCGCAGCTGAACGGCGGCCGCACTGGCCGGACGTGCGTCTCCTGGTGATGGCCGACCTGCTGCGCGCGAAGTTCGCCCAGCATCCGGATCTGGCCGAGATTCTCCTGGCCACGGGCGACGGAAGAATCCATTACGCGCACGCCACCTCGGAATTCTGGGACATCACCGACGCCGCCGGACGCAATTGGCTGGGCCGGCTCCTCGAACTGGTCCGCGCCGAACTCGTGGCCGACCGCATCGGCTTCCGTACGGCCCAGTGGTGGGTCAAGCGTCCTGGACGATGAGGGCGGCCTCGGTGCGTTCTCTTTCGAGGGCCTGGCGGATGGCGGTGAATTCGGTGGTGTGCTCTTTCAGGGCGGTGGTCTGCAGTTCTCGTTCCGCGCCGGACCAGATGGTGACGAGATTCGTCTGTTCCTTACAGGCGACGTCGGCCACCGCGGCGGCGGTTTCGGTTTGGGACGTGCTCGGGTCCTGCCAGCGCTCGTCGGCGGCCGCGGCGAGCGGGTCGGGGTAGTCCTTCTGGCCGCGGGCGCGCAGGCACGATCGCCAGGCTTCGAACGCCGACCTGACGCGGGCGTCCTTCGTCCGGGTCTGTTCGAAGATCTCCCGTTCCAGGCGGGTCAGGAGAGGGGAGTCGGCGGCGGTGACGTAGACGCGGGCCGTGCTCCGCTGGATGCAGTCGTTGGCCGCCGACTGCTCCGTCCTGGTGCGGGGGCCGCCGCGGGCGCGGTCCGCGCGTTCGCGTTCCTTCTCGGCGGTGGTGTACGGGGCCTGGTAGCCGGCCTGCTCGGCCACGACGGGCTCGATGACGCCGTAGCGGCGGCGGTTGGGGGCCTCGACCACGGGGATCGCGGGCAGGGGCGTCCGGTCGTACCCCTTCTGCTTCAGACACACGCTGGTCAGGACGTCCACGGCGCGTTCGGCGCGTTCGATGTCGGCCTCAGTGCGCTTGTAGGCGTCGAAGGGCAGGCGGAGTGCCCGTGCCTCGACGGACGGATCGATGACGGGCGGCGCGGGCGCCTGCGGGGCGGGGGCCGCGCACGCGGCGGCGGACATCAGCGCCAGCAGCGCGCAACCCCGCGCCCATCGTGCGGTGCTCAGGCGCAGGGAACGGTCCTGAAACGCAGAGATTCGACGGTGTTGTCGAACCCGTTGTTGGTGAAGTCGCTGTCGTTGCTGCGCGGGGCGGCGTAATACCTGACACCGGTCAGGTTGTCGCCGCTGTAAAGGTCGATGCCCGAGTAGGAGGCGTTGGCCATGGAGCTGGCCTGGTTTTCCAGTGCGCCCAGGTCGTCACGGACCTGGGTGACGCAGGTGACGTCTTTGCGTGCGCCTTTGTAGTCGTCGTGCTCCCAGAACGTGATGAGATTCCGGTCGACCATCTGCGCTTCCGCGGGGGTGACGGTGAGTGCGGAGAATGACGTGATCAGAGTGATGCCGGCAATCGCGAGTTTCCTCATCGACCCTCTTCGCGTGGGGGAGCCGGGCGCTCCGGCCCGGAGTTGATGTCGATCTTGGCAATAAGTCTTGACGATTGTCAACCGTCGGTTTGCAGGCGTGCTGAGCTGCGGTAACGCCGGTACGGCCTCCGCGAATGCGCAGACCGCGCAGGCGGAGGACTGCCTCAAGGTGGTCGAACTGGGCTTCACCAGTGCCCTGCAGCCCTACGCCAAGGTGAAGAAGCCAGGCGCATCCGTTCGCGACATTCGACAGGGTGGAGATTTGCTGAGACCGCGCAGGTCATGACGCCACAAAGGTCTGCGTACGGCGGCCCGCATCACCGGAAGCGACCGGTCCTCGCCCAACGGCTGGATGATCTTTAGCAGGACGGGCATGACGAGGTCCGGCTCACCGCTGATCGCCCGGACGGCGTGCGCGGCGCGGCCCCGGGTCCAAGCGTCCTTGCTGCCCAGCAGCCATCGGACCTGCGGCAGCAGCGGCCCGGCCCGCCGGTCCGATGGCGGCCACCCGTCAAGCACGCGGCCAACGTACCGAGGCTGGCTAGGATGCGGCGATGGGATGGGAAGCGCTTGAGCAGTGGGGTACGGACGTTCGCCGGGTTGAGCCGTTCACACGAGGCGTCGCCAACGACGTGTGGAGCGTGCGCGTTGATGGGCGGCTCGCGGTGGGGCGGCTTGGTAGCCGGAGTGACGATGATCTTGCCTGGGAGACTGAGCTGCTGGTTCATCTCGATCGGGCGGGGTTGAGTGTGCCGGTGCCCGTCCCGACCATGGACGGGCGGTTGTTCGTGGATGGGCTCGTGGTGATGTCCTACGTGGAGGGCCGGGCGCCTGAGACGACGGATGACTGGCGGCGGGTGGCTGAGGTGCTTCGGGAGGTGCATCGGTTGACGGCCGAATGGCCGCAGCGGCCGGGGTGGCGGTCGTCTACAGACCTGCTGCACGCCGAGAGCGGGACGAAGGTCGATCTGCGGGAGATGCCGGCGGAGGCCGTTGCTCGGTGCCGGGCGGCCTGGGCGCGGTTGGCGGGGCGGGCCACGTGTGTGGTGCATGGTGATCCCAATAATGTGGGCAATGTCCTCATCAGTGGAGATCGGGTTACCTTGATCGACTGGGATGAGGCGCATGTCGATGTGCCTGAGCTTGATCTGGTGCTGCCAGACAATGCCGCCGGGCTCGATGAG
Source organism: Nonomuraea sp. NPDC049504 (assembly GCF_040676845.1). Lineage (NCBI taxonomy): Bacteria > Bacillati > Actinomycetota > Actinomycetes > Streptosporangiales > Streptosporangiaceae > Nonomuraea > Nonomuraea sp. NPDC049504. The sequence continues at coordinate 36,738 of NZ_JBFAPT010000045.1, forward strand.
CACGCGTACGACGTCGCCTGTCAGGCGTCGGCGGCGTGGGAGGCCGCGGTCTGCTGGGATGACGACTACTCGGTCAAGCGGCTCGCCGAGGTGCGGGCGATCTGACGCGATAGGTGGCCGGGACACTCCGGAGACGTGGCGGAACAGCCGGGCTTCGCTGGTGAAGCCCGAGCGGGCGGCGATGACGCTCACCGGAAGCGTGGCGAGTGCGGGGTCGGTCAGGGCGCGCCGGCTGTGTTCGAGGCGGCGGCGCCGGATCCAGCCGCGGAGCGACACCTGCGTCAGGTCGGGTTTCCTCGACAACCCCGACGTCTGAGGGAAGCCGGGCCCGATGTGGGGCGGGCCCGGCTGCCCGACCAGGGTCAGCGGAGGGTGCAGGTCGTGCCGTTCAGGGTGAAGACGCGGGGCAGGACGTTCGGGCCGGTGTAGTTGCCGACGAAGCCGATCGACGCCGTGGCCCCCGTTCCGAGCGCCGGGTTGGCGGGCTCGTTGACGGCGCGGACCTGGCCGCCGTCCTCCGTCCACACGGCGCTCCACCCGCTCCCGAAGCTCTGCCAGGTGCGTGGCCAGGTGAAGGAGAGGGTCCAGCCGTCGAGCGGGGCGCCGTGGTTGGTGACGTCGAGGGCGCCGACGTAGCCGCTGGCCCAGTCGGACTGGACGGTCAGCTTCACGCTGCACGTGCTGGTCGCCGGGGTGCCGGTGGTGAAGGTGAGCGGGAGGGACGGGTGAGATTGGGCGCCGGCGTGGGTGCGGGCGAGCACGTTCACGGTGTAGCGGGTGCCGGGCTCAAGGTTGCGTACGGTCAGTTTGGTGCCGGAGGTCTCGCCGAGCTGCTCGGTGACGGCGCCGTGCTGGCGGACCAGCTCGTACTTGGCGACGCCGGGGACGGCGGGCCAGGTGATCGTGGCGGTGGTGTCCGTGACGGCGGTGAGCTTCGGCCGGCCAGGCGTGCCGGGGCGGGCGGCCTGCGGCTTCGCGGGCCGCAGGATGACGGTGGTCATCGAGAGCGGCGGGAGCGTCTGCGCGGTCGCGCTGCCGGTCGAGCCGGTGGTGATGGCGGTGGCGCCGTTGGTGTGGCTCAGCACGGTGGGGGCGCCGGCCGCGGGGGAGAAGCCGGTGTAGTCGAGTTCGACCGGGTACGACGTGTCGGCCGAGGTGTTGAGCAGCAGGACGGCGAGGTCGCCGTTGGGCCGCCGGGCGGCGTGGGCCTGGACGTCGGGCCTGGAGGCGGCGGCGCGGATGAACTGGTCGCCCGGCCTGGCGAACGTGCCGACCATCTGCAGCGCGTAATAGGGCGCGAAGGGCGTGTTGAGCGGCGGCTCGCAGACGCTGCCGTCGGCGGTGCAGCCGGCGCTGGACAGCAGGCCGAAGTCGCCGTAGTCGGTGTGTCCCGCGACCTCGGTGACCTCGCCGATGCCGTTGTGCACGTTCCACCAGTCCACCGTGAACACGCCGCCGGCCAGCAGCGTCGCGTACGCGTCGGCGGCGGCCAGCGCGCCCGGCTGGGTGTTGGTGCCGTTGCTGCTCGACCCCGTGTTGAACTCGGTCATCGCAATGCCGATGCGCTCGGCGCCGGGCCCCGCGTACGCGGCGATCTGCTCGCGGGTGAGCTGGATGATGTCGGGGACGTGGCCGGTCTTGTCGAGGGCGCCCGGATACCAGTGCAGGATCACGAAGTCGATCTTCGAGCCGGCGGTGGACAGGACGACCTGGTTCCACGAGCCGGTGTCGCCCTCGGCCACGATGGCGTCCGGCCAGTTGGCGGGGGTGGTCAGCACCGCGCCGATCTTGATGGTCGGGTCCACGGCCTTCATCGCGTCGGAGTAGGCGACGACGTGCCGGGCGTACTCGTGCGGGCTCTTGTCCTCGTGGTCGTCGGCCTCCCAGGCGGCGCCGTAGTGGCCGTTGCCGTAGTTCTCGTTGCCGATCTCCCACAGCTTGACGCCGTAGCGCTTGGTGACGTTGGCGTAGCGGACCCAGGCGGCGGCCTCCTCGGCGGTGCCGGTGCCGTAGTTGGCGGTGACCATGGGCTGCGCGCCGGTCCTGCGTACGCCGGCCATGAACGTGTCGAAGTCGGTGTTCGGCGCCACGTAGCCGCCGGGGGCGGTGTGGTCGGCCCAGTGGTAGATGTCGGAGTAGGAGCCGCCGGGATAGCGCAGCAGCTTCACGCCGGCGTCCTTGAGCAGGTCGGCGGTGGCGTTCGTGCCCAGGTTCGTGTCCCAGATGGCGTGGTTGGTGCCGATGCCCGTCTCGGGGACGGCGGCCAGGCCCGCGCGGGCGTTGACGGTCACGGCCACGGGTTCGTCGTCGGCCGCGTACGCGGTCGCAGGGGCGTTGAGCGCGGTCAGCGTCAGCAGGACGGCCAGCGCGGCTCGTAACGGGACTTTCGGCATCGGGCGCACCTCATGCTGGGAAGGGGACACCGGGAAAGCAGTGCGATCATCAGCGGCTCGCCGCGCGCCCGTCAATCGCAGCTGAAACTTTCACGAAATGTCCCGGATGCCATGATGGACGGCATGTTGAAGGCTGCGGGGCTGGACGAACTGGAGGAACGGGTCTACCGGGCACTCGTACGAGCAGGCGAGGCCGACACCCCGGGTTTGGCCGCCGAGCTGGGCGCCGGGGAGGCGGAGACGGCCCGCGCGCTGGCCGGGATGCGCGAATCGGGGCTGGTCAGAGAGGCGGCGCCGGGCAGGTTCGCGCCCGTGGCGCCCGAGGTGGCGCTGGGACCCCGGCTCGTACGCGGCCAGGAGGCCATCGACTGGGCCCGCCAGGCGATCGAGCAGCTCTCGGAGGAGTATCGCGCGAGCGCCCGCAGGCGCGACGCCCACCGCCTGATCGAGGTGCTGCCGAGCCGGGCCGCGCTGCGCGAGCAGGTACGCCACCTCCAGGACAGCGCCCGCGAGGAGGTCCTGTACTTCTGCCGCGCCGGCCACGTGGTGATGCCGTCGCAGGACAACGACGAGGAGCTGCAGGCGCTCGGCAGGGGCGTGGGTTACCGGGTCATCTACGAGCGGGCCCTGCTGGAGGAGCCCGGCATGGTCGCCAACGTGGCGTACGGGATCAAGCTCGGCGAGCAGGCCCGCGCCGTACGGACGCTGCCGGTGCGGATGATGATCGCGGACCGGGAGACCGCGCTGCTGCCGCTGGTCCAGCACGTCGGCGGGATGACGGAGCTGACGGCCGCGCTGGTGCGCGACAGCAGCCTGCTGGAGGCGCTGATCGCGCTGTTCGAGGCGCAGTGGGAGCGGGCGACGCCCATCAGGTTCTCGGAGGACGGCCAGGTGGCCGACACCGGGTCGTGCCCCCTGGACGCCGACGAGCTCTATCTGCTGTCACTGCTGGTGGCCGGCGTGCCGGAGAAGACGATCGCGAGCCAGCTCGGGCTCAGCCTGCGTACGGTGCAGCGCCGCGTCTACCACCTCATGCGGCTCGCGGGCGCGCAGACCAGGATGCAACTTGCCTGGCATGCGGCCCGCGAGCACTGGTTGTGATCGGTCAGCGCACGCCGTACGCCCTGGTCACGGTCTGCTCGAACCGGCTGCCCCGGTCGCCCGTCACGGTGACCCGCAGCGAGACGCCGGTGTCGGTGCGCTTGTGCGCGACGAGGCCGGAGTAGCGGCCCTGGCCGAGCGGCAGCACCGGGATGCGCTTCCAGGTCTTGCCGTCGTCGTACGACAGCTCGGCGCTCAGCGTCTTCGCCCCCTTGGCGGTGAAGCCGAGCGGGACCGGGAGCGTCCTCGGCACCCTGCCTTCGAGGTCGGCGGGGATCGTGTAGTCCACGCCGAGCAGCGGCAGCTCCTTGGTGCCCTCGGCGCGGCCCGACCTGAACGTCCACGCCGACTCGGTCGCCGTGGCGTAGCGCCAGTTCTCGGAGGTGCGGGTGGTGGACAGCTCCAAGCGGTACTCGGCGTCCTGCTCGGCGGCCGGGTAGGTGCCGCTCAGCGTCGCGCGCTCCTCCTCCAGCTTGCCGTCGCGGTAAAAGCGGGCGGCGGTGGTGTCCTTGTCGCCGCTGCCGCCGGCGTACCCGATGTGCCCGGCGGCGTCCACGAACTCGGGCGCCTCGACGCTCAGCACGTCACCCGTGCGGCTCGCGCTCTGCGCGACCGGCCGGACGACCGGCGCGAACCAGGTCTCCCTGACCGTCTCGCCGGCCCGGTACGTCCGGGGCACGTCGGTCAGCCCGCCACGCAGCCGCGAGTTGGACTCCCAGGTGAGCATGTGCTGCACGATGTGCTGCCATTGGGTGTCGCCCGAGCTGACGTACTCGGCCCTGCGGTTGCCGGTCGGCAGGTAGCGCTGGGTCTCCATCTGGTTGTCGAGGCTGTACTGCTGCCAGGGCCGCCAGCCGAAGCGCTGGTCCTTGCCGTACCGCTCGCCGCCCGACTCCTGGTAGTGGGAGTCGACGAGGGCGGTGTTGCGCCAGTTCACGTCATGGACGATCTTCTGGGGCACGTGGCCCTGGGAGACCTGCATGACCTCGTACAGGTACGGGGTCTGGAAGCGGCCCGTCACCTGCAGCGTGCCGCCGCCCTTGCGCACCCGGTCGAGCAGCGCCTGGCCGCGGTCGTGGGTGATCATCAGGGTGGGCAGCGGGTCGCGGGCGCCGGTGGGGTTCCACGGCTGCCACATCGCGCGCCCGTCGGGGCCGACCACGATCACCGCCACCGCGCCGGCCGCCTTGAGGCCGTCGATCTTGCTCGACCAGTCGCCGAACGAGGTGCTGGTGATGACCGCGGCCTTGCCCTTGAGCTTGCCGCCCGCGTCGCCGTCGGCGAGCTTCCAGTGCTGCGTGCCGGAGATCTCGGGAGACCTGATCGTCGGCCTGACCACCAGGTCGTCGCGGCCGAGCCGGGCGCTCACCCGGGGCGCGGCGAGCTGCCAGCGTGAGGCGAACTCGAACGTGCCGTTCTTGACCGGCGCCGTCGGGGTGACGGCCAGGCCCTCGACGGACGGGAAGTTCATCGCGCCGAGCGCGATCTTCCTGTTCCCGTACGTGCGGTAGGTGAAGTAGGTGGCGATGCCGTCCTGGATCACCGGCTGCGAGGTCCTGATCTCGATCGGCACGGCGGTCCTGGCGTCGAGCACGACCTCCATGTCCTGCCGCAGCTGCAGCTCGGGGAAGACCATCAGGGTGTCCATGGGCAGCTCGTCGCTGGTCTCGCCCATGATGGCCTGGGTGTGGTAGGTGCCCTCGGGCATCTCGACCGTCCAGCCCTCGGCCTCGTCGAGGATGTAGCCGTAGGCGTCGTCCCTGCTGGAGGCGCCGTACATCATGATCACCGGGACGCGGGACGGCTGCCCGTCGCGGCCGATCGCGGTGAAGTGGACCTTGTGCATCTTGCCGCGCCTGGTCAGCGCCAGCGTGGTGTGCGCGAGCGCGGAGCCGTCCGCGGTGGTGGCGGTGACGTAACCGGCGTGCCTGCCGTGCTGGAGCTTGGCGAGGTCCACCTGGAGGTCCACGGTGGCGCTCGCGCCCGGCTCGATCGTGACGGTGGTGGCCGACAGGGTCAGCGCGCCGTCGCCGGGGGCGGTGCCGTCCAGGTTGGACAGCGCACGGGTGAGCGTCAGCGTGGCGGGGGAGTCGCCGGCGTTGCTGTAGGTGATCGTGCCGGACGGGACGGCGGTGCCGTCGTCCTCGAAGATGCCGAGGCTCAGCGAGGCGGTGGCGGTGACGGTCTGGCGCAGGGCGCGCGTCACGTCGAGGCGGCCGCCGCCCTGCTCGAACGGGGTCTGCCCGTCGATCGTCTTCGCCGTGGACACCAGGGCGTCCTTGAGCCGGCCCGCCTTCCAGTCCGGGTGGCGCTGGGCGAGGATCGCCGCCGCGCCCGCCACGTGCGGCGTGGCCATGGACGTGCCGTTGAGCCGGGTGTAGAGGTCGTCGACCGGGGTGCCCAGGGTGGTGCCCGAGGCCCTGGCGGCGGTGATGTTCACGCCGGGCGCGGTGATGTCCGGCTTGATCGCCTCGTCCAGGCGCGGGCCCCGGCTGGAGAAGGAGGCGAGCGCGTCGTCGCCGTCCACGGCGCCGACGGTCAGCGCCGAACTGGCCGCGCCGGGGGAGCCGACCGTGTAGTCGTCGCCCTCGTTGCCCGCCGCGATCACGAACAGGCTGCCGGTCTCCTCGGTCAGCCGGTCCACCGCGACGCTGAGCGGGTCGGTGCCGTCGGTCGCGCCGCCGCCGAGGCTCATGCTGACGATGTCGGCGCCGCTCTCGCGCGCCGCCCACTCCATGCCGGCCAGCACCTGCGACTCGGATCCGCTGCCGCGCTTGTCGAGCACCTTGCCGATGGCCAGCTGCGCGCCAGGGGCCACGCCCTTGCGCTGCCCGCCCGCGCCGTTGCCGGTGCCCGCCACGGTCGCGGCGACGTGGGTGCCGTGGCCGTGCTCGTCCTTCACCGATTCGTCGTCGGTGAAGTTCCTGGTCTCGGTGATCTTGCCGGTGACGTCGGGGTGGTTCTCGTCGATGCCGGTGTCCAGCACGGCGACCTTGACGCCCGTGCCGTCGTACCCGTCCTGCCACGCCTGCGGCGCGCCCACCTGCGGGACGCTGTGCTCCAGCGTCGCGTGCACCTTGCCGTCGAGCCACACCTTGGCCAGCCCGTCGCGCAGCCTCGGCTCGCCCGACGCGCTCCACAGCGTGGGCAGGTCGTCCTTGTCGGCACGCATCGTGGCGGCGTTGACGCTGCGCAGCGTGACGCCCTTCGCGGCGCCGTCGCGGTAGGACAGGATGAGCGGCAGCACGTCGCTGCTCTCGTCGTCGTAGCCCTGCTCGATCAGCTCGCCGACCGAGAACAGCCGCTCGTCCACGAGGCCGCGCGACAGGTACGGCACCATGTCGGCGGGCGTGACGACCAGGTCGCCGTTCTCCTCGCGGGTGAAGAACCTGACGTCCTCGCGGCCCTCGGCCGGTTTCACGGTCGCGGCGCGCTTCCCGCCGGCGAACTCCTGTACGGTGACCACGTCACCGGTGATCAACGTCACCCGGTGCTGCTCCCCGCCGCCCGGCTGGCCTGGCTCCGCGGCCTGGGCCGGAGCCGCGAGCAGCGCCAGGCCCACGCCGGTGGCGGCGAAGAGGGGGATCCATCTCATGAACGAACCGATCTTTCGTGCGGCTTTACCCGTTCAAGAGAATGGGGGATCCTGCCGGTCAGAAGCAGTCGAACAGCCTGGTCAAATGACGACATGTCGCGAACATGACAGCAGGGCTGGGGCTCAGTTGTCCTTGTAGAGGCGGGTGGCTTGGCGCTCCCGTCGGGCCGGTCACCGCGACGCCCGCCTGGTCAGGCCGGCAGCTCCCGCCGCTTGGGAGTGACGCTGGCCAGCAGCAGGAGCAGGGCGGCCTGGGCGAGCATGCCGGGCGCGAGGGGCGGCGCGCCGCCGACCGACTTCGTCAGTGCCGACCACCACTGCGACAACGGCGACAGCGAGTCCCAGTCGGGGTCCATCGCGCCCATGCCGTGGTTGGCCACCACGTGCATGAGGACGCCGTACGCCGAGGCCAGCAGCACGATCACGGCGAGCACGCGCACCACGGTGAGCGCGGGCCCCGCGTCACGCAGGGCGAGCATGAGCAGCGCGACCGCGAGCAGCGCGATGGCCACCCAGGGGATCAGCTGGGGCGGGGTCTGCCAGTGGCGCTCGAAGGCCAGCTCGAGAGCGGCGCCCACGATACCGATCGCCACCAGGGCGAGCAGCCCGAGCCGCAGCATCGCGGTGCCTGCGGATCCGCGGCGGCGGCTGGGCCGCGCGGTCGTTCGTGAGGAGGTTGAGGTCATGTGCGGGGACCACCGTCCGGTACGAGGGGTCTTCGTCCCCTCCAAGGTCGCCGTGCATCCTCAGATATTTCTCAGTGGAATGTGAAGATCTGGTGAGAAGTGCAGCTAGGAAGGCCGGGTGGCGAGGTCGAAGACACGTATGAGCTCCTCTGCCCCGGCCCGCGGATCGTCCGCGAGGGCGAGCGCCTCGATGGAGCCCCGCAGCGCCGCGCTCATCACCTCGGCGTCGAACGCACGGAAGGCCCCCTCCCGCTGGCCCTCCGCGAAGAGCCCGGCGGGCCACCCGTCGGAGCCCGGCTCGGAGGTGTTGCAGACGATCTGCCGCAGCGCCCGTACGCGCTCGGGCCGGGCGGCGGCGAAGTCCAGCCGCCCCCTGATGTACGCCGACAGCCGCTCCCGCACCCCCGAGACCCCCGAGGCCGCCCGCCGGATGAACGCCGCCTCCTCCTCCCGCACCACCCGCGCCACGGTCGCCAGCAGTTCCTCCTTGTCGGCGAAGTGGTAGGAGATCAGCCGCTTGCTGCTGAGCCCCGCCTGCCGGCAGATGGCGTCGTAGCTGGTGCCGGCGAACCCCCGCCGCGCCAGCACGACGATCGTGGCCGACGTGATCTGCGCCCGGCGCACCTCGGACACCGGCAGGCGCCTCGCGGGGACTCCCATGCCTGCACACGTTCCACGCCGCGGCTCGGGACATCCCCAGGGACGCTTAAAGCGCGGATTTCTCTGGTTCACGCCGCCGATGCGCCTACCCTGGTACGCGCCGCACCGGAGACTCCCGGAGAGACCCCCCATGGCCAAATCCACGCCCCCGCAAGCCACCCACGAGCCGGGCACGTACGCGGGCGCCCTCGCGGGCGACCCCGACGCTCCCGCAGGCCCCGTGACCAGGGCCGACCCGGCCACGGCCGAGCGGGCGCCGTACCGAGGCACGCCGGCCGCGCGGCGGCAGCTCGCCGGGCTCGCCTTCGCCGCCCGCAGGCTCGCGCGCGGCGACGCGGGCGTCGCGCCGGCGGTCGCCGTCGTGTACGTGGCGGGCGGCGACGAGGAGCTCACCCTGCGCCGCGTGCACCAGGCGCTGCGCGAGCTGGGCGGCGACGTCGTCAGAGGCAGCGTGATCTTCACCGGCAGCCTGTGGCAGGCGGTGCTGACCGTCTTCAAGCGGCAGGCCGGCGCCGGGCGCGTCGAGTCGGCGGTCGGGCTGGCCGTCTCGGCGGGGGAGAACAAGCTGTACTTCGAGACCCAGGCGGCGATCACCAAGACCAACGCAGAGGCGATCGCCATGCTGCTGGACTCGCTGGGCGACGCCACCATCGGCCTGGTCTTCGTCGGCAACCTGCTGGCCATGAAGATCGACGGGACGACCGTCGGCATGGAGCTGACCCCGCGGCAGGCGGCCTACCTGCGCGACAATCCGGCGCTGCACCGAGACCCCGCCGCGGCCCTTGAGGCCATGGAGCGCATACGCGTACAGGGGGCCTGACGCGCCGCGGCCGGAGGTCGGTGGCTCACATGTTGATCATGTGACCCGCGAGCCCGTGGACGGCCTCCTTGACGGCCTCGCCGAGCGTCGGGTGGGCGTGGACGTTGCGCGCCACCTCGTGCACGGTGAGGTCCCACTGCTGCGCCAGCGTCAGCTCGGGCAGCAGCTCGGTGACCTCGGGCCCGATCAGGTGCGCGCCGAGCAGCTCGCCGTGGGTGTCGTCACTGATGATCTTCACGAAGCCGGCCGTCTCGCCGAGGCCGTGGGACTTGCCGTTGGCGGTGAACGGGAACTTCGACACCTTGACGTCGTAGCCCAGCTCGCGGGCCTGCGCCTCGGTGTGGCCGAAGCTCGCCACCTGTGGCTGGCAGTAGGTCGCGCGCGGGATCATCACGTAGTCGAGCTCCATCGTCTCGGCGTCCGCGATGGTCTCGGCGGCGATGATGCCCATCGACTCGGCCGCGTGGGCCAGCATCAGCTTGGCCGTGACGTCGCCGATGGCGAAGATGTGCGGCACGTTGGTGCGGCACCGGCCGTCGACCGCGATCGCGCCGCGCTCGGTCAGCTCGACGCCGGTCTTCTCCAGGCCGTAGCCCTCGACCCGCGGCTGGAACCCGATGGCCTGCATCACCTTGTCGGCCTCCAGCACCTGCGTCTGGTCGCCGCGCGTGACGGTGACCTTGACGGAGGAGCCGTTGTCCTCGATGGAGTCGACGCGGGTGGAGGTCAGCACCTCGATGCCGAGCCGCTTGTAGCGCTTGGCCAGCTCGGCCGAGACCTCTTCGTCCTCCAGCGGCACGATGCGGTCGAGGAACTCGACGATCGTCACCTTGACGCCGTAGTTGTGCAGCACGTACGCGAACTCGACGCCGATCGCGCCCGCGCCCGCGATGATGATGCTGCTGGGCAGCTCCTCGGAGAGGATCTGCTCCTCGTACGTCACCACGCGCTCCGACAGCTGCGTGCCGGGGATGAGCCGGGTGGTCGCGCCGGCCGCGATGATGCAGTGGGCGAACGTGATGGTCTCGCCGTTGACCTGGAGCGTGTTGGCGTCGAGGAACGTGCCGCGCCCGTCGTACTCCGTGATGGCGTTCTTCTTCATCAGGTAGTGAACGCCCTTGACCCGCCCGTCGGCCACCTTGCGGCTGCGCTGGAAGGCCGCGCCGTAGTCGAAGGTGACCTCGCCGCTGATGCCGAAGGTCTTGGCCTCGTGGTGGAAGATGTGGGCGAGCTCGGCGTTGCGCAGCAGTGCCTTGGACGGGATGCAGCCCACGTTCAGGCAGACGCCACCCCAGTACTTCTCCTCGACGACCGCGGTGCGCAGGCCGAGCTGGGCGGCGCGGACCGCGGCCGTATAACCTCCAGGACCCGCGCCGAGGACGACGACGTCATAGTGAGTGCTCATGAGTCGGACCATACCGCCCGGGCGTACCTGCCCCTGACCTCAGACCTCCACCTTGTACGGCAGGCTGAGCTCATCTGCGGGAACGCCCCGGATGCCCCAGTTGTGCGTGGGCATCTCGATGATCGTGATCTCAACGTCCTCGGGATCGTACCCCGATCTGGCGTAGATCTCGCGAATCAGCGCCTTCTTGGCCTCGGTGCTGCGCCCGGTGAAGCAGACGATCTCGATGATGAGATAACGCTCACTCCGCTGCGGGCAGACGAAGTCGTCGGCGTCGAGCAGCAGGAACCGGTGGAACCGCTTGTCCTCGGGCAGCCCCCACGCCTTCACCAGGCACGCCTGGATGAGATCGGAGACCTCACGCTGCCGGCCGGCCCACACGTCCCGGCGGCCGTACACCTTCACCTGCGCCATGCCGCCACTATAGAGGGCGTGATCCGCATACTCCTGGCCGACGACGAGGCCATGATCAGAGCGGGGGTCAGGGCGATCCTCGAATCCGACCCCGAGCTGGACGTCGTGGCCGAGGCCGGCGACGGCAGGCAGGCGGTCGACCTCGCCATCAGCCACCACCCCGACGTCGCGCTCCTCGACATCCGCATGCCGCGCCTCGACGGCCTGGCCGCCGCCGCCGAGATCCGCAGGGCGGCGCCCGGCACGGCGGTGGTGATGCTGACCACGTTCGGCGAGGACGACTACATCGCCAAGGCGCTCGACGTGGGCGCGGGCGGGTTCCTGCTCAAGTCGGGCGACCCGCGTGAGCTGCTGGCCGGCATCCACGCGGTCGCCGAGGGGGCGGCGTACCTGTCGCCGAAGGTCGCCCAGCGGGTGATCGCGCAGCTGTCCGGCGGGCGCATGTCGAAGGGGGCGCAGGCGCGTGACCGCATCGAGGTGCTCACCGAGCGGGAGCGCGAGGTGCTCGCGCTGCTCGGCGCGGGCCTGTCCAACGCGGAGATCGCGCGCGAGCTGCACCTCGTGGAGGGCACGGTGAAGGCGTACGTGAGCGCCATCCTCACCCGGCTCGACGTGCGCAACCGCGTGCAGGCCGCGATCATCGCCCACGAGGCCGGCTTGGTAGCCTGACGCGTGATGTATCGCCTCGTGTTCTCGCAGGTCTTGCGGCGTTTCGACGCCGAGGCCGTGCACCGACTCACCGTGAGCGCCCTCGCGCTCCTCGCCCGGCTGCCGCTGCTCAAGCGGCTGCTGCACCGGGCGTACGCGCCGCACGACCCGGCCCTGCGCGTGAGCGCGTTCGGCGTGCACTTCCCCGGCCCGCTCGGCCTGGCCGCCGGCTTCGACAAGGACGCCGCCTGCGCCGAAGCCGTCGCCGCGCTCGGCTTCAGCCACGTCGAGGTGGGCACCATCACGGCCCACGGCCAGCCGGGCAACCCGCGCCCCCGCCTGTTCCGTCTCGTACGCGAGCGCGCGGTGATCAACCGGATGGGCTTCAACAACGCCGGCGCCCACGCCGCGGCCCGCAGGCTGCGCCGCCCGCGCGGCGTGCCCGTCGTGGTCGGGGTGAACATCGGCAAGACCAAGGTGATCCCCGAGTCGGGCGCCACCGCCGACTACGTCGCCGGCGCGAAGAAGCTCGCCCCGCTGGCCGACTACCTCGTGGTCAACGTCAGCTCGCCCAACACCCCTGGGCTGCGCGACCTCCAGGCCGTCTCGCTGCTGCGGCCGCTGCTCACCGCGGTCAAGGAGGTCTGCGACGCCACCCCGCGCCGCACCCCGCTGCTCGTCAAGATCGCGCCCGACCTGGCCGACGAGGACGTCGACGCGGTCGCCGAGCTGGCCATGGAGCTGGGCCTCGACGGCATCATCGCCACCAACACCACGATCAGGCACGACGGCGAGCGCGGCGGGCTGTCGGGCCGCCCGCTCAAGGTCCGCTCGCTGGAGGTGCTGCGGCGGCTGCGCGCCAAGGTCGGTGACCGGCTCACGCTGGTCTCGGTCGGCGGCGTCGAGGACGTCGACGACGTGTGGGAGCGCATCCTCGCCGGCGCCACCCTCGTCCAGGGCTACACCGGCTGGATCTACGGGGGCCCGCTGTGGGCCGCCCGCATCCACCGGCAGCTGCTGCGCCGGGTCCGCCGCCACGGCCTGAGCTCGGTCATGGAAGCCGTCGGCCGTACGGCGTGACTTAAGGTGGTCCGAATGATCAGACCCGTGACTGTGACCGGCGGCGTGATCATGCGCCTGGCGACCGAGCAGGACGCCGAGGCGCTCGCCGCCGCCTACCTCCGCAACCGCGACCACCTCAAGCGGTGGGAGCCGCGCCGCTCCGAGGGGTTCTTCACCTTCGCGGGGCAGGCCGAGGGCCTCAAGGGCCAGCTCCAGGCGCACGGCAGGGGCCAGGTGGTGCCGTGGCTGCTGTGTGACGGCGAGCGGGTGGTCGGCCGCATGACGCTCAGCAACATCGTCCGCGGCCCCTGGCTCAGCGCCGACGTCGGCTACTGGATCGACGCCGAGTACAACGGCCGCGGCCTCGCGACCGCGGCCGTGCACGAGGTGTGCAGGCAGGCCGACCAGGAGATCGGCCTGCACCGCGTCGCGGCGAGCACCCTGCTCGACAACGCCGCCTCGCAGAGCGTGCTGCGCAAGTGCGGCTTCGAGCCGTACGGCACGGCGCCGAACTATCTGGAGATCGACGGACGCTGGCAGCACCACCTGCTCTGGCAGCGCATACTCAACGACCGCCCGGCCTTCTGACCCCGCGTCAGAGGCTGGGCCTGGTGGACTCGGCGTCGTGGGTCATGGCGTCGATGCGCTCCATCACCTCGGTCACCCGCACGGTGGAGGGCCGGTGCGGGCGGCGGCGCTGCCACGGGTGCGGCCCCGCCGCCGGCCGATACTCCACGCCGAGCGCGTCCAGCCGCCCCAGGTGCTCGCCCAGCCGGGCGTCGAAGTCGTCGCCCGCCGCGCCCGCCGCGCCCGCCCACGCCACCTCGGCCAGCGCGCAGGCCCTGGGCCACATCCGGTAGTCGACGGTCCGCGGGTCGGGCACCCGCTCGGTCCACAGCTGCGCCTGCACGCCGATGACCCGCGCCCGCTCCTCGTCGCTCCACCCGGCGGGCGCGGGGTCGAACGCGGCGACGTCCGCCACGGTGATCGCGTCGCCGATCGCCATCGGCTCGTCCGGCGAGCCGGCCTCGGCGTAGTCGAAGTAGAGCGGGAACACCGGCGTGGCCACCACGTCATGACCGGCCGCGGCCGCCCTGCGGCCCACGTTCATGCCGCGCCACGGCATCACGATCGTGTCCTGCCGCAGCCCGCCGCCCACGAACGCCTCGTCCCACACCACGGCCCGCGCGCCCCGCTCGGCCAGCACGTCGGCCAGCCGCCGCAGGAACCACGCCTGCAGCTCCACCACGCCGCCGAGGCCGAGCGACTCCCGGTAAGCGGTGATCTCGTCGGAGGCCGCCCACCGGTCGAGCACCACCTCGTCGCCGCCGATGTGCACGTAGGGGGTCTCGCCCAGGGCGCCGATCAGCTCGTCGAAGATCGCGGTCAGGAACTCCACGGTCTTCGGCAGCGGCGACAGGATCGCGGGGGAGATGCCCCACCGGTCCAGCACGTCATGGGGCTCACCCGTGGCCCCGAACTCCGGGTAGGCCGCCAGGATCGCCGACGCGTGCCCCGGCACGTCGATCTCCGGCACGATCGTCACGTGCCGCGAGCGCGCGTACGCGGCCAGCTCTGCCAGGTCGTCGAGCGTGTAGTAGCCGCCGTGCGGCACCTCGTCGTACGCGTCGGGCTCGCGGTAGTGGTTGACCGCCGTCCGCGGCCGGTGCGAGGAGACCTCGTGCAGCAGCGGGTAGGCCCGGCTCTCCACCCGCCAGCCCTGGTCGTCCACGAGGTGCAGGTGCAGCCGGTTGAGCTTGTGCACCGCCATCAGGTCGATCAGCCGCAGCACCTCACGCTTGGGGAAGAAGTGCCTGGCCACGTCGAGGTGCAGGCCGCGCCAGGCGAAGCGCGGCGCGTCCTCGATCCGCACCCCGCGCACCGGCCACGAGGCGCCGGAGGAGAACCGGTAGGCGGCCGGCGGCAGGAGCTGGCGCAGCGACTGCGCCGCGTAGAACGCGCCCGCCGGGCCGCCCGCCACGATCTCCACACCCCGCGACCCGACCGTCAGCCGGTACGCCTCCTCGCCCAGCCCGGCGTCACGGCGCACGTCGATCTCACCGGAGTCGCCGGGCAGCGGGTCGAGCCCGGCCAGCGCCGTGCGTACGGAGGCGACCAGGTCACCGGAGACCGTGGGAGAGGCCGTCAGCTCGAAGGAGGAGGAAAGGTCACGAAGCAGCTCTGGGCGAGGAATCATGCTTGCAGATAGTGCTGCAATCCGTTCGCCAGCGCCACAGCGATCTTCTGCCGGAACTTCGGGTCACGGAACTTGGCCGCCTCGGTGGCGTTGCGCATGTTGCCGGCCTCCACGAAGATCTTCGGCACCGTCGACAGATTGAGCCCGCCGAGGTCGCTGCGGTAGTCGAGGGCCTTGCGCCCGATGTAGGTGGAGTAGGGCAGCCCGGTGCCCTTGCGGAAGGCGTCGCGTACGGCCATGCCCAGGCTGCTGGAGTCGGCCACGACCTTGTCGACCGGACCCTTGATCTTCTTGGGCATGATCACGTGGAAGCCCCTGTTGGCCGGGGCCGAGCCGTCGGCGTGCACCGAGATCGCGGCGTCCGCCCCGGCCTTGTTGCCGATCGCGGCCCGCTCGGTGATGCACGGCCCGACGCCGTCGTTGCTCGTGCGGGTCAGCTTCACCGTCGCGCCGCGCTTCTTCAGGATCTTCTGCAGGCGCTTGGAGACGTCCCAGGTGAAGGCGGCCTCGCTGTAGCCGTCGTTGGTGGAGGTGCCGGTCGTGTCGCAGGCCTTCATCTGCGTCAGCACGTTGACCTTGCGGTTGATCTCCTTGGGCGCCCGGTAGTTGCCGCCGTTGTGGCCGGGGTCGATGACGACCACCTTGCCGTCGAGCGGCTTGGCCTCGGGCGGTGCGTCCTTGGCCTGAGCGGCGGCGGGTGCCTGCCCTGCCGTGGTCGCTGGGGCGGCCTGACCTGCCGCGGCGCCACCGGTGCCGGTGCCGCCACACGCGGAGGCGATCAGGCCGCAGACGGCGAGGACTGTGGCTGGTAGAGCACGCATGCCGTCCAACTTACGGCAATCCAGGCATGCGAACTCGACTTATGCCAAGCGCGGCGTGCCACGGCACGCCGTACGTCCTCACCAGACGCGCTCGCCGGCCTCCTGACGTTCGAGCAGGGCGGCGAGCTCCCGCGCGTCCTCGGCGTCGAGGCCGAGGACGACGCGGGGACGGCCCCACGGGTGGTCGAGCGAGTGGGCGACGTAGCTGGCGACCGACTCCGCGGCGCCGTCGGTGCCCCGTCCCCTGCCCGCCCGCCAGTGCCCCC
This sequence comes from Nonomuraea sp. NPDC049504, assembly GCF_040676845.1. Taxonomy (NCBI): domain Bacteria; kingdom Bacillati; phylum Actinomycetota; class Actinomycetes; order Streptosporangiales; family Streptosporangiaceae; genus Nonomuraea; species Nonomuraea sp. NPDC049504. The sequence continues at coordinate 52,806 of NZ_JBFAPT010000045.1, forward strand.
AGGCGCGCTCTAGCTCGGCGGCGGCGCGCTGGGCGCAGGACACCAGTTCCGGATCACGCATAGCTGTTCCCCCGGATCAGATCGTGGCCGGATCGGATCCGGCCACACCTAGCATGACCCTGCCGAGTAAACCGCCGTGTGGCGCCGCCGCCACACGGCTTGACCCAGGTTTGATGCTCTCTTAGGCGGGTCCCGTGCTCCGCCGGACGATCAGTTCAGGGCGTACCTCCCGCAGGCGTGCGACCTTGCCGGGATCGCCGATCCTGTCGCTCAGCAACGCGGCCGCCGACCTGCCCATGGTGCGGCGAGGCTGGTCGACGGAGGTGAGCGAGATGTGCCGGGAGGCCGACAGGTGGGTGTTGTCGTAGCCGACGACCGAGAGGTCCTCGGGGACGCGCAGGCCCAGCTCGCTCGCGGCCGAGAGCACGCCGAGCGCGGTCACGTCATTGGCGGCGAAGATCGCCGTGGGCCTGGGGTCGCGGGTGAGCAGCGCGAGCGCCGCCTCCCTGCCGCCCTCTTCCGTCGAGTCAGCGGCCTCGACCATGATGTACGGCGCCAGCGAGTGCCTGCGCATCGCCACGAGGTAGCCCTCGCAGCGCGACGCCCGCCGGCCTTCGATGTGGGCGATGCGCTTGTGGCCCAGCTCGACCAGGTGGTCGATGGCCAGCCGCGCGCCGAGCTGGTCGTCGTCGACCACGATGTCGACGCCGTCGAGCTCGATGTCACGTTCCCCCACGACGACCGTGGGGGTGTACGCGGTCGCCTCGATCAGCGTCTCGCTGGTCGGGGCGATGCCGAGCAGGACCAGCCCGTCGACCCTCAGCTCGAGGAAGGCCTCCACGGCCTCGTCCTCGAACGCGGGGTCCCATTGGCTGTTCCCGATCAGCATGCGCAGCCCGTCGCCGTGCAGGCTCTCCTGCAGACCGTCGAGGAACTCCGCGTAGAACGGGTTGTGCAGGTCGGCGACCAGTGCGCCCACCAGATGGGTACGTCCTTCGACCAGGCTCCGCGCGACCGCGTTGGGCCGGTAGCCGAGTTCGCGGGCCGCCTGCAGCACGGCCTGGCGCCGGTGCTCGCTCACGTGCGGGGATCCGCGCAGCACGAGTGAGACCAGCGATTTGGACACGCCGGCTCGTTCGGCGACGTTACGGATGGTCGGTCTGGGCCGAGGCAGCGCGTCTACCTCTCTTAGCTCAGGGATGGTGGATGTGTTGACGGGCGGTCCTGACATGTGTCTCCCCCGCGATGCGGATATGGGCACCTGTCTCACCAAACGATCGAGTTGACCGCAGGGTACGGCCTACGTCACGGATTGCCGCAACCTGTCGCGTAACGGGCGCGGGACGTGCGGGATCCCGGCGGGGGCCGGTCGGATAGCCGGTCGGATACTGTGCTGGTGTGACACCCGGGAAGTCAGCCGAGACGGCACGGCCGGCTCGGCGCAGGCTCAGTGTGGACCGCCGCCGGGAAGAGCTCATGGCGGCGGCGCTGGAGTTGTTCTCCACCCGCGACGCGGAAGACGTGTCGATCGACGACGTCGCGTCGGCGGCGGGGGCTTCGCGGGCCCTGGTCTACCACTACTTCGGTGGCAAGCAGGAGCTCTACGTGGCGGCGCTGAGAAGCGCGGCGGAGCAGTTGGAGTCGCGGCTGCGGCCGCAGGAGGGCGGCAGTCCGCTCGACGAGCTGGCCTCCGGGCTCAGGCGCTATTTCGACTTCGTCGAGGAGCACGCGGCGGGCTTCGCGGCGCTGCTGCGCGGCGGCCCCGCCAACAGGACGGGCGAGGTGGGGGAGATCGTCGACGGCGTGCGCCGCCGGCTCTTCCTCCTCATCCAGAAGCAGATGGGCGTCGAAGAACCGAGCCCGGTGCTGCGCACGACCCTGCGGTCGTGGATCGCCTCCGTCGAGACCGCCGGGCTCGACTGGCTGGAGCATCGCGACATCGACCGGCCCACCTTGGAGAAGCTGCTGGTCGACCAGATGGTCGCGCTGCTCGGAGTCGCCGCGTCGCATGACGGCGGCGTCGCCGGTTTACTCGACCGGCCGGCGTAGCGGCGGAGGGCGTGACACGTCACGGAAGAGTGGCGCCGGGCGGGCGGCGCCAACTTCCATCCGACGTCTCGTCGTCACAGTGGTGGACCCGGCCCAAATGGCGACCCGGTCCACCCCCATCAAACCCCCCTGAGGTCCGTGACGACCTTCCCGCTACTCGGAGCGCTGCTGCGGAATGCCCGCGAGCAGCGCCCGAACCTCGGTCTCCCGGTAACGCCGATGACCGCCCAGGGTACGAATCGACGTCAACTTGCCCGCCTTGGCCCACCGCGTAACGGTCTTGGGGTCGACCCTGAACATGGTCGCGACCTCAGCGGGCGTGAGCAGTGGCTCGGCCTCGGGTGTACGAGCTGACATTTGTGCGGCCTCTCCTCCGTGTGGACCGGCTTGCGATCCTGTGACTGCCTTTGCGCGTGTCACGGATGTCCCCCTATGGCGCAGAGCGTGCGGCTTTTCTGAGCCATATGCGGCATCACCCGATGTGACCATACCGCCACTCAGAGCGATTGGCGAGCCCTTCTTTGACCCAGCTGCCCGCCCCCGTGGCCATGTCACGCTCGGTGATTCTAGCGACACGGTTCGTGGTATCGCAGTGAAAACGGCAAACTACTCAGTTCGCAGAAGAGAGCAGCCGCGAGACGTGACCTACTCATGCAGGTCAGACGGCCGTATTGGGGCTCAGTTGGCAGATTCCAGCAGTTGCATTGACTTCCACCGCAGGATGACCCTCTGGTACATGGCGTAGGCAAGTTCTTCTTGACCCGTGTCCAGTCCCGTCAAAGCGGCAGAAAGCTCCGCAACCGACTGGTCGGCCTGCAGCGCGTCGTCGTCCATCAGGTGGACGAGACCGCCGTAGTCGAGCTCGACGAGGGAGTGCGGGTGGAACTCCTCCAGCCACCTGGCGATGTCCTCGACCTCGAGATTGGCCGCCGCGTCGCCCAGATGCCGGCGCAGCACGTTGAGTGCGCGGGCCGCCCGCCTCCTGGCCTGGGCCATGGAGGTGACGTAGATGAGGTTACGGCCCGTAGCGGTCGTCACGTCCTGTCCCGGGTTGGCGGAGCCGAGCACCAGCCAGCGCTCGTTTCCATCAAACGGCACGAACCACGACGGCGGCACATGCCACGCCGTGGTGCGGATGTGGGTGCGCAACGCGGCCGAACCGGCCTTCCTCTTGTACCGGTCGAAGTCGTCGGCCGTCTGGTCGGCGATCGCCTTCGGCACGAGATGGTCCATGATCTTTTGAGGTGTGGTGCCACGAAGCCGTGAGAACGCCAGCCACGAGCGCAGACGCGTCTGCCAAGGACAGACATAGAGACGGTCCTCAACGCGCCGGAGATAGGCGTTGGGGCTCTCCTGGGCGGGAACGGGTTGAGGGGGCGTGCCGAGCAGACGCATGACCGACTCGCCATGCTCCGCATTGAGCGCGTTCGCGCGGCGCGGGCGGTCACGTGAGTCGGCGTAGTCGGCCCACACCTTGCGCTCGGACTCGGCGAACGCGGTCAGTGGCTCATAGACACGGAGGTAGGCGGCATAGGGCAGCACGGAGGCATCGTGTCACGAAGCGAACCTGCGTGCACCGTCGTGTCCCTTACTACTCTGTGAGGTGATCTCCGCCGCAAAGGAGCGGTGGACCGGACAGGGAGTCACTACCGTGACCGACGTCTTCGGAGCGTCCCACAAGGACGTCCACGAGCAGGTCGTCTTCTGCGCCGACGAGCAGAGCGGCCTGCGTGCCATCATCGCCATCCACAACACGGCCCTGGGCCCTGCCCTCGGGGGCACGCGGTTCTACCCGTACGGCAGCGAGCAGGAGGCCCTGGCCGACGTGCTCAACCTCGCCAAGGGCATGGCCTACAAGAACGCGCTGGCCGGCCTCGACCTGGGCGGGGGCAAGGCCGTCATCATCGGCGACCCGGCCCGCGACAAGAGCGAGGCGCTGCTGCGCGCGTACGGCAGGTTCGTCCAGTCGCTCGGCGGGCGCTACATCACCGCCTGCGACGTGGGCACCTACAGCGAGGACATGGACATCGTCGCCCGCGAGTGCCGCTTCGTCACCGGGCGCACGGTGGCCCACGGCGGCGCCGGCGACTCGTCGATCCTCACCGCCTTCGGCGTGTTCCAGGGCATGCGCGCCTCCGCCGAGCGGGTCTACGGCACGCCGTCGCTGCGCGGCAGGCGGGTCGGCGTCGAGGGGGTCGGCAAGGTGGGCCACCGCCTGGTCGAGCTGCTGCGCGAGGACGGCGCCGAGGTCGTGATCTGCGACGTCTCGCCCCAGGCGATCGAGCGGGTGCGGCTGCGTCACCCCGAGGTCGGCGTGGTCGCCGACGCGCGGGCGCTCATGACCTCCGACATCGACGTGTTCGCGCCCTGCGCGCTGGGCGGCGCGCTCGACGACGACTCGGTGGCGTCGCTGCGGGCCAAGATCGTGTGCGGCGCGGCCAACAACCAGCTCGCCCATCCCGGCGTCGAGAAGCAACTCGCCGAACGCGGCATCCTCTACGCGCCCGACTACGTCGTCAACTCCGGCGGCGTGATCCAGGTCGCCGACGAGATCGGCGGCTTCGACATGGAACGCGCCAGGTCGAAGGCGGCCCAGATCTACGACACGACTCTGAAGATCTTCGCGATCGCGGCCGAGGAGGGCGTTCCTCCCGCCGTGGCAGCGGATAGGCTGGCCGAGCGCAGAATGTCGGAAGTCGGGCGTATTCGGGCCATTTGGCTGGGCCACTGACGCCCCGCGCCCATACGACGTACCGAGCTGGGCACAAAACAGGTACGGTAATAGGCGAACGATAGGCTGACGCCCAAAGTCAGGCGGCGTCAGTGAGTGGTGCGTTAGCGACGAGGGGTCGGGGACGACCCCACACGAGGGGGTCGAGCCAATGGGGCGCGGCCGAGCAAAGGCCAAGCAGGTCAAGGTTGCTCGCCAGCTGAAGTACAACAGCGGTGGCACGGATCTTGACCGTCTTCGCGACGAACTCGGGGTCGGAGACTCCAGCCGCAATGACGACGCCGACGACCTCAACGATGAGCTGGCTGATCGCTATGCCGATTACGCCGATGACTATGGCGCCGGAGACGACGACGATGGCCGTACGTCCGGCCGCCGATAGCCGTTCTCCTGGTTGCTGCGACCGGTTGGATTGACCGGTTGATGTGATCGAGGGCCCGGCGTGGGCACGCCGGATTCTCGCTCACGCTCGTCGGGCCCCACGGGTGACCGTGGGGCTTTCGTCACGTTCTTCAGCACAATGGCCCGGCCGTTCCACGGCCGGGCCATCTGTGTGTGGTCAGCGGTAGCGGGCCTGCCCGCCACCCGGCACGACCTCGCCCAGCACCCAGGCGTCGAGACCGCGCCCGGCCAGCAGCCCGATCGCCGCGTCGGCCGCGCCGGCCGGGACGATCGCGGCCATGCCGACGCCGAGGTTGAACGTCCTGTCCATGTCCTGCTGGGCGATGCGGCCGTGGCCCGCCAGCACACCGAAGATCGCCGGAGGCGTCCACGACGAGCGGTCGAGCACCGCGTCGAGGTGCCCCGGCAGCGAGCGGGCCAGGTTGCCCTCGATGCCGCCGCCGGTGATGTGCGCGTACGCGTGCACCTCAACCTGCCTGGCCAGCTCCAGGCAGTCGAGCGCGTAGATGCGGGTGGGCTCCAGCAGCTCCTCGCCGAGCGGCCGGCCCAGCTCGGGCAGGACCGCGTCGAGCGACAGGTCCGCCTCGCGCAGCACGTGGCGTACGAGGGAGTAGCCGTTGGAGTGCACCCCCGACGACGCCAGCCCCAGCACCACGTCGCCCGCCTCGACCCGGTCGGGGCCGAGCAGCGCGTCGGCCTCGACGACGCCGGTGCCGGCGCCCGCGAGGTCGTACTCGTCGGGACCCATCGCGCCCGGGTGCTCGGCCGTCTCGCCGCCCACCAGCGCCGCCCCGGCGAGCCGGCAGCCCTCCGCCACGCCGCCGACGATCTCGGCGATGCGCTCGGGCACCACCTTGCCGCAGGCCACGTAGTCGGTCATGAACAGCGGCTCGGCCCCGCACACCACCAGGTCGTCGAGGACCATGCCGACCAGGTCGATGCCGATCGTGTCGTGCTTGCCGTAACGCTGGGCGAGCATCACCTTGGTGCCGACGCCGTCGGTGGACGACGCCAGCAGCGGCCGCTTGTAGCGCAGCAGCGCCGAGGCGTCGAAGAGACCGGCGAAGCCGCTCGCGTCGTCGACCACCTCGGGCCGCCGCGAGCGGGCCACCTTGTCCTTCATCAGCGCGACGGCCCGCTCGCCCGCCTCGATGTCGACGCCCGCCGCCTCGTACGTACTCACGCCTTGCTCTCCAACACGAACTTGCCCACGTTGTCCTGGTCGATCGGGATCGGGTACTCGCCCGTGAAGCACGCCCGGCAGAGCCGGTCGGACGGGATGGTGGTGGCCTTGGTCAGCCCTTCCAGGGAGATGTAGCCGAGCGAGTCGGCGCCCAGCGAGGCCCTGATCTCCTCCACCGTCAGCGAGCCCGCGATCAGCTCCGCCCTGGTGGCGAAGTCGATGCCGTAGAAGCACGGCCAGGCCACCGGCGGCGACGAGATGCGGACGTGCACCTCGCGCGCCCCCGCCTCGCGCAGCATCCTGACGATGGCCCGCTGGGTGTTGCCGCGCACGATCGAGTCGTCCACGACGACCAGCCGCTTGCCCTCGACGACCTCGCGCAGCGGGTTGAGCTTGAGCCTGATGCCGAGCTGGCGGATGGTCTGGGAGGGCTGGATGAACGTGCGGCCCACGTAGGAGTTCTTCACCAGGCCCTGGCCGTAGGGGATGCCGCTCTCCTCGGCGTAGCCGACCGCCGCCGGCGTGCCCGACTCGGGGGTCGGGATGACCAGGTCGGCCTCCACCGGGTGCTCCCTGGCCAGCACGCGGCCCACCTCGACCCGGGTCACCTGCACCCCGCGACCGGCGATCGTGGTGTCGGGGCGGGCGAGGTAGACGTACTCGAACAGGCAGCCCTTCGGCTCGGCGAGCGCGAAGCGGCGGGACCTGACGCCGCGCTCGTCGATCGTCAGCAGCTCGCCCGGCTCGATCTCGCGGACGAACGTCGCGCCCACGATGTCGAGGGCCGCCGTCTCCGAGGCCACCACCCAGCCGCGCTCCAGGCGGCCGAGCACCATCGGGCGGATGCCCTGCGGGTCGCGGGCCGCGTAAAGCGTGCGCTCGTCCATGAAGACCAGCGAGTAGGCGCCCTTGACCTGCGGGAGCAGCTCGGCCGCCGCGTCCTCGACGGACCTGCTGCGGTCCTGCGCGAGCAGGGTCGTCAGGACCTCGGTGTCGGTGGTGGCGCGCGTGGAGCCGGGAGCCAGGCGCTGCGCCAGCTCAGGGGTGTTGATCAGGTTGCCGTTGTGGGCCAGCGCGAGGCCGCCCTCCTCGGTGGAGCTCAGCGTGGGTTGCGCGTTCTCCCACACGCTGGAGCCGGTCGTGGAGTAGCGGCAGTGTCCGATGGCCAGGTGGCCGCGCAGGGTGCTGAGCACCGACTCGTCGAAGACCTGGGCCACCAGGCCCATGTCCTTGTAGACGAGAATGCGGCTGCCCTCGCTGACCGCGATGCCCGCGGACTCCTGTCCGCGGTGCTGCAACGCGTACAGCCCGTAGTAGGTGAGTTTGGAAACTTCCTCGCCCGGAGCCCAGACGCCGAAGACGCCACAGGCGTCTTTAGGTGCGCGGTCGTGGGGGTCCAGGTCATGGCCGAGCCGGCCGTCGCCCTTCAGCACATGCCTCAGTCTAGGTTGGGCGCTTCCGTGCTCGCACACCTGGGGGTGAATCTGCGGGCATGCGTTGACCTGGCCCCATTCGCACCGTGCTCCGGTACGGTCACGCGCTCGCCACTCGGCCGTTCCTTACTCGTTCCCTGACGTTTTGTCACACGGTGACCCAGAGATGAGGATCCTCTTACCGTGTCGTGCGGTTTAGCGGGCGCTCTCCGCGAAAGGGTGAACTATCCGGCATGCAGACCCGTCGGGAGACGCAGACGTGACCACACCTGGGGACCCCAACGAGCCCCGCCCGGGGCAGGACCAGCGTCCAGAGCACGAGCAGGAATCAGAGTGGTGGAGCGAGGGCACCGTGCCGGACGACCGGTCCGACGAGGAGCCTGAGCGCCCGGGCGAGGAGCCTGGGCGGCCGGGTGAGGAGCCACGGCCCGGGGCGGAGCCCAGGGAGCCGGGGGACGAGCCGATCGCGCCGGCGCCGCCCGTGGTGCCACCGCCCGACGTGCCGCCGACGCACGAGCCCAGACCGTCCGGGCAGCCGTCCCATCCCGACCTGCCGACCGCCCCCGAGACGCCGCAGCCGACCGGCGCGGGTCCGTCCGAGACATCGCGGCCCGGCGGCGGTGAGGAGCCGTCAGGGACGTTGCGTCCGGTCGGCGGGGAGCCGCCGAGCGCTCCTTCCGAGACCTCGCAGCCCGTGCGGCGGGACGTGGAGGAGACGCAGGTGTTCCCGATCCCCGGGGCGACGCCCACCTACCCGGGGTGGGGCCGGGAGCCGGAGGAGGGTGAGCCGCCGGGCAGACAGCAGCCCTCACGCTACGAGCAGGCCGACCAGCCGCACTTCGCGCCGCCGGGCGAGAGCTCGCGCTGGGAGGGCGGCCAGGCGGGTACGCCGCCGCCGGGAGGAGGGGCAGCCGGCACACCGCCGCACGCGGCGGGGGAGTACCGCGGCGACCAGCCGCACCCGGGCGAGCAGCAGGAGCGGCGCGACCAGGCGTACCGGCAGGACGAGGACCAGACGATCCCGGGGACGACGCCCTCCAGCCCGTACGGCGGCCCGCCCGGCTATCCGCCGCCCCCGCCGCCAGGCACGCCCTACGGCCCCTCAGGCGGCCAGTACGGCCAGTACGGCCCGTACCAGCAGCCCCGCCCTGGCAGCGGCCTGGCGACGGCCTCGCTCGTGCTGGGCGTGGCGAGCCCGTTCCTGGTGTTCGTCTGCTTCACGGGCCTGATCACCGCCATCCTGTCGATCATCTTCGGCTGCGTGGCCCTGGCCAAGCGGGTGGGCAAGGGCCGCGCGATCGCCGGCATCGTGATCAGCGCGCTGTCGCTGGTCCTGTTCGCGATCGTGGCGATCTGGTTCTGGAACGTCGTGCAGGAGTGCGCCCAGCTGCCGAGCCCGATGGCGGACCGGTGCTTCGAGTCGAAGTTCCCGTGGATGAGCGGCACCAGGTAGGGGCTACAGCGGCAGGTGGGCCGAGAGGTCGGCGCGGGAGCCGCTGGCGGAGATGGCGCCCTTGGCGACCGCTTCGTCCCAGGTGAGGCGCCCGAGCGCGAGCTCGATCCAGGTGCGTCCGTCCATCTCGACGACGTTGGGCGGGGTGCCGCGCGTGTGGCGGGGCCCCGCGACGGCCTGGACGGCGGCGTACGGCGGCACGCGCACCTCGACGGTGCGGCCCGGCGCGGCGGTGGCGAGCTTGTCGAGCAGGTGGCGCACGGCCTGCCTGGCGGCGTCGCGTTCCGGCCGCAGCCCGCGGTCGTAGGCGGCGAGCACGGCGGCGACGAGCGCGTCGGCGAGCGCGGAGGCGGGGCCGTCGTAGGGGGGCTCGTCGAGGGCGACGAGCTGGCCGTCTAGGGCGGCTCTCAGCTTTTCCTGGTCCAGCTTGCGTGGAGGCACCTGACCATTGTCTCCCTGTCAGCGTTCATCGGGATGGAGGTCGTCGTTCACCTGCGGTTTCGACGGCGCCCGTAGCCTCCCCGCCGTACAACTGCGCTTTTTCCTGGAGGACCTGTGGCGAACCCCAACGCGGGAGGCCGGCTGCTACCGCTGCTGTCCACCCCGCACAAAGGTGGCCGTTCCGCGCTGACCTGTCAGTTCCGCTGCGGCAACGCGTGCGCTCACGACGTGGCCAACACCACGGACAACGCCTACTTCGGCGACGTGGTGAAGGAGGCCCTGTCGCGCCGCGGCGTGCTGCGGGCGGGCGCCCGCATCAATGGCCGTGCCGGACAGGGCGTATCGACGCCCACCTGGATAGCGTTGGTCAAGGCCGAATCCGACGGGCAACGCCGGACCGGG
>NZ_JBFAPT010000046.1:0-57836 GCF_040676845.1 Nonomuraea sp. NPDC049504
CCGGTGGCCACCAGAGCGTGCACGTTGACCGTCCGCCCGCCCTCGCGCACCTTCTGCGTCAAAGCGTCCAGCCAGACGAACGTGTACGGGCCGGCATCCAGCGCGCGGGTCCGAAACGCCTCAACCTGCTCATCCAGCACCTTGGCCATCTGCGAGACCTGGCTCTTGGAGATGTGCTTGATGCCCAGCTGCTCGACCAGCTTGTCCACCCGCCGCGTCGACACCCCGAGCAGATAGGAGGTGGCGACCACGCTGATCAGCGCCTGCTCGGCCCGGCGGCGTCGCTCCAGCAGCCAGTCCGGGTAGTTGGAGCCCTGCCGGAGCTTGGGAATGGCGAGGTCGATGGTGCCGGCTCGGGTGTCCCACTCGCGCGTGCGGTAGCCGTTGCGGGAGTTGGTCCGCTCGTCGCTGCGCTGACCATAAGCGGCTCCGCACAGGCTGTCGGCCTCGGCCGACATCAACGTCTCGGCCATGGTCTTCACCATGGATCGCAACATGTCAGGGTCATCGGTCTCGATCTGCTTCGCCAGCCACTGGGCGGGCGTCACACTGGGGTCTGCGGCCATCGTCTGGTTCCCTTCGATCTTGATCTAGCTACTCGAAGGATCACTCGATGGCCGTCTTCATTTCACGACGCCACGCCTGTGACCAGGCCAAACTCGTACACCACTTCCGTGGACGCAACCCCCTCTTGCGCCGTGAGATCTCGATGTCCGTCGAGCGGGGTAACGGCCGGAGGGCGCTGTCCGGGGTGTACCTCGTCCAGCGAGACCCGCTCGACCCTTCATGATGTCTGCTTGGGGGCTGGCCCCAGCCTGGGGTACGTGGCTCGCGTCTTATGCGGTGTGTGGCTGTACCGCGGGGTCGGCCGTGCACCGGAGGAGGCTCTGGACCGCCTGCGATTTCCTTGCCGGGCGCCTTGTTCCTGGCGCGACGTTCCGCAGCCGGGGGTGATGTGCACAGGAGCGGCGTGGCTCGACGTGCAGCGTTCCTGGTAGGCCCTCCTACGGTGGTGCAGCGTGCTGCCGGCGAGGGCTAGGGAATGTGATCGATCTCCGCTTTGGGCCACAGGGTCCGGAGCGGGATGGGGTCGGCCGTCACGATGGGCAGCCCGCGACGGCGTGCCGCGTGGGCCACTGACACGGCCGTCACTGCTTGCGCTGCCGCGTATGGCGCGACGGTGCGCAGGATTTCGGCCACGGCGGGAGCGCTGTCACTGGTCAGGGGGTCGACGATGGTGATGTCCATGCCGATGAGTGCGTCCAGTACGGGGACGGCCTTGTCGGGGAGTTGGGCGATCGCTGCGGTAAGCGCGGCTGCCGTGGTGATGAGCGGCACCACGTACTCGCGGTGCTCGGCCCGGGACCAGACGATGGCGTCGATGTAGGCGCTGGACCGCAGGCTCCAGGCTGTGAGCGCGCTGGAGTCAAGGACGCGGCCGAGCACGTCAGGCGGCGTGGGCGGCTCGGCGGGCGGCGAATTCCTCTTCGCGCCGGTCGGCGAGGTCGAGCATGTCAGCTGGGGGAGGGCCGCCCATGATGTCGCGAAGCGTGGCCAGGGTGTCGGCTCGTCGCTGTTCGCTGTAGACCCGCTGCTCGTCGATCTCGAAGATCTCGCGTTCGCCTTCCATACCGTTCAATTTACCCGTGACTGCCTGGTCCTAGCCACTGAATCGGGCGCAGCGCCGGTCGGCTTTGTGCCGCATTGCAGGGAAGGTCATGCCTGCCGCTCTTGGTTTGCCTCCCTGGTTGCTCGGGCGCTGGTCTGGCTCTGGTCTGCTCAGGCGATGGGGTCCAGGTGCAGCGGATGCAGGTCCGGTTGAAGCTCGGCGGTCGCCATGTTGGCGGGTGGTTTCAGTACATCTGGGCGTTCCTGTGCGGTCAGGCGCTCGCTGACCACGCCGCGGGCCAACGTCACGCGATCGAGACCGCGCAGTGCGCGGTATGCCTGGGGCGGAGACGTGTGTCGCAGGCGCCTGGAATCGAGTACAGGTGCGGATGGGGCCAAGGGCGCGGCGGGGGCTCGGAGATCGCCGAGCCGCTGGTCCGGGGCCATTGCGGCCACGTTGACCTCTAGGTTCCAGCCTGTTCGGATAGCGCGACAGCATGAGAGCACAGCGAAGGCCCTCCGCCGGTGCGGAGGGCCTTCGGCGTACGGTCAGAAGTCGAATTCGTCGTTCTTGACGCCGTCCACGAAGGCGCGAAAGACGGCACCGCGGAGGATCCAAGGCTCCAAGTCAGGGCGCTCGGTGTCCCGCATACCGACGCGGTCTCCGCTCAGCGGTGCCACCTCGATGCAGTCGCCACCGTTGGCGCCGCTCTTCTGCGCCTTGCGCCAGGCTGCGCCCTTCAGCTCGGCGGCCAGCTCGTCATTCACCGTGAAACATCTCCATTTTCTCGCGTATGGCCTCTGCCGTCTCGTTGACTGGTCGGGCATATGACCGGATGGCGTCGAATCTGACATTAACGGTGCGCACGCGGTCCTCGCGATCGGTTACCTCGCCGTCCGCGGCGGAGTCCAGGTAGACCGTGTCCGGCCCTTGGGGCTGCTGGGCGATCACGAATCCGCCTAGCAGCCCGATCGTGGGAACGGCGTCCATGGGGACGATCTGCACCGTGATGCAGGGGTGATCCAGCGCTTTGAGCAGGTGGCCTAGCTGTTCGCGCATGACCGTCGCTCCGCCGATGGGACGGGTGAGAACTCCCTCGTCGATGACCGCTGCGTAGATCGGCGGCTCGGGGCGGTCGAACACCGTCTGCCGGGCCAGCCGGGCTTCGGTCGCTTCCTCGACGCGGTCGTCGGTGATGCCCGGCTGCCCGGACAGGATCGCGCGGGCGTAACTGCGGGTCTGGAGCAAGCCCGGGACGACCAGGGGCTGCCAAGTGCGCAGGCTGTGAGCCGTGGCCTCGATTCTCGGCCACTGGCGGAACCAGGTCGGCCCGGATTTGACCACCAGGGGCATCAGTCGAATCAGCGGCTCCCCGTGCAGGTCGAGCAGTCTTTCGACCTGTTCGGCGAAGTTCCACTGCGGGGTGCGTTTGGCGTTCTCGATCTGGCTGACCAGGCTCTTGCTCACATGGGTGTAGGCCGCGATCTCTTCCTGGGTGATGCCTCTTTCCTCGCGCAGCCTCCTCAGTTCGGCGCCGAACAGGGCCAGAGGACTGGCTCCTGGATCGAGCTCGCTTCCCGCCATCGCACCATCCAGTTCACACGTTCACACACATCGGTGAATCCGAGGTGTGGAGTAACTGTGTTGCCTGTGAACTACTAAAAGTAGCTGTGGAGTACCACTCTGGGGAAGGTCTTACGAGAACCAGGCCATAGCCAAGTTCACAGCACGTTCTGATCTTGTGGACTTGGAGGTCGATGCCCCAACGGTCGGTGATGTCTGTGTCGCAAACCCTTGCCCCTCCGATGCCCGATGCCGCCCGATGGCAGATCACGACGCTGCGGCGCAGTGCCAGGACGCCGTGCCAGTCCCGCCTAGCGCTCCGGCTGTGGCTGGGCGACGCCGAGCCGGTTCTGGTGTCCAGCGCGGTGCTGATCGCCTGTGAACTGGTGACCAACGTCGTGCGGCATGTCCCTGGGGGGGTGCAGCGTGACTGGGTCACGGTCCGGCTCGGTGTGACGGGCGACTTCGTTCGGCTGGAAGTGATCGACCCGGGAACGACGGACCCGGAGCCGCAGTTCACGCCGCTGACGTCTGGGTCCTTGGAGCAGTCGGGTCGCGGCCTGGGCCTTGTGGCCGCTTTGTCGATCCGCTGCGGCACCTACCTGCTCCCGTGCGGCTACCGGATCGTGTGGGCCGACCTGGAACCTGGCGAAGCCTCGGACGCCGTCCACGACGCCTCCCAGGACGCTGGTGGACAGCCGGCGCCCTGCCGGTCGTAAGCCTCCCCGGCCCGTCGCTGCCGGCGGCGCAGCCGGCGGCAGCGACGGGCCGGGGATTCCAGCCCAGACCTGTCCCGGTCTGGCTCAGCCGACGCCCCACCCCCATACGTTTCTCCTGCGGCTGGAGGTGTCCAACCCGCGCAAGCTGACGGGCGCGGTGCTCGACGGTGACGAACCGCCGTACGTGTACCCGGCGCGAGACGTGCGCGTCATCGACGGCGACACAATGGAGGCGCTGCTGCTGCCCATGACGGTGTCGCCATCAAAGCCAAGCTGCGTCTGGCCGTCCTCAATGTGGCTGAGAAGAACACAGGCCGCGGCGCCAGCGTGGCCGACTTGGTGCGCGGCTGGGTGGACGGCCAGCCCGAACTGCTCGTCGAGACGCAGAAGAACCGCCGCGACAAGTACGGGCGGATGCTGGCCACGCTGCGCAGCGGACCGACCGGAGTGTCCCTGAACGAACTGCTCCTCCCGAACGGGCTGGCCGAGCCGTACGACAGGGGCCCGTGCCAGCGCGTAAGCGAATCGACGTGGCCGAGCTCGTCAGGGTCCAGGCGGGCGCGTCCATCCGCGCCCTGGCCGCTTCGGGAGGTCGCACACCGCTATTCAGCGCAGGCTGAACGGGCGCGTGGCCATGCGTCCGGCCGGGGAGGGCGGGGACTCATCTCCATCCCGCAGGAGGTGCGGGACAAGGTCGCTGAGGCGTACGCCGGCGACGTGCCGATGGCGGACATCGTCGCTCGGTTCCGGCGTGTGCGATGAGACGGTGCGCCGCATCGCCGACAAGGCGGGCACACCGCGGCGGCCGGTCGGTGGGCAGCCAACGTCTCGACCCTGACCAGATCGCGGAACTGAGCAGCCAGGAGCGGCCGGCCGAGGCGATAGCGGTTCTCGTGGGGGCCAGCCCCTCGCGCGGGCAGTCCTGCGTGTACGCGCGAGGAGGCGAACGCCATATTGCAGGCAGACGCTAACACCCCAGGTGAATGACACTGCCCGACATGGCATCACCCTCCAGCACGACACGCACCCGCATCACTGAGGACATGGGGGACAAGGCGGCCGACCTCTACCGGAAGGGGTGGACGTTACGGGAGATCGCTGCCGAGCAGCACTGCTCGTTCCAACGGTTGTCCACGCTGTTGCGCCAGCGCGCTGATGTGGAGATGCGAACGCCGTCCCACCCTCGGGCGCTGCGGCAGTCCCCGGACAAGCAGGCGGAGATCCGGGCTTCGATCTTGCAGAAGATGAACCCGGCGGAGATCGCGCGCCTGGTGAAGGTCACTCCTTCGACGGTGGCGCGGCTGGCCGAGCGGGAGAACCTCACCGCTTTTCAAGGGCAAGCGGCCGCGGTGGGACGCGGAGTGGGGCCCGGCGTATGCGGGCTGAGAACTTCACCTACAGGGAGATCGCGGACGAGGTGGGCGCGTGGGCATCATGACCGTGTGACGCAAGCTGAGTCCGCTTCGGTACGAGTAGTCGGCCGCGGTTGGAGTGCCGCGGCCGGCCGCAATGAGGTGGTGCCAGGTATATCCGGCCTTCGGGTGCTTACCGGATGATGCTGTTCAGGCCAAGTACGGCGGCGCCGAAGGCTGTCAGGCCGGTGGCTAGGGAAGCAGGGATGGGGAGCGGCGTCAGGTGGCTCAGGCCGCCGATTACGGCTCCGGCGATCCCTGCGGTAACGAAGATCACGGTAGAGCGAATGGACAGTAACGCGTGCGTCCCGGCTTCAGCCGGTTTGCTGGGGCGCGGGTCTTCGGGCTGTACGCTCATTGGTTGACGTCCTGTCTGGGAATGTCACCTTGGGCGGCCCTCCGTTGCACCGGAGGGCCGCCCTGCTTGTTCTACGAGGGAACATACTGGACCGCACCTGTGTGCAAAGCCACCTCTGAACCGCGCTCACCTGGGGGCTTTACCAGCGTTATTTTTGCGTGATCATTTGGGGATCTTCGCGAGGTGTTAATGGGCAACCCCAATAGCTCAGGTGGAGGTCATGTTGACGCGCCGCATAATAGGAGGTAGTTACGGCATTCCTACGCTCCGTGATTGATTGAACGTGACATAGATCACTTCTTTGTGGCCTGCCTTTGCGACCTCGCTTGTGACCCGAAGAGGACTCAAACCGAGATAATTCAGCGCTCGGAAGTAAAAAATCGCCCAATGGTGACTCTAGGGAAAGGCTGCGAGGCCGTCGACTGGGGCGCTCGCACAGCTGTGTCGTGTCCGCCGTACCGGGGACGGCGGACAGGCGCAGTGCATTGAGCGGGCCGCTGCACCTGCGAGCGAAACCGGAACAAGATCAGCCCAGGACTGGGCGGTGCAGCTACTGGAACCCAGCAGCCGCGTAAAGCCCGGCGGTTGCGCCGCAACGTGGCAGGTGGCGATCAGCCGGTCCGCCAGGCGGTCGGCGGCCGCGGTGAGGCCGGCTCGGGTCATGACCGCAGTCAGGTGACCGATGTAGCAGCGGGCGGCACTGCGTGCGCCTGTATGAGGCTCCGTGGGCAGGGTAACAGCGCCGGTGTAACTCGCACCCCGGCTGTTGGCTCTTACCGTGACGTCATGGTCGGGTGCGAGCAGTGCCGACGCTGACCGGAACCTTCACCGGCGGTGCCAGATCATCCCGACGAGCCGCGGATACCGAAGCGAGGACGACATGAGCGCCATCTCGGAGATCAGCCTTGCTGTCTACAGCATTCCCACCGAACAGCCTGAGGCCGATGGCACGCTGAGCTGGGATCACACGACGATGGTGCTGGTCCAGGCCGGGGCCGAGGACAAGATCGGGATCGGCTGGACTTACGGGCCGGGCGCCTGCGCGCTCGTTGTCCAGGACCAACTCGCTCCCGTGGTCCGGGGGATGAACGCCTGTGATGTCCCCGCGGCGTTCATGGCCATGGTGCGGGCGGTTCGCAACGCCGGACGTCCGGGTCTAGTCGGGTATGCCATTTCCGCGGTGGAGACGGCCCTGTGGGACCTCAAAGCCCGCCTGCTCGACCTGCCGCTGTGCGGGCTGCTCGGCCAGGCGCTGCCGAGTGCGCCGGTGTACGGCAGCGGCGGCTTCGTCAACTACAGCGTGCAGCAAGTGCGAGATCAGGTCGGCCAGTGGGTTCATGAGGAGGGCATCCCCCGGGTGAAGATCAAGATAGGAGGTGAGGACGACATCAACCGGGTGAGGCAGGCCCGTAGCGCGATCGGCCCTCTGGCGGACCTCTACGTCGATGCCAACGGCGCCTACACCGTCAAGCAGGCGCTCAGGATCGCGGAGGTCCTGGAGGGCTCGGAGGTGTCGTGGTTCGAGGAGCCGGTGTCCTCCGACGACCTCGCGGGACTTCGCCGGGTCCGTGAGGCTACGCAGATCGACGTGGCGGCCGGCGAATACGGCTATGACCTGTTCTACTTCCGTCAGATGAGCGAAGTGGTGGACTGCCTGCAGATCGATGTCACGCGATGCGGCGGGATCTTGGAGTGGCAGCGCGCCGCCTCGGTCGCGGCTTCGCGCAATCTGCAGGTCTCGTCTCATTGTGCGCCGCAGCTCCATCTGCATGCGGCGCTTGCCACACCCAACCTGCGTCATATGGAATGGTTCCATGATCACGTGCGCATCGAGTCGATGTTCTTCGACGGCTTCCACGCGCCGAACGAGGGTGCGGTCGAGCCCGACCTGACGCGTCCCGGTAACGGCCTGGAGCTCCGCGTGCCCGACGTCGAGAAGTACCGGGTCCTCTAGGTCGTGTTTCATAAGGCGCTGAGCCACTGGTTGATCGCAGCGATGATGACGACGGCTTCGTAGCGTACGGCGAGCTTGTCGTAACGGGTCGCCATGCCGCGGTTGCCTTTGAGCAGGTTGATGCCGCACTCCACAGCGTGACGCAGCCGGTAGGATGCGGGGTCGAAGGACGGCGGGCGACCTCCCTTCGATCCCTTGGCTCGCCGGTGAGCGTCCTGGCCGGCCTTGCTCGGAATGCACGCCTTGATCCCACGCCGGCGCAGATGAGTCCGGTTGGCCTTGCTGGTGTAGGCCTTGTCGGCCAGGACCCGATCCGGGCGGGTCCTGGGACGGCCACCGCCGAGGCGGGCCACCCGGATCTTGGCGAGCACCCGGGGCTCGCGGCGACGTTCGCGCGCACCTCCTGGCGGGAGCGCTCGCTGCGCGGCGCCAGCCAGGCCAGCCTGGTCAACAACCTCAACGACGGCCTGACCTGGGGCGTGTTTCCGCTGCTGTTCACCGACCACGGGCTCGGCCTGGCCGCCGTCGGCCTGATCAAGGGCCTGTATCCGATCCTGTGAGGCCTGGGCCAGATTCCCACCGGGCATCTGGCCGACCGCCTCGGCCGCAAGCCCCTCATCGTGTCCGGCATGCTCGTCCAAGCCGGTGGGTTCGTTCTCGCCCTGGCCCTGCTGGAGCGGCCGCTGCTGGCCGGCATCCTGTCCGCTGTCGCGCTGGGCCTGGGCACCGCGACGGTCTACCCGGCGCTGATCGCCTCGGTTTCCGACCACGCCCACCCGGCCTGGCGGGCAGGCGCGCTGGGCACCTACCGGTTCTGGCGCGACATCGGGTACGCCGCCGGCGCCCTGCTCGCGGGGATCTTGGCCGATGCCTTCGATCTGGAGGCCACCGTCATCGCCGCCGCCGTGCTCACCGCCGCCTCCGGACTGCTGGCCTCCCGGTGGATCGTCGAGCACCGCAAAAGTTGACCCCTGCCAGGCTCGCCGCTACAAGTCGGAGCGCACCTGCGTGACACGCCACAACTGGCGCGGCAGCTCGCCCTCGCTGAAGGGGTGCACCTGGCGCAGCTGCCAGCCCTCGGCCAAGCGATCGACGAGAGCGCGGTCGAAGAAGTACACCGCGAACCCGCTGTGGTTGAAGACGCCGTCGCCGTGGGCGATGCCGCTGCTGTAGTGGGCGTCGCCGGTGTGCCGCACCGTGTAGACGAACGCGTCGCCCGGCGGCGGGCCAGCAGGATCATCGCCCGCCGATAACGCACCGTGCTCATCGTGCTGCGCTGCACGATGCGCTGCAGCTTCTGCCCGGATCTCACTCCTGTGCCGATGGCCCAGCGCCTCCGGCGGACGGCTCAGGTGAGCTCGAACGCGGAGATTCCGTCAGGAATGGCCCCTCGGGGCCGTGGCGGTCGCGACAGACGGAGGCGGTTCGTTCCACACGGCGGTCATCGCGGGGAGGTGGCCTGTGATCAGAAGCGCAGCGGGTTACTAGCCTGTGTACGGCGGCTGCTGCCGACCATCGATGCAATGGATGCGGAACCGTTACTCGCGCCACTCCCCGTACGGTAGGCCGGTGCCGGATGGCTGCCGGCAGGGGTGTACACGGCCCCTGGTGTCGGCTCTGACCAGGCCATGAATCCGGGGGGTGGCTCGAAAGGCCACTCTCTCGGGCGTGGTGCTGCCTGATCAGCTCGTGCGAGATCGGAAGTGGTGGCGCCTTCGTTTGCCATGTTTCCGCATGGCCTTATCTGGTGCACACGGGAATCATTGCATACTGCAATGAAAGGCTCTCACGAGGAGGCGACATGGTGACGCCTGTCAATTCAGAGCCCGTGCACGACTTTGGCGCGTGGACCGAACCGTCCGAGAGGCTGCTGTTCGAGCGGCTCACCGACCTACCTCCAGGTCATCACACCAGCGAACGTATCCGCCAGGATCTGGCGACTCGCCACCAAGGACTGGTGTCCAGCCTCGCCAGACGCTTCCTCCATCGTGGCGAGCCCTTGGAAGATCTTCTGCAGGCCGGCAACGTAGGCCTGGTCAAGGCCATCAACGGCTACGACATCACGCGCGGGCACCCCTTTACCGCGTACGCCATCCCGATGATCGTCGGGGAGATCAAGCGGCACTTCCGCGACACCGGCTGGGCGATACACGTCCCTCGGAGGCTGCAGAACCTGAAGATGCTGGTACACGATGCCGGCGCCAGACTCACTCAGCAGCTCGGGCGCCCTCCGGCGAGTCAGGAAGTGGCGCGCGAGCTCGGCCTGAGCGACCAGGAAACCAGGGAAGGGCTCGCGGCCAACGAGGTCTACAGCTGCCTGTCACTGGACACGATGATCAGTGAGGACAATGAGAGACACGATCAGACTGTCGTCGCACAGCTGGACAAAGATCTTGAGCTCGTCGTCGATCGCGCCACCCTGTGGCCGCTGCTGAGCGAACTTCCCGACCAGGAACGGGAGGTCCTGCTGATGCGCTTTTTCGGAAACCATACCCAGTCGGAGATCGCGAAAGCGTTCGGAGTTTCGCAAGTGCAGGTCTCCAGACTGGAGGCCAGGGCATGCGACAGGCTCCGACGGTGGCTGCGCCCCACATGACGGGCCCAGGCAGGAGCGCGGCAGGCTCGGCAGTGTCCGATAACGATTGCGTACATCTGGAGGCTGCCGGTATGCCACGCTGGGGCGGGGGTAACCGCGCCGCCATGTTCCGACGACTGACGCAAGGCACCCTCGGCACGGTCGAGTTGCGCACGCCACCTCTCGCCTCGGCCCCGCAGCAAGCTCGGGATCTGGCCCTGGCGGCTACTGTGGCATGGAACCTGTGCCGCGCCGACGAGTTCATTCTCGTGGTGGGGGAGCTGGTGACGAATGCCGTGCAGTGGGCTCGGACCTCGATCGCCGTTCGCATCATCGTGCAGGGATGCTCCTTGCGCGTCGAGGTGGCCGATGGCGATCGGCACCGGCCTCGCCTGGTCATGCCGCAGGACATGGACGAGCGACACTACGGTCTCATGGTGGTGGCGGCATTGGCGGACCGGTGGGGGAGTGAGAAGCGCCGTCGGGGCAAGGTCGTATGGGCCGAGTTCGACCTCCGCGCGGCGGCAGCGGTGTCCCCGCCCGCCCCAGGCGCAAGCGCTCTCCAGGGCGAGGGGCGGGTGACCAGTGGAGCATCGTGATGAGATGGTGTCCCGCCCATTCATGTCCCGCGTTCTCTCGTCAGCTGGACGCGGGTGAGGTCATGGGTTGGAAAATGCGGCAGGCATCAGCAGGCTGCCCCTTTCATAGTTACAGTGACCTGCCTCGGTCTCGAGGCCCTCACCCCGGAGATGAAACAGGTACCAGCGCAAACGCGGTTCCTTACGTGGCGACCGTCCTCATCCGGACCGACCTGGAATCCTTCGCCAAGGGCGGCAGTTGGTCCGCGACGGCGAGGCCCGAGATCACCGTCAGGACGGCGATGAATGTGGCGAAAAGCCTGCGTACGGCTATGGCCGCTCCCGTGACACTTGAGTTCCGGCGCCGACGCCCGATAGGTCCGGGCCCAACCTCCGTGCGTCAAGGCGGCTCACTGCCACGAGCACGGTCATGAGCTGCCGATCGGCCTCGCGACGAACCCATCCGTGCTTCGGCCATCGTATTCAGCCAGCGAAGCTGGGGTACGGGAACGAGACTGCCCCTCGAGGCGGCACTCGTCGACCGGGCGGCGATGTCCAGCGGTGGCTGTGGGGACTGTGCCGGAAGGCCGTACGCGTGCCCTCGAAACATGGCGCCCAACGATGAAGAAGGCCGAAGACCATGAAGAACAGCGATCCGCCGAGCACGATGAGCAACACCAGGGTCAGCATGACGCGCATACACGGCTCCTTGGTCTTGCCGTCGTCAGCCCGCGGGCCCCGGGCCAGGGAAATCGCCAGGCGGCTCCCGGCACGTGTCGCCCTTGGCCTCGTTGAACGGGTCATACCTGACGCTGCCGCTTCCGGCTCGCTCCGGGCGGAATCGGCGTGAGGTGTGCAGGGAGCCAGGATGGTTGCGAGCTTGCTCAGCGCATGCAGCGGCGGCCGGCCGGCATGAGGGTGTCGGATGTGGATAGGGACGAGGTCTGCGGCCTCCTCGGGCAGCACTTCGCCGAAGGCCGGATCGCGCTCGATGAGCTCCGCGGAAGGATAGGGGCCGCTCAGGGGGCCGCAACAGAGGAAGAACTGCGGCAGGTGCTCGCGGACCTTCCCTCCGTGACGTCGCGACCGCGGTTTCGCGGTGCTGTATGGACGGGGCTGGGCGGCTTCTTCGTGATCCTCATCGCAGTGGTTCCGCATCACGGTCCCGCCACGCTCATCGCCGCACTCGGCAGCTTCATTGGCATCGTCCTGATGGCGGACGACTTCCTGACACGATCATGAGGAACGGCTGCCATGGCGGCCATTCCTCATGATCGGCACGGCTTCCCGCAGTCACCGCGATCGCCCTCTATGGACGGAGCCGGACACGTCCACCCGCAAGGCCGGCAACCGGCCTGGTCCTCAGGCGCGCGTCCTGGACGCGCCCGGCTCCTTGGGGTCCCGGTAGCAATGAAGAAATTTTCAACGAAGTAGCGTCTGACCTGCGATAACGCAGGAGCCATCGGCTGGTGTCTCGGTTTGGTCACGGTGTTGGATCATGGCCAAGGACAGTTCGCGGCTCGGGTACCGGCCAGCGACTACGGCCGTTGCTTCGCATCGTCGGCTCCGGCGCCCAGCTCGGTGATGCTGGTGTCGTGGTCGCGGAGCATGCGCATGACGGTGGCCGGGGACGGGTGTCGA
This sequence comes from Nonomuraea sp. NPDC049504, assembly GCF_040676845.1. Taxonomy (NCBI): domain Bacteria; kingdom Bacillati; phylum Actinomycetota; class Actinomycetes; order Streptosporangiales; family Streptosporangiaceae; genus Nonomuraea; species Nonomuraea sp. NPDC049504. Next base: position 12,410 of record NZ_JBFAPT010000046.1, read on the forward strand.
CCCCTCTTGGCGCCCTGGGTGATGACCAGGCGGGAGGCGATCTCACGGAGGCTGAGGTCCTGGTCGCGCAGATGCACCGCCATGGACAGCATGGCCTCATCGGTGACGGCGGCACCGCCAATGGCCTTGCCGTTCTTGCGGGCGCTCTCGTGGCCTTCCAGGGTGCGGTCGCGGATGTATTCGCGTTCCATCCCCGACAGGGCGGCCAGCACGGTGAACACCACGCCGGACGGGTCGTGGCTGCCTTGCAGCTCGCCGGTGAGGAACTCCAGGCCGACGTCGCAGGCGCGCAGCTGTTCGGCGAGCTCGGCCAGGGCCAGGCCGCGGCCGAGCCGCTTGTGCTCGTGGACGACCAGGGTGACCGCGACGCCGGAGGCGCGCATCTCCCGGGCCAGGGTCACGGCCCGCTCGAGTTCGGGGCGCCGCGTGGCGCGAGTGGAGATCTTCTCGGAGAAGACCCGGGTGACCCCGGCAGTCTTGAGGGAGTCGAGCTGGGTCTGCAGCGGCTGGCGCACCGTCGAGGCGCGGGCGTAGCCGATCTTGGCGTGTCCGGACGTCTGGGTGCCGGCGGCGGGGCGGGGCAGTTCCACCCACGAGGTTCCGGGTTTGCGCAGCGCCGGGGTCGGCACGTTGAGCACCTTGGCCAGGGACCGCACGAGCCGGAACCGGGCGGTGTGGTACTGGGCGGCCACCTTGCCCCGGCCGGTGCGGCAGGGCGATCCGGCCGGGGCGGCGCAGGAGGACATCGGGCAGTCGAAGGCTTCCACGCGGGAAAAGTCGTCGTGGCTCACCCCGCGATCGTTTCATGGATACGTTTCAAAGCTCCAGCGATTTGAAACGACTCATGGAACAGGATCGGGGCGGGAACGCCCTGGACGGCCAGACGCCGGGCCACTGTTTCATAGGCGAACGCTTATGAAACACGGCGACGTCAGCTGGCGGAGATGCCCACATCGGCCGGTGGCCAGCCGAAGGTGTCGATCAGCGCCGTCAGCCGGGTGAGGAGTGCGTAGAGATCATGACCTCGATCTGGGTCGGCAGCGCGCCGTCGCCGATGGCGGCCGCGCGGGCCTTGGTGATCAGCACGATGACACCGCCGGCGGCGATGTAGCGCCACATGCGCGAACGGAGCCGCGGCCAGGACCACACCCGCCGTGCCGTTGACCGGGCCGCTGCGGTCCAAGCGATCTTCAAGGACCCCGCTTGGACCGCGTGGCTCACCGACGCCGACCGGCGCGCCCCCGGCGGTGGCGTCAGGGACCGCACCCGGCCCGGGCTATCGCGGACGGGGACTTCGGGACATGGCCAGATGCCGCGTGAGGGCACGTTGGTCATGCGTGGAGAGTGACGAGCGTGCGGATGCGACTGGTCGCGCGTGCTGTGATCGGTGGTTGCTTGGGCTCATGCCCTTGACGCGTTTGAACGCGGCGCTGAAGTTGAACGCGTCAGCGTAGCCCACACGCTTGGCGACGTCGGCGATGGTCGCGTCGGAGTATTACACCTTGCTGCCGGTCAACTGTTCGCTCAGGTCCCACAGGCGGTCGGCGAGCTGCGGGTCGACGGCGTAGGACATCACCCCGACGGGTGTCTCCACCCGACCCGTCATCACGTCGATGCTCTCGTCGTGTGAGGTGAGCAGCGGAGAGATCTCGTTGTTCTCGCAGTAGACGCCGCCCATGCCGTCGAGCTGCGGTGCGGTGGCGCACCAGACGATGGTCGACGCCCCCTGTTCGGCGGTCTTGCGGCCCGACTGCGGGTCGATGACGCGGTTGCCGTGCTCGTCGACGAGGCCATTCGCTCGCAGATACTCCGGCGTGGTCCACGGACTGAGGTTGGTGCCGATGATGAGACCCGGGTGCAGGGAGAAGCCGCGGATGTCATCGGCTTCGCCGCGCTGGTCCAGCCCGACCGCGAACAGGATGTTGGCAGTCTTCGACTGGCCGTAGCCCAGCCAGCCGTCGTACTCGCGTCGTTCGAAGTTCGGGTCGTCGAACACCACGGGCGAGAGGTGGTGCGCCCAGGCCGAGACCGAGACCACCCGCGCGCCCCGGGCCCGGCGCAGGGCGGGCCAAAGCCGTGTGCTGAGTTGGAAGTGTCCCAGGTGGTTCGTAGCGAACTGCGCCTCGTACCCACGGGCGTCCCGAGTCAGCGGTACGTTCTGGATCCCCGCGCTGTTGACCAGGATGTCCAGCGGTCGCCCGGTGGCGAGGAACCGATCGGCGAACGCGTCGATCGAGGCCGGATCCATCAGGTCCAACTGGTCGATCTCGACACCGTCGATCCCCCTGAGCATGTCGCGGGCACGGTCCGGGGAGCGCACCGGGACGACGACGGTGGCGCCGGCAGAGCGCAGGGCCCGGGTGGTCTCCAGGCCGAGGCCGGAGTGGCCGCCTGTGACTACTGCGGTTCTGCCCGAGAGGTCTGTCCTCTTGATGACGTCGGCAGCGGTGGACGCGGCACCGAAGCCGGAGCCGATCGGTTGTTGAGGACTAGTCATGTCAGATTTCTCCTTGAAAAGGTGCTGCAGACCCCGTCTACCTCGCGCCTTTCGGGCGATGCATGCGCGTTCGTCGAGTTTCTGTTCGACGCGGATCGCCGTCATGGTCGCGTTCCGCGACGACAGTCCTCGTGGCGTGGGGTGAGCAGGATGCCGCTGGTGAGGGTGTCGGCCAGTTCGGGGACGGCCTCGATCAGCTGTCGATGTCGGACGCCGCCACATGGCCCCGATCATGGGAGGGACGGGTGCGGACGTCACGACATCGTGGTCGAGCGGCTGAGCGTCTCCCAAGTGACCATGTCGGCCAGCAGGGACTCGTGGTGAGCACGCAGCGCATCGACCGCGTCGCCGCCGAGTACCAGACGGAGCGGCGGGTTCTCGGCGTCGAGCACCTCGATGATGGCCGAGGCGGCCTTCGCGGGGTCACCCGGTTCTTTGCCCGCGATCCCCGCGACCATCTGCCGGACACCTCCCGAGCTCGCCTGGTAGACCGGGTTCTCGGGGGCCAGGACCATGTTGTTGGTGATCTTGGTGCGGAACATACCCGGTTCCACCAGCAGCACCCGAACGCCCAAGGGGGCCAGTTCGCTCGACAGCGCCTCGCTGAAAGCCTCGAGCGCGTGCTTCGCGGCGTCATAGCCGGCCAGCCCGGGGTAGGTCATCCGGCCGCCCAGGGAGCTCATCTGCACGATCGTCCCGCTGCCCTGCTCGCGCATCAGGGGGACGATCGCCTTGGTGACCTGCGCGGCACCGAAGAAATTGACCTCCATCAGCGAGCGCAGCTGCTCCATCGAGGTTTCCTCGACGGCCCCGATCATGGTGAACCCTGCGTTGTTCACCAGGACGTCGATGCGGCCGAACACAGCCAGCGTCGCCTTTGTCGCGGCCTGGACGGACTCGGGGTCCGTGACGTCCAGCGCCGCTGTGCTGACCCGGTCGCCGCCGATCTCCGCGAGGTCGGCGAGCGTCTCCGGACGGCGTGCGGTGGCCATCACCCGGTCGCCGGCGGCCAGCGCGGCCAGCGCGATCTCCCGGCCGAACCCGGTGGAGCAGCCCGTGATCAACCAGACGCGGCCCTGCGTTTCGTTCGTCATTCCCATGCCCTTCAACGTGGTGTTTGCCGAGGTCAATGGTGGTTGTGGCACGCCAAAGCCGTCCAACACCTACTACCTGTCGCGGTTGTAGGCTTTACCTGTGACCCCTGATCTTCGGCAGCTGAGGTACTTCGTCGCCGTCGCCGAGGAATCCAGTTACACACGTGCCGCCGAGCGACTCCTGATCAGCCAGCAGTCCCTGTCCCAGCAGATCGCCCTGCTGGAACGCATGCTGGGTGCGAAACTGTTCGACCGCGGCACCCGGGGCACCAGGCTGACCGCTGTAGGTGTGCTGTTCCTCCCCGAGGCGCGCGCGGTACTCGACCGAGCCGACGAAGCCATCGACGTCGTGGCACGAGCCGTCCGCGGCGAGATCGGCAGCCTCCGCCTCGCCTTCCTCGCCACCACCACCAACCACCTGCTCCCCCCGGTCGTCCGGGCCGTCCGGAAACGACTGCCGGGAATCAGCCTGACGACGGAGGAGACAACGATCGCGCCTCTGGTCGAAGGCGTGCTCAAAGGCCGCTGCGACGTCGCGTTCACCCGGCCCCCGCTGGTGGCCGGTCTGGCGACCAGAACACTGATCAGCGAGCCGGCCTGCGCCGTCCTGCCCGAGGACCACCCGCTCGCCGACCGAACGGAGTTGACGCTGGGTGAGCTGGCCGCCGAACGGTGGGTGCTGACCCCGCGCAGCTCATGGGAACCCTGGCACCAGGCGTTCGACCACTCTTTCCGTACGGCGGGGTTCACCCCCAACGTGGTCCAGCGGGACGCGAGCGTGCAAGGGCTTCTCGGCCTTGTGGCGGCCGGTGTCGGGATAACCCGGCTCGCCAGGTCCGCGAGCAGTCTCCGGCGCACCGGTGTGGTGTTCGTACCGCTGACCAGGGAGTTCGTTCCCACCGAGATGGTGTGGGTCTCCGACAACACCTCACCCGCGCTGCGCCATCTGCTGGACGTCGTCACCGAACTGGCCGCCTCCACTGACCTCACCGAATCCGGCTGACCCCACACCTGCCAGAACCAGGGGCCGCTACGTCCGTCGCATGGAGCCAGGAGCAGGCGCAAGGGAGAGTTGCTCCGAGCTAACAGGGTCGGGCTGTGACCGTTGCAGGCAACTCATGTTGGACGAAGCAAGCCGTGCCCGACAAGATTGCTCTTGTCAACCAGTGTGCTGACGAGATGTGCTGCTGGGCGGCGGAGGGCTCCGGGCCAAGCTCGCATTCCGCATCACCGACCTCGACAACGGGACGAGCTCGGCTGCTCCACAGCGACTACACCGCCGCAGCGGACCGGCACCAAACATGCTCGACCCGGGTGCCGCCCTGGGCGCCCGTCCACGCCGTGCCCAGGGCTCGCACTACCGCGACTGCGCGGGTGGACGTGGCCCCGCCCCACCGTGCGCTGATAACGATTTCTGCGATTCTGCACCATCCGACAAGGAATGTTCTTATGACCGTGCTCATCACCACACCGTTCAACGCTGACAGCACCGCTGCCGACGTTGTCGCCGGCCGAGACCTGTACGGGCAGAGAGCCATCGTCACCGGCGCGTCCTCGGGTATCGGGGTCGAAATCGCACGGGCACTGGCCTCAGCCGGAGCCGAGGTGACCTTGGCTGTGCGCAATACCGGTGCCGGCGATCAGGTCGCCCGAGACATCGCGGCGAGCACCGGCAATTCAACCGTCCGCGTCGCGCACCTGGACCTGTCCGTCCTCACATCGGTGGGCGCATTGGTCGCGGCCTGGAGCGGCCCCCTGCACATCCTGGTCAACAACGCCGGCGTGTGCTTCCCGCCCGAGACACACAACGCCCAGGGCCTGGAGACGCAATTCGCCGTCAACCACTTGGGGCATTTCGCACTCACCACCGGCTTGCAGCCGGCGCTCGCTGCTGCGAGACGCGCGCGATTGGTCACCCTCAGCTCGGATGCCCACATTTACGGACCCGTCGACTTCAACGACCTCAACTTCCGCGATCGGCCCTACAATCCAGCCGTCGCCTACGGCCAGTCCAAGACCGCCACCGCGCTGTTCGCCGTCGAGGCCCAGCGGCGCTGGTCCGCCGACGGTGTCACCGCCAACACCGTGCACCCAGGACCGATCAAGACCAACCTCGACCGGCACCTGAGCGCTGAGACCCGGGCAGCGCTGCCCGACTTCGATTACCGGACGGCCGAGCAGGGCGCGGCCACCCCTACCCTTCTGGCCACCTGGCCCGACCTGGAGGGCAAGGGCGGAATGTACTTCGAGAACTGCAACCAGGCCGTACGTAACGAGCCCCGCCAGAGCACTGGAGTCGCAGACCACGCACTGGACCCCGAAGCGGCCGAGCGCCTGTGGCAGGTATCCCTCGACCTGCTCGCCGCCGGCCGCTGAGCCAGGGACAACAACGCCGCGCGCTCGCAGAGATCACGGCCCAGGTCCACACCGAGGCCAAGAGCTGGGAGCTGGGAGCTGCTGTTCAAGCTCGCTGAAGCGGAGCTCGGCATCACGATCGGCGCGTAAGCACCAGGCTGGGGCAGCAGGGACTGGACCAGGTGGTCACCGTCACCGACGCCGAGATCGTCGAAGCGATCGCGGCCTGCTTCACCCGCACCAAGACCGTCGTCGAGCCGAGCGGCGCGTGCGCGCTCGCCACGGCGATGGGCGGGCGGATCGAGATCTTTTCCGGCAGAATGGGCGTGGTCCTGTCCGGGGGCAACATCTCCTGGACCACGTTCCGGTCGCTGATCGACCGCACAGCCGCTGCTGGGGAGATGGTGGGGTGCCTGGCCTGCACGCCTGGAGCGGGCAGCAGCCAGCAGGCACTTCATGACGGTGTCGCCCTGTTCACCAGTACATGAGCCCACAGCGGATCGGCGCCATCGTCTATGAGGGCGCCGATCCCGCTGATGATCCACGACGGCACGCCTCGGGGGCACGCACCCGGGCCGAGTACGGCCGCTGGTGCCGGCACGGCTGCGGCATAGACTGCCTGCAGATGGCCCTGGACCACCGCGACGGCCATGCCCCGCCCCCTCCTTGAGTTGCTGTATGGCTGCCGCGCCTACGGCGGCTACGTCGAGCACGACGACGGTCAGATCAAGGGCCTGTACTACGCACCGTTCGCCGACTACGTACGCGCCGAGCACGGCCTGCACGCCGACGTGCACCCGCACCTGGCCGCCGCCGACCTGCCCGGCCTGCTCGCCGACGGGCACCTGGTCATCGCCTCAGTTCACAAGGAGATCCGCCGCCCCGAGGTGCCGGCGCCCGGCCGGGGCGGGCACCTGGTCCTGCTCACCGGCCACGACCATGGCCTGCTCCACCTGCACAACCCCTCCGGCCACACCCCCTGACGCCCGCCAGGCCAGCCTGCCCAGCGCCGTGTTCGAGACGTTCTTCGGTGGCCGCGGCATCGCCCTGCGCACCCTCTAGAGCAAGCACATCCGGGGGAACAAGGTGACGATCAAGGTGCTGATCTCGGTGGACCTGGAGGGCATCGCCGGCATCGTCCACCCCGCCGAGACCACCCCTGAGCGCTACGACTACGGGTTGAACGCCACCAGAGCGCCGGCGTCGGTGCCGCAGCCGCTCCGCATCGAGGTTGACCTGCACCAACCGCGAGCGGCGGACCTGGCCGCTCTCCTGCCCGGCGTCACCCGAAGCGGGCGCACCGTCGCCTTCCACGCCGAGACCATGCCGGCCGCCTACGGCATGCTCCAAGTCATCGTCGCGCTCGCCCAGAACGGGCCGTAAGCACCAGGGGGTGGCCCGCGCCCGGCGCAGACCACCCCGACGATCATCGCCTACGCCGCCTCCTCCACCGCGCGCGGCGCAGGGCTTGTCAGGGCATCAGTCCCAGCTCACGCAGCTGCGCGGGCCGCAGCGGCCGCCAGCCGCTGCCATCCAGCTTGGCCAGCTCCGCCTCGACGTCCACATTGATCACCCCGAAGAAGTTGATATTGTCGCTATGCCCGGGGGAGATGTGCGACAAGATCTCGTCGCTCACCTCCCGGCCCTGCGAGCGCAGCTCCGTCACCGCTCTAGAATAATATTCTGTGGTCCAGGCGACGACGGCGTTGGTCAGCAAGGTCAGGCACCACGCCTGCTCGGTCTGCTGCTCCAGGTGCGGGCGGGTTATCGTGCCCTGCTGCGCGTAGTGCAGGTCGCGGCGCAGCGCGTGCAGGCTCTCCCCCTTGTTCAGCTGCCGCGAGATCTTCCTGCGGAACGCCGGGTCCGACAGGTATTTGGCCAGGTGGACGGTCCTGCGCAGCATGCCCCATTCCTTCAGCGCGGCGGCCAGGGTGTTCTGCCGGGAGGCGGCCGACCACTTGCCGACGATCAGCGAGGCGGTGGCCTGGCCGTACTTCAGCGACCCGGCCATCCGCAGCAGGTCCGGCCAGCAGCCGGCGACCAGGTCCTCATTCCAGCGCGCGCCCAGCAGCGGCCCGGCGTGCGGGTAGCGCTTGGCGATCTCGGTCGGGGTCTCGTCCCGTACCAGGGTGACCCGGGTCAGGTCCCGCAAGCGCGGGGTCAGCGCCTTGCCCACCAGGTCGAACAGCGCGAAGTTGATCAACGTGGCGCCGTGGGTGTCGGTCGCGTGCTCGGCGATCGGCAGGTCGGTGGCGTTGCCCAGGAAGTCGTCCAGGACGTAGTGCGCCTCGCGCGCGGTCGGCACGATGATCTTCGTGCCGTACGTCGACCACTGATCGGAGACATGGGTGTAGGTGGACAGCACCTGACCACCGTGAATGACCATGTTCCGGCCGGTCACGGTCTTGCCGCGGACGGGGAACCGCTGCCCGTCCGAGGAGCTCATGGTGCCGCCGCCGAACACCTTGGCCAGCTCCAGGCCGTAATGGTGGTCAACGATGACCGTGTTGGCCTCGCGCAGCGTCTCCTCCCGCACATACCACTCCATCGTCCAGGCCAGCACGTCGTAGGACACCCCGCAGGCCTCCGACATGCGGGCCAGGCCCAAGTTGGTGGACATCGCGATGAGCACGGCCAGGATGTTGCGCTTGGTCTCCACGGACGTGCTGAGCTTGCGCCCGCCGGCGTGGGTGAAGCAATCCAGGAAGTGCGTGCGCGCGTCCAGCTCGATCAGCAACGAGGCGATCGGCGCGAACGGCAGCATCCCGGCCAGCTCGTCCTTCAGCGCCTTGGCCTCGGCCGGCACGTCCTCGGCCGACAGCGGCGGCACCACCAGATGCTCGTCCTCATCCAGCCGGACCATGCCGGTGTCATCCGGTGCGGCGCCGGCCAGGGTCTTCTCCAACTCCTCCAGGGCGGAGTGCAGTTCCTCCTTGCCCTGCTCCAGCGCCTCGGCCGCGTTCGGCGGCTTGCCCACCAGGCGGCAGTACTCGCTGCGCCGCGGCGCCCACTGCTCGGGCGTGTACAGGTAGGTGGCCGGATCGGCGTAGCGGCGCGAGCCCGGCACAAAAACATCCCCGCTGCGCAGCCCGTCCCGCAGGCACAAGATCACGCACAGTTCCCAGAAATGGCGGTAGGCGGTGTCTTCCCCGGACTTGCGGGCCTTGGCCAGGTAGTCGGCGTACTTAGTCGGCACGAAGCTGGTCGGCGCCCCCGCAGGTACCTTCCGGCCGCCGAGCCGGTTCATCTCCTTCAAGATGGCCACCGCCTCCATCAGCTCGCTCGTGCCCGGCCCGCCCTGGAAGTCGATCGCGGCCAGCACGTTCGGGGTGAACTGGCGCAGGTAGGTGTAGGAGGACTCCAGCTCCGACAGCCGGCCATGGTCGCGGGGCAGCGGCTTCCACGCATCGGAGGTGATCTCCCGCAGCCGCTGCATGCCGATCCGCTCGCGCAGCATCCCGCCCACCTCATCGTCGGGGATCGACGGGTCGGCCAGCACCGGCAGGATCAGCTCCATCACCAGTTGCCGGGCCTCGCCCTTCTTGGCCCGCTCGACCAGCGCGTCATCCGTCTTGGACTTCGCCCGCGACTCCCGCGCCGACACCGCCTGATCGAACAGGGCCACCACCTCATCGAGCTGGTCGACCGCGGCCTGGGCCACGAACGCCAGCAGGATCGGGAGCTTGCGCTCCTTGCGCCGCTCCAAACCCTGGTTGGTCGAGCGGCGCGCGACCTGGGCCAGGAACCGGCGCCGCTCGTTCGGCAGCACCGACACATCCATCTGGTGGGCGTCGATCGCGCGCAGCCAGGTCAGCTTGTCGATCGCGGTCTTCACCGAGGTCGCCGACGCGTCCCGGGCCGGGCTGACCAGCCACTCCAGCCGGGTCATCCCCAGCCCCGCATCCACCGCCAGCATCCGCTCCAGATCGGCGCGGACCTCCGCCGTCAGCAGGTGCCCCACCAGCTGCGAGGTCAGATCGGAGGCGCCCTTGCGGGCCGTGCCGACCATCTTGGCCAAGATGAGCGCGCCGGGCCGGATCACCTTGGCCGCCATCAGATACTCGCGCGCCAGGTTGAACAGCAGCGTCGGCGAGTCATGCTCCATCGCCCGGTCCAGCAGGAACTGCTCCAGCTCCTTCATCGCCTGGCTGCCCGCCGGAGCGGTCTGCCACTCCAGATACTTGGCGATCAGGCTCAGATGGTCCGAGCGGGTCTGATCGCGCTTGCCGTACAGCCGCAGCGCCGCCGGCGCCACGCCCAGCCGCTCCGCGACCCGGGCCACCGCCGACGATGGCGCCGAGGCGACATCGTCGGGCACGAACCCGAGCCACGGCAGCGTGCACAGCTGGACCAGCATGCCCAACCGGTCCACCGGGCCCCGCCCGCCGGGACTCACGAACGCCACGTCAGCCAACGTCGGCGTGAAATACCGGATCAACTCATCCGCGCTGATCTCCGGGAACGAACGCAGCTGCTCCAACTGCTCCTCGGAGAACATCTTCTCTGACGACGCACCACTCCACGTGCCGTACCGGACAAAACCGAAACGACCGTAGCGGCAGTGATCATCAACCCGCCACAGGAGGTCAACCCCCTCCGTTACCGCAGGTCAGACGCTACTTCGTTGAAAATTTCTTCATTGCTAACGGGACCCCTCCTTGTCCCACGAATGACGGCGCAGGGCTGCTGAGCCGTCCCGCGGCAATCTATTGCACAATGCAAAGGTTGTCGAGTGCTCTTGTGGTCGGATCAGGGCCTGGCGGGCTGTTGGGGTGTGGTGTGCGGGTTCTGTCCCGCCTCCGATGCGAGCCGCAGGGCCGGCAGCAGGTCCGTTGCGGCGGCGAATTTCGACTTCATCTGCGGCGGGCACGTCTGCCGAGGAGGTATGCGGTCAGCAGGGCCGAGAGTATGGCAAGTGTTTTCGGCTTGGTGGCGGACAACCTGATTTTGCTCGAAGCGGTCTTGGGGTCGGCCACGGCGCCCGCTGCCGAGCCTGCCACGGTGGTGGCGGTCTCCTTGGCCTTGCGTTTGAGCTGCTGGGTCTTCATCGGTGACTTCCGTTCTGTAGTTCCGGCCAGCCGCGTATACCCCTGTTGTCCCAGGTCACACCCCTGTCTGCCATGCCACGACATGACCATCCCAACACCAGCGATGTCCAAGATCTGTATCAGGCGGAGGTCCGGGGGTAAGGCGCGCTGCGAGCGAGGATCGAGACGGGAGATCGAAATGCCAGAAATCGTTGGCGAGAGCCTGGCCAGACGGCTGGTCGAATGGGGCGTGGACACCGTGTTCGGGTTGCCGGGCGACGGCATCAACGGGCTCATGGAGGGCTTCCGGCGGCATCGGGAGAAGCTGCGGTTCGTCCTGGTGCATCACGAGGAGGCGGCGGCGTTCATGGCGACCGGTTACGCCAAGGCGACGGGGCGGCTCGGGGTGTGTGCCGCGACGTCGGGGCCGGGGGCGATCCACCTGCTGAACGGCCTGTATGACGCGAAGCTGGATCACGCGCCGGTGCTGGCGCTCACGGGCATGCAGGAGACCTCGCTGCTGGGCAGCCGCTACCAGCAGGAGGTGCACGTCGACCGGTTGTTCCAGGACGTCGCCGACTACAACCTCATGATCACCAATCCGCAGCAGATGCCCGGAGTGGTGGACCTGGCGATCCGGAATGCCCTGGTCAAGAACACCGTGTCGCACCTCAGCTTCCCGAACGACATTCAGGTGGCCTCCGTCGAGCAGGACCCTTACCGGCATCCGGCACCGGGCGTCGCGCCGTCGAGCATGCCAGCGTTGGACCGGCCGCTGCTACGGCCGGAGGAGGCGGCCCTGCGCAGGGCGGCCGAGGTGCTCAACTCCGCTCGCAAGCCTGCCATCCTCGTCGGCGTAGGGGCGCTGCACGCCCGGGACGAGGTGATCGCCGTGGCGGAGAAGCTCGGCGCTCCGGTGGTCAAGACGCTGCCGGGCAAGGCCGTGGTGCCCGACGACCATCCGGTGACCACCGGCGGACTCGGCCTTCTGGGAACCAAGCCCAGCGAGGAAGCCATGGAGGAATGCGACACGCTACTCATGGTCGGCACGTCCTTCCCTTACGGGAAATACCTGCCTGAGCCGGGCAAGGTCCGGGTGGTGCAGATCGACTCCGACGCGACGCTGCTGGGCCTTCGACTGCCGGTGGAGGCGCAGATCGCCGCAGATGCCAAGCTCGCCCTGCGAGGGCTGCTGCCGTTGCTGTCCGATGGTGATCAGGGCTTCCTGCACAAGTACCGCCAGGAGATGGATTCCTGGCGGGCGGACATGACGGCGCTGCAGGACGGCAGCCGTGAGCCGATCGCGCCGCAGTACCTCATGGGCTGCATCGATCGGCTGGCCGCCGATGACGCGACCCTGACCTGCGACTCGGGCACGATCGCCACCTGGGCGGCCCGCCACTGGACCATCCGCGGCGATCGGCGCTTCTACCTGTCGGGCAACTTGGCCACGATGGCGCCGGGCCTGCCGTACGCCATCGCGATGCAGCATGCCTTCCCGAGCAGACAGATCATCGCGTTCGTCGGCGACGGCGGGTTCGCCATGCTGATGGCGGAGTTCCTCACCGCGGTCCGGCACGAGCTGCCGATCAAGGTGATCGTCAACAACAACAATTCCTACGGCCAGATCCTCTGGGAACAGATCATTCTCGGCTATCCGGAGTACGCGGTCCGGCACCGCCAACCGGAGGCGGACTTCTCCGCCTGGGCACGCGGGTGCGGTGCCTACGGGGTGAAGGTCACCCGGCCCGGCGACCTGGAACACGCCGTCGGCCTGGCCCTGGAGCATCCAGGCCCGGCGCTTGTGGACGTGGATGTCAACCCGAACGAGCCGCCGATGCCGGGCAAGGTCAAGTACGACCAGGCCAAGCACTTCACCGAGGCGTTCCTGCGCGGCCAGCCGCACAAGGTCGCCACCCTCGCCACCGTCGTCCGTGACAAGATCAACGAGTTGCGCGCATGACCAGGATCGATCTGCCTGCTCCCGTCAGCAAGATTGCCTTCCCTCATGTGGACGTCAAGGCCCTGGCCCGTGACCTGGCTGTCGAGGTGGACGGCGAGGTGCGCTTCGACGCCGGGTCGCGGGGCGCGTACTCCACGGACGCCTCCAACTACCGCCAAACCCCGATCGGCGTGGTCATTCCCAGAACGGTGGAAGCCGCGGTGGCGGCGGTAGCAGTCTGCCGGCGGCACGGGGCGCCGATCACCTCGCGTGGCGGCGGCACCAGCCTGGCGGGGGAGTGCACCAACACCTCGGTGATCATCGACTGGTCGAAGTACTGTCACCAGCTGCTGGACGTGGACGAGGAGCGCCGTACCTGTCTGGTCGAGCCCGGCATCGTCCTGGATCAGCTCAACGATGAGCTCAAGTACACAGGTCTGGAGTTCGGTCCGGAACCGGCGACACACGATCACTGCACGATCGGCGGGATGATCGGCAACAACTCGTGCGGCGCCACAGCGCAGCGTACCGGCAAGGTCGTCGACAACGTCGCCGAGCTGGAAGTGCTGCTCTACGACGGCACCCGCATGTGGGTCGGCGAGACATCCGACGAGCAGTACGCCGAGATCATCGCTGCAGGAGGTCGCCGGGCCGAGATCTACCACGCGCTGCGCGAAGTGCGCGACGCCCATCTCGGTGAGATCCGCACCCGCTACCCGCAAATACCGCGGCGGGTTTCCGGCTACAACCTCGACAGTCTGCTGCCGGAGAAGAACTTCCACCTTGCCCAGGCGCTGGTCGGCACCGAGGGCACCTGTGTGACAGTGCTGAGAGCCCGGCTCAAGCTGGTGCCGATCGTCAAAGCCCGAGTGCTGACGTTTCTGACCTACCCGAACATCGCCGCCGCGGCCGACGCGGTGCCCGACATCCTGCCGCACCGGCCGATCGCCCTGGAGGGACTGGACCGCAAGCTCATCGACTTTCAAAAGCGCAAGCACCTCAACCCCGAGGCGTTGAAGTTGCTCCCGCAAGAGGGTGCCTACCTGCTGGTCCAGATGGGCGGCGACACCCGGGACGAGGCCGCCGCAGCGGCCGAGGAGATGCTCCGCGCGCTGGGCAAAACGCGCCACGACCCGGACGTCGGCTACTTCGACGACGAGCAGCACCAGCAGGAGATGTGGCACATCCGCGAGTCCGGACTGGGCGCCACCGCTCGCGTTCCCGGCTTGCCCGACACCTGGCCCGGCTGGGAGGACTCCGCCGTGGCCCCCGACCGGCTCGGTGACTACCTGCGTGACCTGCACCGGCTATATGACGAGTACGACTTCGGCACCGCGTCCCTGTACGGCCACTTCGGGCAGGGCTGCGTGCACACGCGCATCCCGTTCGACCTCACGCACGCCCATGGCGTGCGGGCGTTTCGCTCCTTCATCGAGCGGGCCGCCGACCTCGTTGTCGCGTATGGCGGCTCCTTCTCCGGAGAGCACGGTGACGGGCAGGCCCGGGGCGAGTTGCTGCCGAAGATGTTCGGCGACGACCTGGTCGAGGCGTTCGGCCGATTCAAGGCGATCTTCGACCCGGGCAACCGGATGAACCCCGGCAAGGTGGTGGCGCCGTACCGGCTGGACGACAACCTGCGACTCGGCACCGACTACCACCATGGTGAGATGGACACGCACTTCCAGTACCCGCACGATGAGGGCAGCTTCGGCCGGGCCGTGCTGCGCTGCGTCGGCGTCGGCCGCTGTCGCCGGGAGCACAGCGGCGTGATGTGCCCCTCCTACATGGTCACCAGGGAAGAGGAGCATTCCACCCGCGGCAGGGCACGGCTGCTGTTCGAGATGCTGGACGGCACCGCGCGCGGCGGAGCGATCGCCGACGGCTGGCGCTCCGACGCCGTCAGAGACGCGCTGGACCTGTGCTTGGCGTGCAAGGGCTGCAAGGCAGACTGCCCGGTCAACGTGGACATGGCCACCTACAAGGCCGAGTTCCTGTCCCATCACTACGCCGGGCGGCTGCGGCCCCGCGCCCACTACGCGATGGGCTGGCTGCCGCTGGCCGCGCGCGCCGCCGCCCTCGTTCCACGCCTGGTCAACGCCGTCACGCACGCGCCCGGCCTGGCATGGCTGATCAAGAAGGCGGGTGGCGTCGACGTGCGCCGGGAGATCCCCCTCTTCGCCAGCCGCACCTTCCAGCAACGGCTCGACCCAGCGGGCGGCGGTGGCACGCGCGGCAGTGTCGTGTTGTGGCCGGACACCTTCACCAACCACTTCAGCCCGGAAATCGCCGAGGCCGCCACCGAGGTCCTGCAGGACGCCGGCTGGCAGGTCATCGTTCCGCGACAGGCGGTGTGCTGCGGCCTGACCTGGATCTCCACCGGCCAGATCGGTACTGCCAAGCGGGTGCTGCGGCGGACGCTGGACGTGCTACGACCGCACCTGCGCGCGGGCGCCTACGTGGTCGGCCTGGAGCCGAGCTGTACCGCCGTCTTCCGCGGCGACGCCCGTGAGCTGTTCCCGCACGACGAGGACGTGGACCGGCTCAGCCGCCAGACCGTCACCCTGTCCGAACTGCTGCACGAGCACACCCCCGGCTGGAGACCGCCACGAGTGCGGCGCACCGCCCGCGTCCAGACCCACTGCCACCACCACGCGATCATGGGTTTCCAAGCGGACCGGGCAGTGCTCGCTGCCGCCGGGGTGGAGGCCGACGTGCTGGACTCCGGCTGCTGCGGCCTGGCCGGCAACTTCGGCTTCGAGCAGGGCCACTACGAGGTGTCGGAAGCATGCGCCGAGCGGGTGTTGTTGCCCGCTGTCCGCGCCGCCGCCGAAGCCGATGTGATTCTCGCCGACGGGTTCAGCTGCCGCACCCAGCTCGACCAGAGCCGGGCCGGCGGACGGCGTGGCATGCACCTTGCCGAGCTGCTGCGCGCCGGCCTGCACGGCGACGACAGCGAGGACCGCCCGGAACGGCACTGGGCCCACCGTCCCGAACCACCCTCCCGCACGGCCCGCCTGCTCGCCACGCTCGCGGCCACCACTACGGCGGGCGCGGTCCTGATACTCGCCGGGCGGACGCTTCGGCGTTGATCTGGAAGCGGCCCGCCACAGGTTGGTGAGACCCTGGCCCGACGAGCCCCCGTTTGATGGCACCTCACCAGGCGGGCACCCGTACGATCAACGGGGCGCCGATGCTCGTCATGCCCAGTGTACTGGGCGTGCCTGACTGCGGCTCTCGGAAGTGCGAGCATCATGAGCGCCGTGACCAGGTAAAGCGTGGCGGAAGCGAGCAGGACAATGCTGAGCGCGTGACTGTAGGTGGTCAGCACCGGTGCTCCGGTGGCTGAACCAGTGACGAAAGCGAAGAAGATCGTGCGAGTACGGCGATACCGGCGGCACCGCCGACCTGGTTGACAGTAGAGAGCACCCCGCCTATTGCGCCCGAGCTGCGTCCGGCACGCCCGCGAGGACGACGTCGACGAGAATGGGCGCAGCGAGACCAAGCCCGAGGCCGCCTCGATTCCTCGTCTGTCCGGAGTGCGTGAGCGGCTTCGCGGTCCAGCGCCCCATGGCCGCGAGCCGTTCACCGCCACTTCCGCGAACAGATGGGGTGCCCGGCGGCAGACAGACGACGGCGGGCGGCACGAAAGGACGTGGCGGGCCCTCCATTGGCCTTGCTTTTTATCGACAGCCGCGCTCCTGCTCCGTCAAGCAGACCTCAGCGCACCGGTACAGGTCTGCGCGACATCCGGAGCGTGTGGATGACGGCCACCTGCTCAGGGCCGGGTCGTCTTTGCTGAGTGGCGTCTTGGCGATGGCGGCGGTCGTCTGCATGCGAACGACGATCGTCGCGTGCTCGCGCACGCTCTGGACGCCTACCGGCCGCACGCGCTTCGGCATTTTCTACGCGAGCGTCGCTGCGGCATGGAACCTGGAGTGTACGGTGGGGCCGCAGCGCGGCCCGCCGGGTCGGCACATCCTAGAGGTCTGCGACGCCCAGAGTGCCGCTCATGCCCAGCGGTTCGTGGCCCATGACGCCGCACACCAGCGTCAGCAGGGCGCCGCGCGGCGCGTCGAAGCGCAGCGTCGAGGCCTGCCCTGGGGCCAGCACCGGTGTGTGCGCCGAAACGCCGGCGCCGGTCACGATGAGGTCGTGCGCAGTGGCTCCTGCGTTGGTCACCTCCAGCGTCACCGGCCCGGCCCGCAGCACGGGGTCGCGGACAGTCACCGCCCATTCGGTGAGGCCGACGCGGGTGCGCGCCACCGCCGACGGCGGCCGGTACTCGTTGGAATGCTTGACCATCAGCCGGTCGGAGTGGAACACCGAGCCGTCCATGCGGCCCTCGACGACCGCTCCCTGTCCACCCGTGAAGGCCGGAGTGACCCCGCCTTCGTGCTCTACCGGCAGATCGCGTACGCCGTCGGTGAGCGTGAAGGCGACACCCCGGGGTATCGCGCGCACGCTGCCGGCGATGACCAGCCCGCCGACCCGCAGCCGTTCGTCCCGGTCCGGCGGCTCCTGGGCGAGTTCCTGTGGGGTGCGGTAGTAGACGAGACCTTCGTCCAGCCCCAGGTACGCCAGCGCGCCTCCGGCCACTAGAGCCACGGCGGCAATCAGCAGTCTTCTCATGACGGTGTGCGGCCCGACCACACGACGTACGCCGCCAAGGTGGCTGCGGTGAGCAGGTAACCGGCGCCCACCCAAACCCACTCACTCACCGCGCCGCTCCGGCGGGCGTGCGCGTAGCGAGCAACTGCGGCACGGGTGCGGCGGCGAGCGAGCGGACGCGGCGCGCGATCACCCAGGCCGCCAGCGCGGCGAACGCCGCCATCGCCGCGAGCAGCGCGGCCAGCATCGGCGCGGCGATCGGCAGCCGGCCTTCCGGGCCGAGCACCGTGGGCGGCTGGTGCAGGGCGCGCCACCACAGGACCGAGCCGTGCACCAGCGGCACGGTCACGAACCCGGCGCAGCCGACGAAGGCCGCCGCCCGGCCACCCGCCAGCCGTGCCACGATCAGGTACGCGAGGTAAGCGGCTAGCATCAGCACCGTCGTGGCCAGCCGGGGATCCCAGGTCCACCACACGCCCCAGACCGGCCGTCCCCACACCATGCCGAGCGCGATGGCCAGGGCGGTCAGGCCGGTGCCGACCTCGCCCGCGGCCCTGCCGATCCGCTCCAGTGCCGGCCTGGCGTGCCGCAGCCGCAGCAGCCCGGCAGCGAGTACCGCGGTGAAGCACAGGTACGCCGTCCAGGCCGCGGGCACGTGCACGTACATGAGGCGCTGCAGCTCTCCCTGTGCGGCGTCGGGTGGCGCCACCACCAGACCGAGGATCAGGGCCGTCACGGCGGGCGCCGCGACCAGCGTCCCTGGCAAAGACGGTCGCATGCCGCCTCCTTCCGTCGTCACTGTACGTGACGATCCCCAATCTACCGAGCCCGTCCGTCGCCGCGGGGGAGGCGCTCCCGCCGGAACCTGTCGATCGTCCGCCGCAGGAGCCGGTAGGTGATCACGGCTAGGAGAAACCGCATCAAGGCCCCGCTCAGCAGGCGGTCCGCCCGTGACGGCCGCTCGTCGTGCGCGACACAGGGGTTCGGGTAGGCCACGCCCGCGCTGCGGCGAGCGGCCTGCTCGCTCGTGTACTCGGAGTTGCTCAGCAGGTGCGTCTGTCCTTCCCTGTAGGCCCACCGCCAGTAGCCGTTCGGCTGCTGCCATACCTCAATCGGCATGCCCGCCTCCAGCGTTCACGACCTGCGGCGCATCCTCCGACGGCACCTCGGGCCGGGCGCCCGGCCCACCCTCCGGCGCGGCGCGCCGGGACGGGCGGGGCCGGGACAGCCCCAGCGCCTCGCCGACGTGCCGGGGCTCCAGCGTCATAAGCGTGCTCTCCGGATACGCCCGCAGGGCCCGCGCCAGCACGTACGCCACCGCGGCGACGACCGGCGGCCCGGCGAGCACGACGATCCTCAGCACCGCCACGACGTCCTCCACGGGCGCCGACAGCCAGCGGGCCATCAGGTCGTCGGACGCGGCGAACAGCAGCAGCCCCGCCTGCGCCACCGCCCACGCGCCCACCGCCGTCCGTCCGGGACGTTCCCTGACCCGGGCGGCCACGTGATGCCGACCCCGATCGCCGGTGACCAGGCGGTCCAGCCACGGCCAGGCGTACATGACGAGTACCATCAGCAGCGGCAGCGCCACCGCCGGCAGGAACGGCGAGGGCACCAGGTGACCGAACACCCAGAACTCGGCCGCGGGGAACAGCCGGATCATGCCCTCCACCCAGCCCAGGAAGTAGTCCGGCTGGGCCGGCGTGGTCGAGTTCGCCGGCTCGAACGGCCCCCACACCCACACCGGGTTGATCTGGACAAGCCCGCCCAGGCCGAAGGTCACCGCCAGCACGCCGGACAGCAGGCCCAGCGAGCGGAAGGCGTACGTGGGCCACAACTTGGAGCCCACCACGTTGCTGTCGCGCCGCCCCGGGCCGGCGAAATGCGTGTGCTTCTGTCGCACGAGGATCGCCAGATGCACGGCGATCAGGGTGGCGATGAGCACAGGCAGCAGCAGCACGTGCAGCCCGTACAGGCGCGAGATGATCACGTCGCCCGGGAACTCGCCGCCGAACAGCAGGAACGCCAGCCACGGCCCGACCAGCGGCACCGACAGCGCGATCGAGTAGCCGATGCGCAGCCCGCTGCCGGACAGCAGGTCGTCCAGCAGGGAGTAGCCGATGAAGCCGTTGGCCAGCGACGTGAGCAGCAGCGTGACGCCGACCAGCCAGTTGATCTCGCGCGGCTTGCGGAACGCGCCGGTGAAGAAGATCCGGCACGCGTGTGCGGCGATCGCGCCCAGGAGGATCAACGCCGACCAGTGGTGGACCTGCCGGAACAGCAGCCCGCCGCGCACGTCGAAGCTCAGCCTGATCGCCGAGGCGTAGGCGGCCGACACCGACGAGCCACGCAGCGGAGCGTACGAGCCGCCGTAGATCGTCTCGGCGCTGCTCGGCACGAAGAACAAGATGAGGAACACGCCGGTTGCCACCAGCGTGACGAAGCTGTAAAGCGCGATCTCGCCCAGCATGAACGACCAGTGGTCGGGGAAGACCTTGGTCAGTGCCGTCCGGGTGAGCTGGGCTGCTCTCAGCCGCCCGTCCGTCCAGCGCCAGGCGGCGCGGCCCAGCTGGCGCAGCATCACATCGTCCTCCAGTAGCCCGCGCCGACCGGCTCGGGGAAATCGCCCGCGGCCACCAGCACCCCGCCTGGCCCAATCCGCAGTGGAAGCTGCGGCAGCGAGCGGGCGGCCGGGCCGAACACCGGCTCGGCGCCGCGCAGCACGTCGAACACCGACTGGTGGCACGGGCAGACCAGCCGCTCCTGCGGCCGCATGTACTGGCCGACGGGGCAGCCGGCGTGGGTGCACAGCTTCGAGTAGGCGATGATGCCGCCGACCGTCCAGCGCTCGCGGCCGGCCGGTAGGTCCAGCCGGGCGGGCTCCACGTGCAGTAGCAGCGCCATGCTGTCGCCGGTGTCACGGTGGCCCTCGGGGAAGACCGTCAGCATCGTGCCCGGGGGGACGCGTTCGGGGCGGACGGGCTGGCCGTCCTGATCCACCAGGCGTACGCCGTCCCGCCAGGCGGTGGTGGCCAGCGCGACCGCCGGCGAGGGGCCGTGCACCAGCAGCGACCGCAGCGGGAACAGCCCTGCCAGCCCCAGCGCGCCGAGAGCCGCCGTCAGCATGCGGCGCGGCAGCCGGCCGGCGGGCCGCTCGAACTCCGGCTCCAGCGCCTGCCGCTCCTGCGGCGGGGAGCGCATCGGCTCGCGCTCCCCGACGTACGGGCCCTGCGGCAGCAACCGGGCCGCCCACAGCGTGAAGCCGGCGGCCAGCCCGGCGAAGGCCGCGCAGAAGCCGAGCGCGAGCAGCAGCCGGTCGTGGCCCGCCATGTAGGCGACCGCGGCCAGCACCGCGCCGGCGACGGTCACCGCGAAGGCCGTCGCGATGCCCCGCTCGGCCCCCCGCTGCGGATCGGTCATGGCGCCCTCTTCCCGATCAGGCGGATGAAGAGCAGGAGCAGGCCGAGGCCGGCCAGCAGGGCGACCGCGCCCTCGGCGACCGGGCCGATGCCGCCCAGCGGGGCGCCGCCGTGGTCGAGTTGGGGACGGGTGGTGGTCAGGTAGGACGCGATCGCATCGAGCTGGGCGTCGCTGAGCACCGAGGCAGGAAAAGCGGGCATCGCGCCGGGGCCGAGCCGGACGGCCTCGGCGATCTGCGTTGGGGTGGAGTACAGCAGCGGGGGAGCAGCCAGGCCGTGGGCCAGCGTGCCGCCCGCCTGGGAGCCGGAGTGGCAGGAGGCGCAGGTGGCCAGGTACAGCTCGCGGCCCTGCCGGACGTCCCCGGGCCGGACGCGGGGGATGACCGGTCCAGTGCCGAGCGAGGCGACGTAGGCGGTGAGGGCGGCGATGTCGGCTTCGGTGAACGCGGGCGGCTGCCGCTCCGGGCGTACGTCGGGCCGCGGTATCGGCATACGTCCCGTGGAGAGCTGGTAGTCCGCCCCGGCCGCGCCCGCACCCCTTAGCGACGGCCCGCGATCGCTGCCCTCGCCCGCCTGGCCGTGGCAGGTGGCGCAGCTGGCCCCGTACAGGTCCCTGCCCCGCTCCTCGGGGGACGGGGTCCGGGCGGCCGCGGCCGGGACAGCGAGGGCGAGGGCGAGGCTGCCCGCGGCGGCGAGCACGCGTGCGATCATCGCTCACCTCCGGACGTGGACGAGGCGACGGACGGCCTCGATGGC
The DNA here is from genome assembly GCF_040676845.1 of Nonomuraea sp. NPDC049504. Taxonomy (NCBI): domain Bacteria; kingdom Bacillati; phylum Actinomycetota; class Actinomycetes; order Streptosporangiales; family Streptosporangiaceae; genus Nonomuraea; species Nonomuraea sp. NPDC049504. The sequence continues at coordinate 34,108 of NZ_JBFAPT010000046.1, forward strand.
CTGATTTCCCGGGGCCTGTCCATCCACGCGAGGAAGATGGCAAAGATCGCGCCGAGATATACCAGGTCGGCCGGAATCCACATAACCAGCCCGGCCAGCTGTTGGTCGGTCAGCGGGTCGGCGCCCGACGCCAGCGCGGCCGCCGCCTGCCCGGGGAACAGCGGTGCCCCGGCCAAGGTGAGGACAGCGCCGAGGGCCGCGCTGGGCAGCGCCGTGGCGAACAGGTACAGGATCGCGGCGGGCGGGTTCAACCGGGACTGGGAGGCGGAAACGACGTGCCTCCACAGCAGGTACGTGGTTCCAAGGAAGCAGGCGTGCTCCACCAGGTGCGTCACCGGATCGTGTAGCGCCAGGTCGTACGGGCCCGGCAGGTGCCAGAACCACAGCACGGCCACGTGTCCGGCCCAGGTCGCGACCGGGTGCCCCAGCAACGGCACCCGGCGTGAACCGTGCCTGACCAGCGCGAGCACCCGCCGTGCCCGTCGTGGCAGGGCCAGGGTGAGCGGCAGGCCGGGGGAACCGGCGGCCAGCAGCGGGCCGGCCACCGAGATGAGGATCATGTGCTGCAGCATGTGCGTGGCGAACCGCTGGTCCGCCACAGCGTCGAGAGGCGGCAGCAGGGCCGCCGCAACCGCTGCGAGCCCGCCGGCGAAGGCCCACACCCTGGCCCTGCCCAGCCGGCGCGCACCCGCCGCCGGAGACCGGGAGGGACCGCCGAGCCGCCGCAGCCCGAGGAGATATCCGGCGGCGCCCAGCACGAGCCAGCACGCCACCGGCACCAGCCCGGCGAGGTCCAGGCCGCCGGCGTGATGGTGCAGGACCGTTATCCGCACGGGGCCAGCACCGCCACTGCGATCGCGCCGAACAGGACCATCAGGCAGGACAGCGCGTTCAGCCCGAGCCCCAGCTCTGCCAGGAACCCGGCTCGCCGCTCCCGCCGCCCCCGCGGGGCTGCCAGGTCGTGCCGGTGCAACCGCCACGAGACGGCCAGTGCCGCGGCCGCGACCACGCCGGGCAGCACGGTGGCCAGCAGCGCGAAGGCGCGCACCGAAATCCCTGCCACGTGCTGGTGCCCGATGGAACAGGCCAGCTCAATTACGCCCCAGGCCACCAGCAGGTGCGCCGCCCAGGCCAGCGCGCCTCCCGCGACGGCGAAGGCCAGCAGCCACCGCCCCGCCCGCCGGGTGATCGGTCGCGTGCTCATAGGTGGGGGCTCAGGTAGATCGAGAACAGGATTGCCAGCCAGACGCCGTCCACGAAGTGCCAGTAGAACGACACGATCCGCACCCGCTCGTGGTGAGCGCCGCCGAACTTGCCGGCCAGTGCCGCAACCAGCGTGAAACCCACCATGACCAGGCCGGTGACGACGTGCGTGCCGTGGAAGCCGGTGATGACGTAGAACAGCGAGCCGTAGGCGTTCGTGGTCCAGGTGAACTCCGCCAGCTTGGTGGCGTACTCGGAGGCCTGCACACCCAGGAAGGCCCCACCCGACAACAGCGTGAGCACCAGCATGATCCTGAGCAGCCGCTGTCGGTCGTGCCTGATCGCCCAGTCGGCCCAGGCGATCCAGCCGCTGCTCGACAGCAGCAATGCGGTCATCACCAGCGGCTTGACCAGCTCCGGCTGCTTGATCCCAGATGGCGGCCACTCGGCGGAGGTCAGGAAACGCAGGTAGAAGTAGGAGGCCAGCAGACAGGCGAACAGCGTCGCCTCGGTGGCCACGAACAGCACCATGCCCCACCAGGCCGGAGTGCGGCCCGGGGGCGCGCTGCTCAGCGCCGCGGGCTCGGTGATCTCGTTAACGGCGGTCATGCCCGTGCGGCCTCCTTCGGCCAGAGCCAGCGGACGACGACCAGCGCGGTGGCGGCGCCGAAGGCGGCGGCGAAGCCGAGCCGGTCGAACAGCAAGGCGACGACGGTCAGGAACAGCGCGGTCGCTGCCGCGACCGGCAGCCACGAGTTCTCGGGCATCTCCAGCGGACCTTCCGGCTCGCCGTCCAGCTCCGAGGTGCGCAGCACCTCGTGGCCGCCGCCCAGTACCCGGGCCTCGGCCGTCGCGCCCTCGGCGAGCGAGGCGCGCGAACGCTCGTCCCACATGGGGTGCAGGCTGTGCACCGTGGGGATGACCGGGAAGTTGTACGGCTTCGGCGGGGACGCGGTCGCCCATTCCAGCGTCTCGCCGCCCCACGGGTCGGCGGGGGCGGCCAGCCCATGCCGGTGCGCGTGCCAGAACGTGCCGAGCACCCCCATCAGGCCGATGGCGAGCAGGTACGCCCCGACGGTCGCTGCCAGGTTCCACGGCTCCCAGCCGATCTCCGACGGGTAGGTGTAGACGCGGCGCGGCATGCCCAGCAGCCCGGACACGTGCATGGGGAAGAAGGTGAGATTGAACCCGGCGAAGGTGAGCCAGAACGACCAGCGCCCGGCCCGCTCGCTCGTCATCGTGCCGGTCAGCTTCGGCCACCAGTGGAACAGCCCGCCGATGATGGGGAAGACCGCGCCGCCGAACAGCACGTAGTGGAAGTGCGCGACGACGAAGTAGGAGTCGGTGACCTGCTGGTCGAAGGCGACGACGGCGAACATCACCCCGGTCACCCCGCCCATCGTGAACACCACGATGAACCCGGCCGCCCACAGCATCGGCACTCCCATCACCACGCGGCCCATAAGCATGGTGGCCAGCCAGGAGAAGACCTGGATGCCGGCAGGGATCGACACCACGATGCTGGCGGCGGAGAAGAAGGTCAGCGACAGCTGCGGCAGCCCCACCGCGAACATGTGGTGCACCCACACGCCGAAGCTGATCACCCCGGTCGCCACCGTGGCCAGCACGATGAGGCTGTAGGCGGCGATCGGGCGGCGGCAGAAGACCGGCACGATCGAGGAGACGATGCCGAGCGCGGGCAGCACGATGATGTACACGTCGGGATGGCCGAACAGCCAGAACAGGTGCTGCCACAACACCGCGTCGCCGCCCGCTACCGGGTCGAGGACGTGCGTGCCGAACCGGCGGTCCAGGAAGAGCAGGAAGTTGGCGGTGTTCAGCGGCGGCAGCGCGAACACCACCATGAACGAGGTGACCACCAGCGCCCAGACGAACACCGGCACGCGGTTGAGCGTCATGCCCGGAGCGCGCAGCTTCAGCGCGGTGGCGATGAAGTTGATCGCGCCCGCCGTGGTGGACACGCCCAGGAACAGCAGCCCCAGCGTGTAGACGTCCAGGTTGGGGCCGGGGGCGAAGCGGGGGCCGGTGAGCGGCACGTAGGCGAACCAGCCGCCGTCGGGTGCGGCGCCGAACGGCAGGCTGCCGAACATGAACACCCCGGCCAGCGCGAACACCCAGTAGCCGAAGGCGTTCAGCCGCGGGAAGGCCATGTCTCTGGTGCCCAGCATGAGCGGGAACAGGAAGTTGCCGAACCCGAACAGCATCGGTGTCGCGAACAGGAAAATCATCGCGGTGCCGTGCAGGCTGAACAACTGGTTGTAGGTCTGCGGCGAAACCACGCCGGCGTCCGGTGCGATAAGCTGCGTGCGCATCACCACGGCCTGCAGCCCGGCCAGCGTGAAGTACACGGCGGCGGTCGCCAGGTAGCGGCGGCCCACCCGCTTGTGGTCCACCGTGGTGAGGAAGCCGCGCAGGCCGGGCGGCTCCTGCCAGTGGCGCGAGACGCGCTCGGCGGCGCTCGCCCGCGTCTGGGCGACGGTCTCCACGTGCTACTCCAGATTGTTCAGGTAGGCGGTGACGGCACGCAACTGCTGCGGGGTGAGCGGCTGCGGCGGCATGCGGTTGCCCGGCTTGTACACCTGCGCGTTCGCGATCCAGGCGGCCAGATTCGCCGGCGTGTTGTGCAGGGTGCCGGCGCCGAGGAAGCGGCGCCCGCCGACGTGCGTCAGGTCCGGCCCCTGCTGGCCCTGCGCGGACGTCCCGGCGACGGTGTGGCAGGAGGCGCAGGACGCGGCCTCGAACACCTGCCGCCCCTGGCTCGCCGCTGTCACCGGCCGCGACTGGCGGGCCAGCCACGCGCGGAAGGCGGCGTCCGGCTCGGCCACGATGTGCAGGGCCATGCGGCCGTGCTGGGTGCCGCAGTACTCGGCGCACTGCCCCCGGAACAGGCCGGCTCGGTTGGCGGTGAACCACAGGTCGTTGACCCGTCCGGCGACCAGGTCGGTCTTCACCGTGAGCTGCGGCACCCAGAAACTGTGGTTGACGTCGGCGGTGCGCAGCCGCACGTGCACGGTACGCCCGACCGGCACGTGGATCTCGTTGGCGGTGGTGAAGTGCGAAGCTGGGTAGCGGACCTCCCACCACCACTGATGCCCGGTCACCTCGACCGTCAGCGCCTTCGGGTCACGCGGATCCTCGAAAGCCCGCATGGCGTCCAGGCCCGTCAGGTACGTGAAGGTCAGGATGGCGGCCGGGATGAGCAGCCCGCACACCACCACGAACCGCCGTCCGGACGCGGCGCGCGCGGTGGCGTCGCGGCGCCGCGCGATCGCCCACACCACCAGGACAGTGACCACGACGCAGACGACAGTAGCGATGGTGAACAGCTGCCACCACAGCCCGGCCACCCGCTCCGCACCCGGCCCGCCCGGTGACAACGCGGACGGCGCTCCGCCCGAGCAGGACGCGGTGAGAAGCGGTAGCCAGGCTGACGCCACGCGCTTGATCGTCAATGCCGCCACGTGCCGGGCCTCCCATCCCCTATGTGCGCAAGTTAAGTCGACATTGGCGACGCAGCCACACCGCCACGCCAGTGACCTGGGGAAACTTGTCCGGAGGGGCGGCCAGCGGAATGCTTGGACCATGTCCACCAGCCCAACAGCGCGACCGTGATCAACCTTCTGGGTACCGCCGCGTTGTGGTCCGGGCTGGCCGCGTCGCTGCTCGCCGCGCTTACGTGGCCGTGCGAACGGACCCGCACCCTGGCGGCCCGCGGCACGACGGCGACGCTCGGGGCCGCGCTCCTGGCCTTCCTGCTGCTGGAGACCGCGCTGGTCACCCACGACTTCGCAGTGGAATTCGTGGCCCGGCACGGCGGACGCCACGTGCCCCTCTACTACACGATCACCAGCCTGTGGTCGGCGCTGGAAGGATCGTTGGTCCTGTGGCTGCTGATCCTCACCGCGGTAACCGCCGCCGTCGCCCGGGCTCGCGACCCGCTCCAGCCGGTGGCGATGACCGTCGTCATGCTGGTCTGCGCCGCGTTCTTCGCCCTCACCGCCCTCGTAGCCGACCCCTTCGTCCTGGCCGGCCCCGTCCCGGCGGACGGACCCGGCCCCAACCCGCTGCTACGCGGCCACCCGCTGATGGGGGTGCACCCACCGCTGCTGTACCTGGGATTCGCCGCACTGATGGCACCCTTCGCGTACGGTGTGGCGTGTCTTGTCACTGGTGATACGGCAGTGGCGCGCATCAGGACCTGGACCTTGGCCGCCTGGATTCCGCTGACCGCCGGAATCGTCCTCGGCGCCTGGTGGTCGTACGGGGTGCTCGGGTGGGGCGGCTACTGGGAGTGGGATCCCGTCGAGAACGCGTCCCTGATGCCCTGGCTGCTCGCGACGGCGCTGCTGCACGCCACCCGGACGCGCTCGCTGAGCACCTGGACGACACCGCTGGCGGTGGGGACGTTCCTGCTCGTGCTGCTCGGCACGTTCCTGACCCGGAGCGGGGCGGTGGCGAGCGTGCACTCCTTCACCCGCTCGCAGGCCGGGCCGGCGCTGCTCGCGCTGCTGACGGTCGCACTGGTAGGCGCGGGCGGGCTGCTCGCCTGGCGCGGCCGGGAGCCGCAGGTGGCGGCCCGGCAGGACCCGCTGATCCGGCTCGGCTGCGCGCTGCTGACCGTGCTGGCCGGCACCGTGCTGCTCGGCACCCTGTTTCCCGCAATCAGTGGCCTGCTCGGCGGTGAGCAGGTGTCGGTAGGACCGCCGTACTACGACGGCACGGTCGTGCCGGGCCTGCTGGCGCTGGTCGTCCTCATGGGAGCGGGCACCCGCCGACCCAGCCACGACCTTATCCTGCCCGCTGGCGCAGGGGCCGCCACGATCGCCTGCCTGGGCTTCACCGGCCGTCACTCCCTCATGGCACTGATCACCTTCGGAGTGGCCGCGTTCGCGCTGGCCGCGATCGCGAGACGCCTGCTCGGCCCGGCACGCGAACGCCTCGACGGCAAACGCGTGGGCGGGCTGCTCGCACACACCGGGGTCGCCTTGGCAGCCGTCGCCATCGCCGCCTCCACCGCCTACGCCGAGGAGAGCCAAGGACGGATCCAACAGGGCCACTCACTCCAGGCCGGCGGATACAGCGTCCGGCTCGACGGCATTGAACGGCAGCGAAGCGCTGACGCCATGACGGCGACCGCCCGTGTCAGCGTCATTGCGGAGGGACGGATCGTGGACGTCATGCGGCCCTCACTCGCCTTCTACCCGTCATGGGGAGGCGCCCCGGTCGCCCGGCCGGCCGTCCGCAGCGGGCCGGCGGGCGACCTGTATCTGTCGGTGACGGAGATCGACCAGGCGGGGGACATGGTGATGCTGCGGGTGGCGGTGAACCCCCTCATGGGGATGCTCTGGGCGAGCGGCGGCCTGATCGCCCTGGGCGGCGTCCTCGCTCTGCGCGGCGGCCGGGTACGGGCCCGCGCCGACAAGGTGCCGGCGGCATGAGACGCCTGCTCGCGGTCACCATCACGGTCCCGATACTGGTGGCCGTGCTCGTCCATGCCCTCGGCGACGACCCGGGCACGCGGCCCGCGCCCGAGCGGCGCAAGCCCGACCTGTCCGGCCACACACTCGACGGGCGGCCGTTCACACCCAGCGACCTGCGCGGCGCCCCGGTGCTCGTCAGCGTGTGGGCCTCCTGGTGCGACCCGTGTCGCCAGGAGTTCCCGCTCCTCGTCGCCGCCGCACGCGACCTGCGCGGCGTCCACGTGCTCGGCGTCGATCTGCGCGACACGGCCAGCGCAGCCCGCGCGTTCCTCAAGGAGACCGGCGCGACCTCCTTCCCGCACCTGTCCGACCCCGACGGGCGCCTGGCCCTCGAGCTCGGGGCACGGGGCGTCCCCGAGACCTTCCTCCTCGACCGGGATGGCTTCATCATCGACCGCATGATCGGCGCGCTTACTCCCGGGTGGATCGAGGCCCACGTGCCGCCCCTGCTAGATCCATGATGGCCAGGTTTGCCGTGCTGCTCCTGACGGTGCTCGCCGGCCTGGCGCTCTGGACCGCCGCCCGGCGCGAACCCGATCCGGCCGAGCAGGCGCGAGACATCGCCGCCGTACTGCGCTGCCCCGACTGCGCTGGCGTGTCGGCCGCGGAGTCGTCCTCGGCGATGGCGCTGTCCGTCCGCGCCGAGATCGAGCGCCTCCTGCGCGCCGGCCACGCCCCTGAGGACATCGTCGGCCGCTTCCGGCAGCGCTACGGGGACTGGATCCTGCTCTCCCCGCCAGTGAGCGGCATCCCGGTGGTGCTCTGGGCGCTCCCCACCGCCGCCGTGGCGACGGCGGTGCTGCTGGCTGTACGGCGGCCGCCGCGCTTGTCGTCCCGTGGCCGCCGATCGTGCACCGCACCCGCCCCGGACGCCGCGGCCAGGCCCGTGATCGTGCTGGCCGCGCTGGCCCTCGCGGCCGGCGGTGCCGTCGCCTGGGCGAGCGGCGGGACCGCCGAACGGATGACGGCGGACCAGCCCGCCGAACCCTTGGCAAGGGGGCGGGTGCTCGCGTCCACCGGCGATCACGAGGGTGCGGTGCGCGCCTACCGGGAGGCGCTGCGCCGGCGACCGGACGACCGCACCGCGCTCTGCCTGCTGGGACTACAGCTCATCGAGACGGGACGGGCCGCTGAGGCCCTGTCGCTACTCCAGCCGGTGGTCACCGGCAGCCACTTCCGGGACGCCGACCTGCTGCTTGTCCTCGGCACGGCGCAGCTCACCACCGAACCGGCGCAGGGCCGTCGCACGCTCGCCCGATTCCTGGCCGTCGCCCCCGCCGGACATCCAGCGCTGCCGCGGATCCGCGAGTATCTGCGGTAATGCCCCTCCGTGCATGGACGCTTCTCAGACGGCTGCTGCCAGGCCAGATGGCGCGCACCCCCAGCGAGTGCGGGCCGATCACGTGCAGTGGCCGCCAGCTCGCGCGCTAAGTTGACCACATGACCAATTTGGCCGGACGACCAAACTCGGCGCGGGGCGACTGGCGGCGCGAGCAACGGGTGGAGACCGGCCTCGCGCTCCTGAGCGAGCACGGTTGGCCCGGCGACACGGCGCGCCGCGGCCGAGCGCGTCGGCACCAATCCAGGCCTGACCCGCTACCATTTCGGCGGCCGGCCCGGCCAGCGCACGGCGATCTTCCGGCGCGGCACCGGCCTCCTCGTCAACCCGCTCGTCGACGAGCTGCCGGCGACGAGCGGGTCGCACTGGCCTCGATTCGCACCCTGGTGCCGCAGGCCGCCGGCGACGAGCTGGCCTCCCGGCTGGCCGCCGAGCTGATCATCGGAGCGACCACCGCCCCCGTGCTCAGCGCCATGCTCCGCGACGAGCATCGCGAGGCCCGGCGGCAGATCGCCGACCGGCTGCGCGCGCTGCACCCCGGCTGGTTGGCCGGCCAGGCGATCGGGGTCGCCACGCTGATCCTTGCCGCGATCGACGGGCTGATGCTGCAGATCGACGGGATCCGATGGCGGATCCGGACCGGGGCGCCGTGGCGGGACGTTCCTGCCTGCTACGGCCACTGGTTCAGCGTGTATGGCTTGTTCCGGCGCTGGCAGCGGGAGGGGGTCTGGGCGCGGATCCTGGCGGCGTTGCAGGCGTGTGCGGACGCCGCCGGGAAGATCGGTTGGACGGTGAGCGTGGACTCCACGATCACCCGGGCTCACCAGCACGCGGCCGGAGCCCGCCGGGACGGCCACCTGCAGAAGGAGCCACCCGGCGGGGTGCACAGCGAGCCGGCCGATCACGCGCTGGGGCGCTCACGCGGCGGGCTGACCACCAAAACCCATCTGGCTTGCGAGCAGGGCCGCAAGCTGCTGGCTGCGGTGGTGACCGCCGGGCAGCGGGGCGACAGCCCGCAGTTCATCCCGGTGCTCGCCAAGATCCGGGTGGCCCGCCTCGGCGGTGGCCGTCCCAGGACCCGCCCGGATCGGGTCCTGGCCGACAAGGCCTACACCAGCAAGGCCAACCGGACTCATCTGCGCCGGCGTGGGATCAAGGCGTGCATTCCGAGCAAGGCCGGCCAGGACGCTCACCGGCGAGCCAAGGGATCGAAGGGAGGTCGCCCGCCGTCCTTCGACCCCGCGTTCTACCGGCTGCGTCACGCTGTGGAGTGCGGCATCAACCTGCTCAAAGGCAACCGCGGCATGGCGACCCGTTACGGCAAGCTCGCCGTACGCTACGAAGCCGTCGTCATCATCGCTGCGATCAACCAGTGGCTCAGTGCCTTATGAAACACGACCTAGACGGCGGCCAGGGAGAGGGCGGCGATGGCGACACCGATCAGCCATGTCAACAATCCAGAGAGTCAAGACACCGCCAGAAGGTTTCGCTATCCGTCACCGCACGCGACCTGCTCAACCGGGACGGCTCCATCGCCGCCCACTTGATCGGCGCTCCTGCCGAATGGATCGAGGCATACGTGCCGTCACCACCCGGGTCATGATGATCAGGCACGCCACCCTGCTTCTGACCGTGCTCGCCAGACTGGCACGCGGGAACGCTGTCCGCCCCTGCAGGCGAAGCACCGGTCACCAGGACCGTCACGAGGATGACCGGGTCGTGTCACGGAGTGACCAGGCAGCCGCGCGTGATCAGGGGTGTGTGGACCGGCGTCAGAGTGCCAGGTTGCCTTGCAGGAAGGGGAGGACGGTTCCTCCCGCGATGCCCAGGGCGAGCGAGAGCGCGCCGGCGACGTAGGCCACCCCGGTAGGCCAGGAGCACCGGCTCGCGCGAGGGAACGCGGCGACGGGCGCGGGCCGGAAGAGCGGGGTGAGCCAGCGCAGGTAGTAGAAGAGGGAAACCACGGTGTTGGCGACGGCCAGGACGGCGAGCCAGGCGTAACCGCCGTCGATCGCGGCGCTGAAGACCTCCAGTTTGCCGAGAAAAACACCCGTGGGCGGGGTGCCGACCAGACCGAGCAGGCAGACGATCAGAACGGCGGCCAAGCCGGGACGGTGGCGGGCGAGCCCGCGGTAGTCGTTGATGACACGAGCATCAGACAGTTCGGTCACCACGGCGAACGCGCCCAACTTGGTCACGGCGTAGGCGGCCAGGTAGAACAGCAGAGCCGGCTGGGACAGATCGCTGCGCGTGGCTACGGCGATGGCCATGAGCAGGTAGCCGACCTGGCTGATGGTGGAGTAGGCCAGCAGACGCTTGACCGAGGTCTGGAAGAACGCCGCCAAGTTGCCCAGCGTCATGGAGGCGGCGGCGAGCACGGCGACCAGCAGGGGCCACTCGTCTCCCGAGGGGAGAGTCTGGTGCAGGAACCGGTAGGTGGCGATCAGCGCGCCGATCTTGGGCAGGGTGGTGACATAGGCGGCGATGGGCGCCGTCGCTCCGTCGGCGACGTCGGCCACCCAGAAGTGAGCCGGTACGGCGCCGGCCTTGAACAGCAGCCCGGCCAGCACCGCGACGAGCCCGGCGGCGACCAGGGCGTGCGGAGCAGTGTGCAGCTCCGCGCGCAGACCGGCGTACACGGTGGTGTGGCCCGCTCCGTACAGCGTGGCCACTCCGGCCAGCATCACGGTGCCCAGCAGCGCTCCCATCAGGTAGTACTTCAGGGCGGCCTCGGTACCGGCACCGTCCTTGGCGAAGCCGGCGAGTGCGTAGGCTGGGATGCCGGCTAGCAGAAAGCCGGCGAAGAGCATCAGTAGATCACCGGCACCGATCATGGCGAGGGTGCCGGCGCCGGTCAGGAGCAGCAGCACGTAGTACTCGGCCTCGCGCTTGTCTCGCCGCATCCTGGTTACGGACATACCGCAGACCAGCAGCAGGGCAAGGAGAACGATCAGCCGGCCTACATGGGTGGCGGTGTCGACGGCGAACGTACCCGAGAACACGGTCTGGGTCCGCCCGAGTCCGCCTGCGGTCGTGCCGATGCCGATCGCGCAGGCCACGGCGGACAGGGCCGCGATGATCCATTGGCTGCGCCGGGGCAGCCAGGAGCCGGCGAGCAACCCGGCGACGGCTGCGGCGAGGAGCACGATCTCGGGGATGAGGGCGGGCAGATTCTTGTTCACCGCGCGACCAGCCCCACGAGGACCCGGCCGGCCGGCTCGACGACGTCCAGCAGCAGGCGTGGGGCGACACCGATGAGCAGGGCGAGCGCCAGCAGCGGCACGATGGACAGCGTCTCGGTGCCGGCCAGGTCGCGCAGGCCGTTCACATCGGTGGAGGGCGGCAGGCGCACAGCCCCCAGGAACATGCCGCGCAGAGCTCGTAGGAACAGCGTGGCGGTGATGACGATGCCGGTCAAGGCCACGGCGGTGGCGACCGCCTGGGAGGCCAGGCTTCCAGCGAAGATCTGGAATTCGGCGATGAAGCCGGAGAAACCGGGGATGCCGAGGCTCGCGAACGCCGCGACGCCCGTCGCCGCCGCCAGTCTGGGCGCCGGTCCTGCCAGTCCGGAATAGGCGTCCATCTCGTAGGTGCCGCCACGGTTGTAGAGCACCCCCGTGATCAGGAAGAGGGCGCCCGTGATCAGGCCGTGGCTGACCATCTGGGTGACTGCTCCGGTGACCGCGAGGGCACGGGCCCCGGCATCGGTGCCGGCCAGCACGCCTGCCGCGCCGACCGCGAGGAAAACGTACCCCATGTGGTTGACGGACGTGTAAGCGACCATGCGCTTGAAATCGGTCTGGGCCAGGGCCACCAGGGCTCCGTAGACGGCGGAGACGGCACCGACGACGATGAAGACCAGAGCGTAGTCCCGCCAGCTGCCCGGCAGCAGCGGCATCGCGATGCGCACCAAACCGTAGGTGCCCATTTTCAGCAGGATACCGGCGAGAATGGCGGATCCGGCGGCCGGCGCCTCTGTGTGCGCGGGCGGCAACCAGGTATGGAAGGGTACCGTCGGCGTCTTGACGGCCAATCCGACGCCGATCGCGAGCAGCACCATGGCCCCGTACCCGCCACGCCCGGCCAGCGGGTTCGCCCGCGTCAGCTCGACCAGGTCGAAGGTGTGCGGAACGGCGGCCAGGTACAGGCCGATGAAACCCAGGAGCAGGGCGAGCGAGCCGACGAACGTGTAGAGGAAGAATTTCAGCGCCGCCGCCCGTCCGCGCTCGCCATGGCCCCAGCCCGCGATGACGAAGAACATGCCGACGATCGACAGGTCGAAGAAGACGAAGAACAGAATCAGGTCCTGCGCGACGAACAACCCCAGGCAGACCGTCTGCAAGAACAGGAACAGGCACACGTACGAGCGGACCCGGCGTTCCTCCTGCAGCGAGTAGACGGCCACGGCGAGGAAGAGCAGACAGGTCAGCGCCACCAGTGGCAGCGACAGGCCGTCCACGCCGACGTGGTAGCTCACCCCGGCGCCGGGCATCCAGCGTAGCCGCTGCTCGTACTGCAGGCCGCCGCCGACCCGGAAGCCGAGCCACGCGACGATGACGAGCAGCAGGTCGGCCACCGCGACGGCGACCCACACCCCTACGTACGTGCGGTTGCGAAGTCGGCGCCGCACTAGCAGCAGCACGGCACACGTCAGCAGCGGCAGGAAGACGATCACGGTCAGCACACGGTCACCCCATCAGCAACACGAGAAGGAGCAGCGCCGCCAGGCCGATCACGGCTTGGGCGTAGTACTGGTGCAGCAGCCCTGTCTGTGGGCGGCGCGCCCACCGCCCGAGCCGGCGCACACCGGCGGCGACCGTGCCGACCACAGCGTCGATTCCGCCGTCGTCGGCACGGGCCGACCACCTGGCCGCCGCCAGACTCGCGCGTGCCACGCCCTGCACCGCGCCGTCGATGCGGCGATCGTCGAATCCGGCCGACAGTCGAGCGACCGACAAGGTCGCGCGCGCCAGCCGCTGCACCGTTGCGTCGATGACGCGCTCGTCGAAGTCCGCGAGGAATCTGGCCAGCGCCATGACCGGGCGGACGATCAGCTTCCGGGCCGCCCGCTCCAGCCCCAGCCACCCGGCCGCCCATCCGATCGCGGGCAGCGGGCGCGGTCCCCGCCACCAGGCGAACGCCGCGACGGCCAGGGCGGTGCCCGCCGACAGCGCGACCTCCCACGGTTGTGGAGAGGGCTCCCCGGCACCGCCCACCGCCGCGCGCAGCCAGCCGGCCGGCCCAGGCAGTGCGAGCACTCCCAGCGTGGCGGCGGCGAGCGCCAGCACCAGCAGCGGCGCCCGCATAAGCGGCGTGACCCGGCGGGTGCCCCGCTGTTCGCTGTCGTAGCCGGCGGCGGCGTCTCGTGGCAGGGGCCGCCACACGTACCAGAGCGCTTTGACGCTGTAGAGGGCCGAGACGACGGCCGCCGCGAACCCTGCCAGGTGCAGCCCCCAGCCGTGTTCGCCGGCGGCGGCCAGCACTTCGTCCTTGGCGGCCCACAACGACAGCGGCGGCACCCCCGCCAGGGCGAGCGCCCCCGCGGTGAACGCGGCGCCGACCACCCGATGAGAACGGGCGGCGCCGCGCAGCGCGGGCAGCCGCTTGGTGCCCAGCGCGGACAGCCAGGCGCTGGCGGCAAGGAACAATCCTGCCTTGGTGGCCGCGTGCGCGACGAACTGCGTCGTCGCCGCTGCGACAGCCGCACAGCCCGCACCCAGCACCATGAAGCCGACCTGTGCTGCGGTGGATGCCGCCAGAAGCTGCTTCAGGTCCGTCTGGGCGACGGCGACGAGACCCAGGAGCAGCGCGGTACCCACGCCGATCCACGCCACCAGAGGCCCGGCCCAACCGGTGGCCGCCTGCAGCGGCGCGAGCCGCAGCAACAGGTACGCGCCCGCCGCGACCATCGCAGCCGAGTGCAACAGCGCGGAGACCGGGCCCGGGCCCTCCATCGCTCGTGACAGCCAGAACGAGAACGGCAGCTGCGCTGACTTGCCCAGGGCCGCCACCACCACCCCGGCGGCGACCACCTGCAGCCACGGTGACGCGGCCGTGGGCAGGGCGTCCAGGCGGAGCGAGCCGACGCCGCCGGCCAGGGCGGCACCGGCCGCGAGGTACAGGCCGAGGTCGGCGGTCCGCGTGGTGAGGAAGGCGACGTCCGCAGCCCGTGCCCGCTCAGGCTCGTGCCACCGGTAGCCGATCAGGGCCCAGCTCGTGGCCCCCATAGCCTCCCACGCCATGAGGAGCGGCGGCAGCGTGGTCGCCGTGACGGTGACCAGCATGCCCCCGGCGAACAGCAGCATGAGCCCGAAGAAGCGCCCGCGGTTCGCCTCCGTCCCGAACTCACCGGCCGCGAACACCAGCACGGCGACGGTGACGGCCGCGACGGTGACCACCATGACGGCCGACAGACCGTCCACCCGCAGTCCTGCCTCGATCCCCGCAAGCAGCGGCGTGCTCGCCGCCGGCCGCAGCAGTGCTGCGGCGACGGCCAGGACGAGCGTCACCACGGCGGCCGCGACGCCCAGCGCCGGGGCTTGCCGGTTCCAGCGTCGGCCGGTGACACCGAGCAGCGTTCCTGCGGCCAGAGGCACGGCGACCAGCGCCCAGAGGAGGGCGCTCATTCCTTGAGGTCCTTGGCCATATCGGTCATATCCACTTGCCGGGACCGGTAGATGGCGGTGGTCACGGCGAATCCCATCGCCATCTCGACGGCCATCGCCACAACGGCCGCCACGACGATCACCTGCCCGCTCGCCGCAGGCGCAAGGAACCGCCAGAACGCGGCGGCACCCACGATGACTCCACCGATCATCAGCTCGAGGCCCATCATGATCATGACGATGGACTGCTGGGACAGCGCCCCGAACAGGCCGATCGCGAACAATCCCGCCGCCAGCAGGAGGAACAGCTGCAGGGTCACCGGCCCACCCCGCCGCGCGCCGGATCGTCGGCCGGGTGCTGGTCGAGGTCGTCGCCGAACCGGTCGTAGCGGCCCCGGCGGGTCGCCAGCACGGTGGCGCCCACCATCGTCGCCAGCAGCACGAACCCCAGCGTCACCATCGTCAGCATCTTCCCGCCCATCAGCGACTCGCCGAGCTGGAACGTCGTGTCAGAAGGTGGGGCGGCGGCCGGGGCCGGCCACGGTGCGAGCAGGATCCCGGCGGCCAGGGCCAGGAAGACGCCGGCACTGATGGCCAGCGCGCCGCGCTTGTTGTGCACCATCGACATCGGCATGAGGCCGCCGGGATTCATCATGTACGCGACCATGAACACCGCCATGATCAGCATCTCCATGACCATCATCAGCACGACCACGAGCCCCAGATATGGCAGCCCCAGCAACACCAGCTCGCCGCCGACGCAGATCAGCGCCGCCAGCAGCGCGAACGTGGCCCGTGCCATCGAATTGACACGAAACACCAACGCGCCCCCGGCCAGCGCCGGCGTGGCCAGCAGCCAGAACAGCGCCACCTCCATCAGCGATCCCCTCTCACAGCACGACCAGTGCCGGAACCAGCGCCTGAAGGACGCTCAGGGGCAGCAGGACGACCCAGGCCACCTCCATGTACCGGTCCGCGCGGACCACCGGCAGCAGCCTGCGCGCCCACACCAGCAGCGCGAGCACGGCCACTGTCTTGGCCAGCGACCACACCCAGGCGGGCAGCCAGGGCCCGGCTCCACCTCCCAGAAACAGCGGCACCGCCATGGCCGACCCTGCGGCCAGCCACAGCCACCGGCCGGCTGACAGCAGCAGCCGGTCGGGACCCGACACCTCCCCGAACACGCCCCCGGCGATGTCGCCACCCGCCGGATAGGCGAACGGGCCGGTAAAGCTGAACGCCAGTACGCTGGCGAGATAGACGACGAACGCCACCGGCATCCACACCGCGAACCACAACCCGTCCTGCGCGGTGACGATGTCCACGACCCGCAACGACTGCGCCCCGATGCCCGGCGTCATCAGCGCGAACATCAACGGCAGCTCGTACGCGAGCCCTTGGGCCAGGTAGCGGTAACCGCCTATCAGGCTCAACGCGGCGTTCGGCCCCCACCCGGCCAGCCACAGCCCCGCCCAGGTCAGCACCTCCATCGCGTTGAACCACACCAGTCCCTCGGGCAGGTCGGAGACCACGACCTGCCCGAGGGGCACGACCACGACCGACAACAGGGCCGCGACCGGCACCGTCACCACGCCGATCCGCCACAGCGGCACGTCGGGCGCGGGCAAGCGGCGCGGCTGCGCCACCAGCAGGCGCGGCACCTCCAGCAGTGGACGAGTCACCGCGAACAGGGTGACAGGCCGCCCCGCCGCTCGGGAGGACAGCACACCGTCACCCGCGACCGCCAGCAGCGCGAGGGCCACCAGAAGGGCCGGTGCGGCGAGCAAGCTCCACCACGGTGTGGCGTCAGTCATGAGCCGTCCCCGCCGGTTGGGCCGCCGGCTCGTCCGGGTCCGGATCGAGGCTGGCGACGATCAGCCGGGCCGCGGCCAGTTCAGCGCCCGCCAAGAGGCGTGGCAGCACCTCGGCCAGCGCCGCCGACGGTGGCCGAGGGGCGGACAGCGGGCCACGCGGCGGCTCGTGGCGGACCGGATCGAGCGGTGCGGAGTCCTCCAGCCGATCCATGTCCTGCCGGACCGCCGCCAGCCACAGCCGGTAACGCGCCGAAACGTCGCCGTCCGCCCTCGCCGCCGGCCCGGCGATGCCCGCGGCCGCGGCCTCGCGACCAGGCAGCGGCCCCAGCCCGCGGGTCAGCCAGTACAGAGTGCGCGAACCGCCGACCCGCCGGGTGAAGCCAGCCATAAGCGGCAGGACGGCCTCGCGGCTCGCTTCGCCCAGCAGGGCGTCACGCAGCCGCCGGGCGCTCATGGCCGCCGCCGGCCATCCCGCGACGGCGAGGAACCGTCCAAGGCTGTCGAGATGAGCGGCCGCCCGGCGGCGGGCCGCCTCCCCGGTCCGGACTCGTTCACCTGCGGCGGCCCGCACCCATGGCTCCGTCCAGAAGCAGGCTCCGGCAGGCGTACGGTTCACCGGCCAGTGTGCGAGCTCGGCCTCCTGGACGACATCGCCCTGCAGGGTCACGCCCACCGTCAACCCATGCGGCCAGTCGGGCAGGAACGGCCCGAGCGACACGTGCAGGCGGTCGAGCGTGAGCCCGTCACGATCCGGCCCCCGCTCGGCCATCGGCAGCCCCGCCGGCATCTTCATGTCATCGCCGCCGTCTCCACTGCGCTCGCTTTTGCCGCTTGTACGCTCCCGTGCCCCGTCGTCGTCCGGGTCGGACAGGCGAGCACAGGCGGCGTCGATGACCGTGGCCGCGTCCCGGGGATCCTCGACATGTACCCGCTGGCGCGGAGCGGGCGTGTCCCGCCACAATCGCTCCACCGCCTCGAACCGAGGGTGGCCAGGGCCGGCGACGAGCAGGATGTCGGTATCCGCGGGCGTGAGCGCGATCGGCAGGTCACGCAGGCGAAGCTCCCGTTCCAGGGCGAGCCGTACCGGCGTCCCGCCGGGCATGGTCGCCAGGAACACGTGCGGCCGAGCGGCCACCGCTCGCAGGAGCACGGCGGTCAGGTCCACCGGAGAGCCCCTTCCCGCCAGGCGTAGGCGACACCGGCCAGCAAGACGGCCAGGAAGGTGAACATCTCGATCACCGCGCCCGGACCCACGGTGGAGATGACCTTGATCCACGGGTACATGAACACCATCTCCATGTCGAAGGCGAGGAACAGCATCGTCACCGGATACCAGCGGACGTGGTACCGGCTCATCGCGTGCTCAGCCGGTTCCCCGCCCGCGTTGAAGGGCGCGGCGGCGAGGGGGACGGCGCTAGCACGCGACCACCTCGAGACGGCGTACAACGCTCCCACCGCCAGCAGAGCGACCATGAGCAGGGACACGGGCGCGAAGAATCCGTTCATCGGCCGGCCCCGGCCGAGCCGCCTGATGCGTCACAGCGCGAGGTGAGCATGGCTCTCCTCGCGTAGGCCCCACCCTTGGTGACAGGCTTCTGCAGATCGTCGACGCGCCGGTGAGCCGTCCGTCGGGACGGCACGACCATCTGCCGGCAGAAGGACCCGCACCCACCGGTGCTCTCCGGCGCTGCGGGGCCTTCGGCTTCGATCCAGGTTGTCCGGCCAAGGCGGTCCACTTCTCCAGTCCCTTCATCGATGCGGCGGAGAGCACGACGGTGTTCCCATGCGATGCGCCCCCCTCTTGCCCCGTTTCTCCATCGTCAACCTGGGCTTCAAACGTTAGGGGAACGGCCGCCACGTCGGTTTCTTCAACGCGCGCGCAGTCCTGATCTCCATCGCCTTGCTCATCCGCTCGTGCGAACCTGGCCGTGTCGACCGCCTGTGGCCGGCGGGCGATACGGATGACGCGCGGGTCAGAGCCGGTTATGCCGTCCCAGGTGGGCGAGTAGCCGGGTGAACAGCGAAGCCGTGGGCGGGACCATGATCGCTGCAGCGAACTCGCCGGCGCGGCGCTGGGCGTCGCCGACGCCGGTTGCGGCGAACTGCCAGACCGCGCGCACGATGGCGCCGTCGGCGGGGTAGGGCAGGTGCGCGCCGATGGCGATGTCCCAGCCGTGGATCAGTGACTTCTGCAGGCCGATCGAGGCCAGCACTGTGCCGGGCACGGTGGCGCCCATGAAGGCGAAGCCGCCCCGCGTCGCCGCGTGTCGTACCGGCGCCACCGGCGACTCCTGTGATCCGATGGAGTGCGCGTACAGTCGGTGAAGGAACGGAACTCTGCCGCATGCGGCCATCGGATCTCCGGGGCAGGTTGAGTGTCCTGCGCGACACCCTTCGTACCCAATTGTGGCTTTCGCCTGCCATCGGAGTGGCATTGGCGCTCGCGCTCGGGGTGGGG
This sequence comes from Nonomuraea sp. NPDC049504, assembly GCF_040676845.1. Taxonomy (NCBI): domain Bacteria; kingdom Bacillati; phylum Actinomycetota; class Actinomycetes; order Streptosporangiales; family Streptosporangiaceae; genus Nonomuraea; species Nonomuraea sp. NPDC049504. The sequence continues at coordinate 53,028 of NZ_JBFAPT010000046.1, forward strand.
CTCACTCAGTTGGGGGCCGAGACCGGGGACGAGCTTCCCGCGTGGTTGACGGCCTACCTGTTCGGCGGTGGAGCGAGCGCGGCCAGAACCGTGCTGGAGATCATCGCCGGATCGCTCATCACGGTGACGTCGCTGACCTTTTCGATGACGGTGGTGACGTTGCAGCTGGCGAGCAGCCAGTTCTCGCCGCGGCTGCTGCGTACGTTCTCCAGTGATCGGTTCGTCCAGCTCACGTTGGCGGTGTGCCTGGCCACCTTCACCTACGCGCTCACCGTCCTGCGCACCATCCGATCCCGGCAGGAGGGAGAGGAGTTCGTGCCCCAGTTGGCGGTAACGGTGGGATTCGTGCTGGCGCTGGCCAGCGTTCTCGCGCTCGTGCTGTTCCTCGCGCACCTGGCCCGCAAGGTGCGGGTGGAGACACTGCTGCGCCAGGTGCACCGGGAAGCCAAGGGCACCATCCGGCGTGTCCTGCCGGAACGGGCGCCCGTGGGTGCAGGCTTCGTGTTCGAGCCCCCGCCGTCCGAGGCGCTGTGCCTGCCTGCCGGCGCTTCCGGCTTCGTGCTGAGCCTGGACGAGGAGCGACTGGTGGCCGCCGCGGCGGAAGCCGACGTCGTGCTGTTCATGGAGTGTTGCCCGGGCAGCATGGTGGTATCGGGAACGCCCCTGGGCGCCGGCTGGTCGCGCGCCGACACCGTCCTCGACGCGGGCGCGCGCTCGAGGCTGGTCAGCGCTGTCGCGGCGGCGGTGCGGACCGGGCCGGAGCGCACCGCCGCCCATGACGTGACGTACGGCGTCCGGCAACTGGTCGACGTGGTGGTGAAGGCGCTCTCCCCGGGGATCAACGATCCGACCACTGCCGTGCACGCCTTGGGCCACCTGTCGGCCGTGCTGTGCGAGCTGGCTGGCCGCGAGCTCGGGCTGCACCCGCTGTGCGACCGGCGTGGCACTGTACGGGTGGTGCTGTGCCGGCCGGATTTCGCCGACGTGCTGGGCGAGGCGCTGGTGCAACCGACCCACTACGGTGCGCACGATCCCCTCGTCCTGACCCAGCTGTTCCGCTTGCTGCGCGACCTCGCCTGGTGCACCTCCACCTCCCGGCACGTGGCGATCGCCGATCGCTTGAGGGCGCTGCAGGCCGAGGCGGCCCGCCAGCGGTTCGGGCCGGGGGAGCGGGCCCGACTCACCGCGCTGGCCGAGCAGATCGAGCGGGCGCTCGCGGGCCGGTTCGTGCCTGTCATCCTGCCCGGACGCACGTAGCCGGGGCCATCCGGCCCTCACGTGGGCTGCTCGCCTTGCTTAGGGATGACGCTGATCTTCCCCGAGCGCTCCAGAATCGCGTACTCGATGTCGTCCAATCGCTGTATGCCCTGGCCGGAGCGGGCTTCCTGCAGGACCTGCTCCAGATCGACGTGATGGTGACGCATCGGCTCCTCCAGGAGCCGGCCGCGTTCGATCAGCAGGACCGGCACACCGTCGAGGACCTTGTTGACGCGCTGGAACCGCCAGCCGAGAAAGTCCGCGAACCGGTCCATGCCGACAAGCGTGAGGATGACGAGAACCGCCATGGTGATCGAAAAGTCCTCACCGAGCAGCGCCTGCTGCGTGGCCTCGGAAATGATCAGCAGCAGGACGAAGTCGAACGTGGTCACCTGGGCCAGCGTGCGACGGCCGCTCACCCGGAAAATGACCAGCAGGGCAATGTAAATGCAAGCCGCTCGCAGCACCGCGTCCATACCCGGCTCCTTCTCGTCAGGGTGGTCACGGGTAGGCGAACTGCCAGAACCCGACCGGTTCCTCGCCGGGCGCGCCGACCTTGCCGCGGGACAGGCCCAGCCGACCGGGATTGAGCTCAATCTCGGCCATCACGTGATCGGCCGGGCCGATGAGCGCGAAAGTCAGGACATAGCCGTCGTTCGCCACAATCCACGACTCGGGCGTCGGCACCACTTGCTGGACGTTGCCGGTGGAGAGGTACTCCTTGGAGATCCACACCCGCGCCTTATCGGGCTGACGCACGTCGCGCCGGACCCGCAGCTGCAGACTCGTATCTCCCTGCAACCGGGTGAAGCGCTCGTAATCCATCCGCACCGACCCCGTCGGAGTCACCACGCTCGCCCAGCTCAACGGGCCGGGTCCCATCAGCCCGGCGAGCGCCGCGCCGCCCACGAGCGCGAAGGCGGTCCATCCGGCGCGCTGCAGGCGTGCAGCGAGGCGCCGGCGTGCCGGCTGCTGCGCACGCCACTCACCGCTGCTCATCTGCAGCGTCACATTTCCCCCTTCCGGAGTCACCACGTACGGCCCGCGTAGAGCTACGCCTGCCCCTGTCCGGAGGGCGGCAGCGCCAAGAGCCGGTCGAGGATCGGGTAAATCTCTGCGGCCACCACACCGGGCGACGACGGCAGGGGTGATGAGGAGGTGGTTCGGGGATGTGCAAGGCAAAGAGCTGGAGGCGGTGGAGATCGCCGCCTGGGCGCTCGGCGGCGTGCGGCGGTAACGCGGCGCAGGGCCAAGTGAAGGTGTTGCTGGCTCGCGGACTTGCTGACGCCGAGCATCCCGGCGATTTCGGCGTGGCTGTAGGAGAACGCCTCGCGCGGGAGTAGACGGCCCGCTCGGCCGGGCACGCTCCATGAGCATGAGCACGGCCAGAGACCGACTCGCGCTGCTCGACGGCGTTGGCCGGACCGAGCACCGGATCGTCGTCGAGCGCCCGCCCGCGTGCTGCTCGCCATCCTGTACCGGGCCCGTCTGCTGGTGGCGACTGCCATGCTGCTCCATGCTTAGTAGTACTTTGTTAGTTCGGTATTTCGTGGGACGTTCTGGGCGTGACTCCAGCGGAGCTGGCTAATGTGCGTGACCGTATTGAGGCCTTCGGGGGGTGAGGTGTTCACCTCTTTGGCCCAGTACGAGCCCCGCCAGCGATCCGCTGCCGCCGGCGGTAAGGCGCGGACGGACACGCCTGTCCGGCTGTATGGCGGTCGCCTGGTGAGCGCCCAGGTATAACGTCGGCGGCACGGGGCAAGGGCGGCAGCTCCCCTGCAAGCCAGGAGCAGGTGGCGGAGGCCGAGGACGCGTGAGGGCCGACGCCCGCCCCACGGTGGCCGACGCGGCACCTCCGGAGATCAAGAAAGGGCACAGGCGAGATGACCGCAATGGCGCGGACAGGAACCGGTCCTCGACATGGTGTCGTCCTCCCGTGAACGGCCCCTCGGACATCGTCATCATCGGGTTGTGTTTCGCGGTGGTGTTGTTCGCCGCCGTGCTGATCTCGGGGCTGGCCCGTCGTACGGTGCTGTCGACCGCGGCGCTTTTCCTGGTGGCGGGCTTCGTGCTGGGCGGTGGCGGCGTTTCGATCCTTGAGCTGTCCGGCGATCACAGTGGTGTCAGGACGGTGACCGAGCTGGCGCTGTTCTCGGTGCTGTTCACCGATGGTATGCATACTGGCTTCGGGGATCTGCGGCGCGCGTGGCGGCTGCCGGGGCGAGCGCTGATCCTTGGCATGCCACTGACTTTCGCCATGGTCGCCCTGCTCGGCAGATATGTGGCCGGGCTGGATTGGCCGCACGCCTTCCTCCTGGGAGCGGTCCTCGCCCCCACCGACCCCGTTTTCGCCGCCGCGGTGATCGGACGGCCCGAGGTGCCCCACAGAGTGCGGCACCTGCTGAATGTGGAATCCGGTCTCAACGACGGACTTGCTCTGCCGGTGGTGCTCGTACTCGTCGGCTTGGCCGGACACCGTGACGCCCACGTCCTGACGCTGCTCACCGAGGTCGGGGCGGGTGTGGTGGTGGGCCTGGTCGTGGCTTCGGCCGCGGTGCTGGTGCTGCGCTTCTCGGGCCTTCGCGTCACCTCCAAGTATCAGCCTTTCAGCGCCTTGGCGGTGGCCCTGCTCGTGCTCACGATCTGCTCCGCCACGCACGCGAACCTGTTCCTGGGGGCGTTCACCGCTGGCGTCACCGTCGCGACCGCCGGGCCGGAATTGAAGGAGTCCTTCCAGCAGTTGGGGGAGCAGATCGCCGAACTGCTGAAGCTGCTGTCAGTGTTCGTCTTCGCCGCGCTGCTGACCGTGGACAGCCTGACCGCTCCGGGATGGCGGGGATGGCTCTTCGCCCTCCTGGTCCTCGCTCTGGCGCGGCCCATGGCCCTGCTGCTGGTGCTCACCCGCTCGCCCCTCGATCGGTACGAACGGTTCTCGGTCGCGTGGTTCGGGCCCAAGGGCTTCGCCTCAGTTGTGTACGCCGTGATCGTTCTGGGATCCGGCATTCCGCTGGCCGGAGAGGTGTTCGCGTTGACCGCGCTCGCTGTGACCCTGTCGATCCTCGCGCACTCCTCCACAGACGTGCTCGTGGCACGCCGCTTCCGGTCATAGCGGCGGACGACGCCGGTGCTACCGGCGGTGGAGCCCAGCCCGACGCCTCCCTGCCCGGCCACCACACCCGTGGCGACCTATGGCGACGCCCGAGGTCCGTCTCCGATCGGCTGGACCTCCGCCAAGCCCGTCAGCGATGGGCAGAGGACTTCACCTCGTCTGGACATCCGGTGTCGCTCCCTGCTCCGTCTTCGACCGCATGGACGTCGATTACCGGGACGACACCGTGCAGGTCACGTTGTACGAGGGCGCTGATCGGAACGACCGCGAACCGGTGTGTACGCAGATCGCCATCCACAAACAGACAATCGTTCCCCTGCCGGAACGTCTCCCCGGTCGCGAGGTGGTGGGGGCTCACCCCGAAGTGTGGACACCGGTTGTCATGCGGCGAGCAGCACCCTATCGACGGTTTGCTGCTCGTAGTCGATCGGGCTGAGGTAGCC
>NZ_JBFAPT010000047.1:0-56233 GCF_040676845.1 Nonomuraea sp. NPDC049504
GACAAGTACCCGGCGCTGGAGAAGGTGCTCCAGCCGGTCATCGACAAGCTCGACGACGACACCATGCAGCAGCTCAACGCGCAGGTGGACGTCGAAGGCAAGGAGCCGGACAAGGTCAGCGAGGAGTGGCTGAGCAAGGAGGGCTTCCTGAGCTCGCCCGCCGCCTGACAGCCCGCCTGCCCGCACCCTGAGGACGAGGATGGAACAGCCCCACACAGCACCAGCACCCCCGCCATCACGGCGCCTGCACGCCTGGGAACGCCGGACCGATCCCGTGCTGCTCGGCGTCGGCCTCCTGTTCCTGGCGAGCTGGGCACTTCCCATCGTGCTGCCCCAGCTGCCGGAGAACGCCGACCGATGGCTGGAACGCGCCCAGCAGACAGCCTGGGCGCTGTTCGCCGCCGACTACGCCATCAGGGTGTGGCTGTCCGACCGGCGCGGGCACTTCATCGCCACCCACATCCCCGCGTTGCTGGTCGTCCTGCTGCCGCTGCTCCGGCCGCTGGCCGTGCTGCGCTCGCTGCTGCTGCTCACCGCACTGATGCGCCGGGTCACGCTACCGCTACGCATGCGGGTGACCGTGTACGTCAGCGGCTGGGCCTGCTTCCTGGCCCTGGTCGGCGGCATCGCGGTGCTGGACGCCGAACGCCGCTCCGCCGATCCGACGATCGTCACCCTGTCCGACGCCCTGTGGTGGTCGCTGACGACGATGACGACGGTGGGCTACGGAGATCTGTATCCGACGACGCTGGAGGGCCGGCTGATCGCGGCGACGTTGATGCTTTCAGGCATCGCGCTGCTCGGCGTCGTCACCGCCTCGATCGCCGCCTGGTTCATCGAACGCTTCCAGCAGACCTCGGCCGCGGAGACGCGCAACGAGGCCGACCTCCGGCTCGTCCTGGCCGAGCTGCGGGAGGTGCGCGACCGGCTGGACGAGATCACCCGACGGCAGGACGACGACGTGAGCGGCGCCACGGCCCCGGACCGGTGAGCCGGGGCGAGGCAGCCGAAGATCTGCGCCGCGGCCTCCCGCATTCTTTTGCACTATGCAAGGATGAGAGGCGGCGGCCTACCACGGGAGGGCAGATGGGGTTCGGGGGCGCCGCATGAGGTCACAGTGGACGCTGCGCTGGCTGCCGTTCATGGTGATGGCCCCGGTGGCGCTCATCGACCTCATGGCCGGGCCGGCGCTTGGCTTTCTTCCCCTGCTCACCCTGGGGCCGAGCTTCGGGTCCGTCTACGGCAGCGTGCGGCGCACCGCCCTGATCGGTGCGGTCGCCCTCGCCATCTGCATACCCCTGGCCTATTACAACGGCTCCCTGCTGAAGTGGCAGAACAACCTCACCATCGCCACCATCGTCAGCGCCACCGGAGCGAGCATGCTCGTCAGCCACCTGAGGCTGAAGCGCGAACGCGAACTCGCCAGCGTCCGCCTCGTCGCCGAGACCGCGCAACGCGTCCTGCTGCGGCCGGTCCCCCGCAAAGCGGCAGACCTGCAGGTGGCCCTGTCCTACACCTCCGCGGCGGCCGAGGCGAGGATCGGCGGCGACCTGTACGAGGTCGTCATCACGCCCCACGGGGTGCGGCTGCTCGTCGGGGACGTCCAGGGCAAGGGGCTCGACGCGGTCGAGACCGCCGCCTGGGTGCTCGGCGCCTTCCGCGAGGCCGCCTACGACGAACCCGCGCTCGACGACGTGAGCGAGCGACTGGAGTCGAGCCTGTCCCGGCACCTGAGCGGCGAGAAGTTCGTGACCGCGATCATCGCCGAGGTGAGACCCGGCGAGATCGTCTTACTCAACCATGGCCATCCCGCTCCTCTCCTCCTCACCGCCGAGGGGAAGGCCTGCACCGTCGAGCCCCCGGCGGAAGCTCTCCCGTTGGGGCTCGGCCCGCTCGGCACCGACCGGCCCAAGGCGCACCGCGTGCCCTTCCTGGAGGGTGACCGGATCCTCCTGTTCACCGACGGCGTGGTGGAGGCCCGCGATGACAGCGGAACCTTCTACCCCCTGAACGACCGCCTTCACCTGTTGCGGTCGGACGAGCCGCAAGAGGCGCTCGACTCGCTCCGCGCCGACCTGGTGGCCCACACCGGTGGGCCGCTTCCCGATGACGCGGCGATGTTGTTGCTGCGCAGGCACGCCCGGTGACGCATGGCCTACGAGCTCTGCGCTGCCTCGGCGAACGCGGCTTCGCCGGCTCAAAGGCCGCCGGCGGATCCTCCAGCACATCACCGTGAGCCCCAGCAGAGTCGGTGACATCACCCGCGCGGCACTCGTGCTCACCCAGTTCGAGCACGACCACCTGACAGCAATTCGCTGAGATCACGTCGCTGCCGCCTCAGGCTTACGTGGTCCGACATCAACCCCTTCCACGCCGGGATTTCGGGGACAGCCCGGCGGATCGCCCGGCGGCGTCGTCATGAGCGCACCGCACTCGATGATCTCGGTGGACGAGTACTACACAACTGAGTAGTGTATAGCTCGTTTGAGTAGCTTCGTGTACGTCTGAGTAGGCAGGAGTTCGGGTGATGGCCAGGATCGAGGCGGATCTGGAAGATCTGACCGCTCGCGCGCGCATCAGAGATGCCGCGATGCGGCGCTTCGGTGAGTACGGGTTCGAGGGAGCGACGATCCGTGACATCGCCGAGACGGCCGGGGTCTCCTCAGGACTGGTGCGCCATCACTTCGGGTCCAAGCAGGCGCTGCGCGAGGCATGCGACGCCTATCTCGTCAAGGAGATCCGCCGGATGAACGACGAGGCACGCATCGATTCCACGCGCACCGCTGTGAACCCGGTCGGTACCGCTCTGGCCAAGCTGGGTCCGTACCAGCGGTATCTCGCGCGGGCCCTGGCCGAGGGATGGGCCGCGCCGTTGTTCGACGAGATGGCCAGGATGAGCGAGGAGTGGCTGGAGGAGGCCGACAAGGCCCGCCCGGATCCCCCTTTCGCCAGCCGCAAGGCCCGTGCGACGGTCGGCACCGCGATGGGGCTGGCCGTCCCGATCCTGCACCAGCACATCTCCCGCGGGCTCGGCGTCGACCTGGCAACCCCGCAAGGCGCGCATCTGCTCGCGGTGACTCTCCTCGACATCTACTCCCACCCCGTGCTCACCCCGGAGGCGGCCGCCTCGATGCGAGACGCCCTCGAAAGGCTCCGGGACAGCATGCCCTCATCGCCTTCCTAGGAGTGCCACATGACACAGGACGGCATCGAGTTGACCTGGTCAGCACGTGTCAGCCGGCCCAGCCCTTTCGACCCACCAGAGATCTTCACCAGACTCAGGAACGAGCGCCCGCTCCGTCCCCTGATCTTCGCCGACGGACATCCGGGCTGGCTGGCCACCGGTTACGACGTGGTCCGCGCCATCCTCGCCGACAGCCGTTTCAGTATTCGGCGCGAGCTGGCCCATCCACCGGTCATGATGCCCAACTCAAACGCACAGGCGGTGTTCACCGCGCCCGCCCCGCCCGGCATGTTCGTCCGCATGGATCCTCCGGAGCACACCCGCTACCGCAAGCTCCTCGCAGGAGAGTTCACCGTGCGCCGGATGCGGGGGCTCGAAGAGAGAATCGCCGAGGCGGCTCACGGCTGCCTCGACGACATGGAGACGTCCGGGCCACCCGCCGACCTAGTCACCGCCCTGTGTGTTCCCGTGCCCACCCTGCTCATCTGCGAGCTGCTGGGCCTGCCCCGCCCCATCATTCCCACGTTCCGGCAGGCCGCGGCGACCGCGCTCGACGCGGACTCCACCCAGGAGCAGATCCAGCAGGCATACGCCACCATGCTGGCCCTCTTCCCGCCCCTTATCGCGAGCAAGCGCGAACATCCCACCAGCGACGTCTACAGCGGCGTGATCAACAGTGGCGCCCTGTCGGACGAGGAGCTGGCCTCCATCGGGTTGCTGCTGTTCGCCGCCGGATACGAGACGACCTCCAGCATGCTCGCGATGGGCACGTTCGCCCTGCTGGAGCACCCCCGGCAGCTCCAGGCGCTGCGCCGCGATCCCAGCCTGATCGACAACACGGTCGAAGAGCTGCTCCGCTACCTCACCGGGCCCGGCGGCATGCTCCGTACGGCGCTCGAGGACGTCGAGGTAGGCGGCGAACTGATCAAGAAGGGCCAGACCGTGGAACTGCTGGTCGGCGCCGCCAACCACGACCCGGCCCGCTTCCAGCGCCCGCACGAGTTCGACGTCACCAGACCGGCACGAGGCCATCTGGCCTTCGGGCACGGCATTCACCAGTGCCTCGGCCAGCAGCTCGCCCGTGTCGAGCTGCGCGTGGTCATACAAGCACTCTTCACCCGATTCCCCCGGCTGCGCCTCGCGGCGCCCGCACAGGAGATCCCCATGAAAGACGACTCCCCCTTCTTCGGCCCCAAGCGCCTCCCGGTCCAGTGGTGAGCCCTGTCATGGCCGCCATCACCACCCGCGACCTCGTCAAGAAATTCGGCCCCGCCCGTGCACTGGACGGGCTCGACCTGACCGTCGGCACAGGGGAGATCCACGGCTTCCTCGGCCCCAACGGGGCGGGCAAGTCCACCACCATCCGGATCCTGCTCGGCCTGATGCGCGCCGACTCCGGCCGCGCCGAGGTGCTGGGCGGCGACCCGTGGGCGGACGCCACCGAGCTGCACCGGCGGCTGGCGTACGTGCCGGGCGACGTCGAGCTGTGGCCGAACCTCACCGGCGGGGAGGCCATCGACCTGCTCGGCCGCCTGCGCGGCGGCCTCGACGAGACCCGCCGCGCAGAGCTGATCGAGCGCTTCCAACTCGACCCCACCAAGAAGAGCCGCACCTACTCCAAGGGCAACCGGCAGAAAGTGGCGCTCGTGGCCGCCTTCGCCGCCGACGTGGAGCTGCTCATCCTGGACGAGCCGACGTCGGGTCTCGACCCGCTCATGGAGGCCATCTTCCAGGAGATCGTCGCGGAGACCCGCGCGGCCGGGCGCACCGTCCTGTTGTCGAGCCACATCCTTTCCCAGGTGGAGAAGCTGGCCGACCGAGTCAGCATCATCAGACAGGGCAAGATCGTCCAGGCGGGCACGCTGGCCGAGCTACGTCACCTCACCCGCACCACGGTAGAAGCCGTGACCGCTGCCCCGGTCAGCGGCCTGGCCGCGCTCCCGGGCGTCCACAACGCCGAGACCGAGCACGGGCAGGTGCGGTTCAGCGTGGACGCCGAGCACCTGGACGGCGCCATCAAGCATCTGGGCGCCTTCGGCATCCGGGCGCTGACCAGCCATCCCCCCACATTGGAGGAGCTCATGCTGCGCCACTACGGCAACGGAGCGGCCGCATGACCGCCACCACCGTCGGCCGCGTCACGGCCGCCGCTCCCAGCGGCGCCTTCAAAGGCACCAGGGCGATGCTGCGGCTGGCCCTGCGCCGGGACCGCGTCAAGCTGCCCACGTGGACGCTGGGAATCGCCTTGTTCCTCCCATACTTCGCCAGCGTGGCGAACGCCACGAACCCGACGGCGGAAACCCTGCGTGCCAGTGCGAAGATGATGGACGTCCCCATGCTGCGGCTGTTCTCCGGGCCCATGTTCGGCATGGAGAACCCCACGGTCCTGAAATATCTCGTCAACGCCTACTTCCCGGAGTTTCTGCTGGGCGCCGCGCTGATGAGCATGCTGCTGATCGCCCGGCACACCCGCGCCGAGGAGCAGAGCGGCCGGGCCGAGCTGGTGCGCGCAGCGGTCGTCGGCCGGCAGGCCGCACTCACGGCCGCGCTCCTCGTCTCCGTCCTCACCAACGTGCTGCTGGCCCTGCTGCTGACCGCGGCGGGGGTGGGCGTCGGGATGACGCCAGGCGACGCGCTACTGTTCGGCGCGGCCACGGCCGCGATGGGGCTTGTCTTCGCCGCAGTCACCTCGGTGAGCGTGCAGCTCACCGAGCACTCCAGAGCCGCGGTCGGAATCGCCGGCGCCGTGCTGGCCGTCGTGTGGCTGCTTCGTGCCGTAGGCGCCGTCCAAGACATTCAGGGCGGCTGGCTGACGTGGCTCTCCCCCATGGGGTGGGCGCAGCTCACCCGAGTGGCGGATGACGGGCGCTGGTGGCCACTGGCTCTGGCGGTACTGCTCAGCACGGCTCTGGCAGCGGTCGCATACGCGCTGTCGGCACGACGGGACCTCGGCGCCGGGCTGGTGGCCTCGCGCCCCGGCCGCGCGCGGGCGGCCCGCGGGCTGCGTTCACCCCTCGCGCTGGCATTCCGGCTCCAGCGCGCTTCCATCCTGTGGTGGGGCGGGTCCCTGATCGCGGCCGGCCTGGTGTTCGGCGGGCTCGCCGGCTCCATGCGCGAGGGGGTGGCCGAGGAGATCCTCGGCGGCGGCGCGGACGTGGTGGGCGGCTACCTGAGCCTCATGGCAGTCGGGATGTCCTTCCTCGTCGGAATCTTCACAGCCCAGGCGACGACGCGGTTGCGGGCGGAGGAGAACCGCGGGCGGGTGACGCCACTGCTCGCCACCCCGACCAGCCGATGGGCCTGGCTGGGCTCTTCACTCCTGGCCACCGGGCTCGCCGCAGTCGCGCTGCTCATGGTGTCCGGTCTGTCGATGGCCGCCGGCACCGCCCTGGCGCTCGATGACGCCACCCGGGCGGGGGCGGCGGCCGCCGCCGTGCTCGCCCGCACCCCGGAGATCCTCTTCCTGCTGGGGGTCGCGGCCACGCTGTTCGGGCTCGCGCCCAGGGCCGTCCCCCTGACATGGGCCGTGCTCGCCCTCGGCGTCGTCGTACGCTTCTGGGGCGCGGACCTGCCCGGCTGGGCTCGGGGGCTGTCCCCGTTCGACCACATTCCCCGGCTGCCGGTCGAGGACTTCCGCCTCGCCCCGCTGGTGATGCTCACCGCGCTCGCGGCGGGCCTGCTTCTCCTCGGCCTGTACGGCTTCCGCAGCCGCGATCTGAAGGGCGCATAGGCCTGTACGATCCGGGCAACCGCTCCGCGCCGCCCCGGCCGATCGTTCCCGCAGCCCGGCCGTCAATGCTCGTGGTGGGTCGCCGGAGGCCGGTTCGCGGACCGGCCTGGCGCCGTGACGACGAACTGGCCCATGAGGCCCTGATCCTCGTGGTTGAGGATGTGGCAGTGGAACATGTAGGGCGTCGCCGGGTCCGGTTCTCCGCGGAACCGCAGAGCGATGCGTACGGGGACGCCGGGCGGCGTGTGGACGGTGTCCTTCCAGCCGCGCAGTTCCGGGGGCGGGAGCCGGCCGCCGACCGACACCACCTGGAACTGCGCGTCGTGGACGTGGAAGTTGTGCGGGGCGTCGTCGATGGCGGTGACCTCCCACACCTCGGTGCCGCCCTGGGGGACGGCGAAGTCGACGCGGTTCATGTCCATCGACCTGCCGTTGATGGTGAACCCGGAGAGCTCGAAGCGGCGGACCGGCGGCGTCGCGGGATCGGTCACGAGCCTGGGCGCCTCGGCCAGGCGGGCCGGGAGGGGCGATGACCGGGCGAGCCGCGGCGCGGCGCGCAGCTCCATGACGTCCAGGGTGTCGTCGCCGCCGGTCCAGCGCCGGTCCCAGAGGTTCAGGCCGGTCTCGGGCGGGAGGCTCCGCAGCACATCGCGTTCCCCGGGCCGCAGGGCCACCACGATCTCGGCCCGTTCTCCCGGGCTGAGCTGCACGTGTCCGGTCTCGTACGGCGCCGCCAGCAGCCCGCCGTCGGTGCCGACCAGGGCGAACGTCCGCCCGGAGCCGAACCCGAAGCGGTAGATCCGCGCGTTCGACCCGTTGAGCAGCCGCAGCCGGACCCGCTGGGTGGTGACCGGGAGGTACGGCGCCGGGGTGCCGTTCACGGTGACGAGGTCGCCCACGATGCCGACGCCGCCCTGTTCCCGGTCCCGCTCGTCCAGCTCGTTGTGGTCGGTGAGGTTGAGGTCGCGGACGATGACGGGGATGTCGTCGATTCCGTACCGGTCGGGCAGGCCGTGCGGGTGCGGGTCGTCCAGGATGAACAGCCCCGCCAGCCCCCGGTAGACGTGGAGGGCGGTACGGCCGTGCGGGTGCGGGTGGTACCACAGCGTGGCGGCGGGCTGGTCGACGGTCCAGGTCGGCGACCAGGTGGCGCCCGGCCTTACCGGCTGGTGGGGTCCGCCGTCCATCCGGGCCGGTACGTGCATGCCGTGCCAGTGCAGAGTGGTGGACTCCGGGAGGTCGTTGCGGAAGCGGACCGTCACCGTCTCGCCGCGCGCCGCCCGCAGCGTGGGCGCCAGGTAGGGGCCGTTGATCCCCCAGGTGGGGGTCGGCCGGCCGGCTCGGAACCGGTGCTCGCCCCCGCTCGCCCGCAGGTCGAACACCCGGCCGCCGGCCCCGTCCCGCCGCGAGGGGGCCAGCGGCGGAATGGCCAGCCGGTTGACGAACCGGACCTTTCCGGCGGTGTTCAGATCCGCTCCGGCCCACCACAACCCGGCACCGCCGAGCGCTGCGGCGGAGGCGGCGGGTACGGCGATCAGCCCGGCCTTCAGAACAGTGCGGCGCTTCACGCGGCGACCACCGTGACGGTGTCGGCGCCGCCGGCCACGACCACCTCGTACCCCGGCGCGTCGCCGCCGTGGGTGGCCTGCGTGAGACCTCCGCCGACGGCGCCGTACCACTGGTCGTCCAGGCTGAGCCTGGTGACGGCCCGCGCGAACGCCACCCGGACCGGCACCCCGGCGGGGCGTTCGACGCGCAGGTCCTCGACCGAGGCCAGCCGGATGACCCGGGTACCGGCGGGGCGGCCCAGCACGAGGCGTACGTGCGCGGCGCCCGAGTGGAACGTCACCGACCGCACGTCGAGGCCGGTGAGGTCGGCGTCCAAGTGCGCGGCACCGCCGTGGACGTCCAGCGCCCACGGCACGGCGGGGTTGAGGGCGAGGGCGGACGGGCGGGTGCGGCGCAGCAGTCGCGCCCCGGCCGGGTAGGCGATGTGCACGTTGGCGTCGGCAGCCCACACCAGCGGCAGCGGCGTGCCGAACCGCGCCTCCAGCAGGCCCGTGAGGCCGGGCCGCGGGCCCAGGGTGACCCGCTCCAGCCCATTGTCGAAGCTCAGCCGCGCGACCGAGGGGGCGTCCGGCAGGGGGACGGCGACGTGCTCGTCCCGGACACCTTCGGCGGAGGCGAATGCGGTCATGACGGTTCCTTTCGGTACGGTGCTTTCCTTACGAGGGATCGGATCTAGGGCGTGCGCGGCCTGGCGGGCAGCGCCCAGGTCAGGGACAGGCCGAGGCCGAAGGCCACGACGGCGTAGCCGAGCGACCACTGCGCGGCGGTGTCGATGTCCCAGCCGGCGGCCAGCGCCGTGGTGTACAGCGCGCCGACCGCGGCGATGCCGGTGGCGCCGGCCACCTGGATGACGGTGTTGACGACGCCGGAGGCGGCGCCGGCGTCCTGGTGGGGCACGGCCGACAGCACGATGTCGACCAGGATCGGCGCGACCAGCCCGAAACCGGCGCCGCCTGCCAGCAGGCCCGGCACCAGGTGCCAGCCGGTCAGCGCGTCTCCGGCCACGGCGATCCCGGCGATCAGCGCCACCATGGCGGCGGCCAGCGCCGCCGCGCCGCAGGCCACCAGCCGGCGCCCGGCCGTCGCGGCGAGCCGTACCGCGAGGCCCGAGGTCACGGCCAGGCCCAGCGGCCAGGCCAGGAACGTCAGCCCGACCTGCAGCGCGGACAGGCCGTGGCCCTGCTGGAGCTGCAGGGTGAGCACCAGGAACAGCGCGGTGACCGAGGAGAACACGGCGAACGCCACGGCCAGCCCGGCCACGAAGGAGCGCTGCCGGAACAGCGAGACCGGCAGCAGCGGTTGCCCCCGCCGGCGCTCCCGCCGCGCCTGAAGGCGGGCGAACACCGCGAGCACGGCGACGGCGGCGGCCACCATCGGCCAGGTCCAGCCCGGCCAGCCCGACTCCGGTCCCTGGATCAGCGGGTAGAGCACCAGCAGCAGGCCCGCCGCCACCAGGACGACCCCAGGCAAATCCAGCCGGGGCGGCCGGGGCGAGCGGGATTCGCGCATCAGCACGGCGGCGCCGAGCAGCGCGGCCAGGCCGATGGGCACGTTCACCCAGAACACCGAGCGCCAGGCCGGCCCGAACACGTCGTTGCCGACCAGCAGACCGCCGGCGATGGGCGCGGCGGCGGCCGCCAGCCCGTTCACGGCGCCGTACAGGCCGAGGGCTTTCGGGCGTTCCGCGCTCGGGAACATCACCTGGATCGTGGCCAGCACCTGCGGCACCATCATGGCCGCCGCGGCCCCCTGAACCGCCCGTGCGGCGATCAGCATCCCGATGGTCTGCGCCAGCCCGCAGGCGGCGGAGGCGGCGGTGAAGCCGGCCACGCCCGCCAGGAACACGCGCTTGCGGCCGAAGATGTCGCCGAGCCGCCCACCGGTGATCAGCAGCAGGCCGAGCCCGAGGGCGTACGCGGCCATGATCCACTGCACGGCGGCGGTGGGGGCCCCCAGGTCGGCCTGGATGGCCGGGGCCGCGACGACGACGATGGTGATGTCCACCAGGTCCATGAACACGGCCAGTAACGTGACGGCCAGCGCGGCCCAGCGGCGCGGGTGCCCGGACCCGGCCGTCGCGGGCACGGTGGTCTGCTCGGTCATCAGAGGCTCCTCATCGGCGGGAAACGATCGACGCCGAACGAGCCTCGCGCTGAGCAGATACGTTCCGCTTCGGGGGAATGTCCTGTCCGATGCCTTAGATTCGGCTTCGAGGGGCCTTAGTAGACTCCGGCCGATGACAGCGTTCGTAGGGCGCCACGCGGCGCTGGAATCCGTTGGGAAGGCCGCGCGGGACGCGCGGGCCGGCGAGCCGCGGGCGGTGGTGGTGAGCGGCCTGCCGGGAATGGGCAAGACGCGGCTGCTGGAGCGGCTGGAGGCCGACCTCGGCCGGTCCGGGTTCCGGGTGTTGCGAGGCGCCTGCGTCGAGCTGGGGGTCGAGGGACTGCCGCTGGCGCCGATCACCGCCGTGCTCAGGCAGCTGGTGGACGACCCCGGCCCGCGCGAATTGCAGGCACTGCTGCCGGGCGTGGACGGGCTGCTGCGGTTGCTGCCCGAGCTGAACCCCGGCGAGCGCCCGCCCGAGTCGCAGGCCCGGCTGTTCGACCTGTTCGCCGCGCTGCTGCGGCGGCTCGGCGGCGCCCGGCCCACGGCGCTGCTGATCGACGACCTGCAATGGGCCGACCGGTCCACCCGCGACCTGCTGGAGGTGCTGGTCCGGCCCGCGCGCCCCGCTTCGACGCTGCTCGTGGTCACCAGCAGAACGGATCTGGACCGGCGCCACCCGGTGCGCCCGTTCCTGGCGCGATGGGCGAGGCTGGACCAGGTGCGCCACGCGCGCCTTGAGCCGCTGTCGCGGGCCGAGATCGCCGAGCTGGTCGCGGCGGCGAACCCGGCCTTCGCCGACCAGGTGCTCGCCGACCAGGTGTACCGGCGCTCGGGCGGCAACCCGCTGTACGCCGTCGAGCTGGCGGAGGCCGGCGCGCGGACCGTCACGTGGACCGGCGCTGAGGCCGGCGCTGGGGCAGGCGCTGGCGCAGGCGCGGAGACCCTGCCGGAGTCGTTGCGCGATCTGCTCCTCGCCCGGGTGCGCGGGCTCCCGCCTCAGGTGCGGCAACTGGTGGAGGTCGCTGCGGCGGGCGGCCGCAGCGTGCCGCACGGCCTGCTCGCCGCCGCCTCAGGGCTGGACGCGGGCGCGCTGCTGGAAGCGTTGCGGGCGGCCACGGAGGCCCGGGTGCTGACCGCCGACGGGGATGGCTACGCCTTCCAGCACGGGCTGGTCCTGGAGGCGGTCGTGGACGAGCTGCTTCCCGCCGAGCGGGTCGGCCTGCACCGCGCGTACGCCGAGGCGCTGCGCGCCGACCCCGGGCTCGTCCCGCCGGACCGGCACGCCGCCGAGCTCGCGTTCCATTGGAACGGCGCGGGCGCGCCCGCGGAGGCGCTGGCGGCCTCGCTGCGCGCGGCGGAGGTCGCCGAGCGGCTCTCCGCCCACGCCGAGCAGGCGCAGTTGCTGGAACGCGCCCTGGAGCTGTGGCACCGGGTGCCCGAGGCGGAGCGCCCGGCCGCCGGCCGGCTCGCCCTGTTCGAGACGGCCGCCACGGCCGCCGTATGGGCCGGCGAGCCGCTCCAGGCTCTCGACCTGATCGACCGGGCGCTCGCGGAGGCCGACCGGGTACGCGAGCCCGCGCGCGTGGCGCTGCTGCTGGCCCAGCGCGGCATGGTCATGCACGACCTGAACCGCGACGGCGCGGTGACCTCCGTGGACGAGGCGCACGCGCTGCTGCCGCAGCTATCCGGCCTCGACCGGGCACGGGTCCGCAACCTGACCGCGGTCGTGCTCACCCTGCGCGGAGCCGCCGGGCAGGGCCAGGACGCCGCCGCCGAGGCCGCGCGGCTCGCCGCCGCCCACGGCGACGCCGCGCTGGAGGGCAACGCCCGTACCACCCTGGGCTGGGCGCTCAACGTCGCCGGCGACCACGACGAGGCGCTGCGTGTCCTGGCGCAGGGCCGCGAGCTGGCCCGGGGCCAGGACGATCTCGTGGGCGTCGCCCGCGCCTGCCTCAACATCGCGGAGAGCCGCAACGCGGTCGGCCGTCACACGGCGGCGTGCGAGGCCGCCCGTGAGGGGATGGCCGCCGCCCGCCAGGCAGGGCTCGAACGCACGCTGGGCGCCCTGCTGGCGAGCAGCCTGGCCACAGCGCTGGCCGCCACCGGCCGGTGGGACGAGGCGGAGGCGGTGGCACGATCGGCGCTGGAACGCGACCCGCAGGGGGCGCCCGGCGTCGGGCTGCACCTGCTCCTGGCGAGTACGGCCCTGTCCCGCGGCCAGTGGAGCACCGCCCGCGCCGAGTCCGCCGCGGCCGGCGCGCTGCTGGGCGGGCCACCCGAGGCACCCTATGCCCAGGCCGTGGCGGTGGCGGCCACGCTGGCCGTGCGCGACGACCGTCCGGACCACGCCTGCGAGCTGCTCGCCGGCGCCCTGGCCGCGGCCGGTACGCCCGCGGCCTGGCCCCTGCTGCTCACCGCCGCGAACATCGCCGCCCTGCTGCGGCCGGTGGCCACACCGTCCTGGCAGTCGCGCCTGACCGGCGAGCTCCGCGCGGCGCGGACCCGCCTCCCCGCGGACACCCCCCTGCACGCGCAGTACGCGGCCCACGTGACCGCCGAACTCGTCCGGGCTCCGCCCTCGAAAGCCGCGGCCGTGGAGCAGTGGGCCGAGGTGGCGGCGGGATGGGAGCGCCTGGGGCGGCCCTTCGAGACCGCCTGCGCCGGGCTGCGCGCGGGTGAGCGGCTGCTGGCCGCCGGAGACCGGGAGGGCGCGGCGGCCCGGCTGCGGGCGACCGCCGAGGTGGCCGAGCGGTTGGGGGCCGCGCCGCTGCTGGAAGAGGTACGGGTGCTGGCGCGCAACGCCCACTTGCCCCTCGGGCCGGACGATGCCGCCACCGACGGCGCCCTCGAACGGCTGGGACTGACCGACCGGGAGACGGAGGTGCTGCGGCTGGTCGCGGCCGGGCGTACCAACCGGCAGATCGGTGAGCAGCTCTTCATCAGCGCGAAGACGGTGAGCGTGCACGTGTCCAGCATCCTGATCAAGCTCGGCGTCGCCGGCCGGGGCGAGGCCGCCGCGACCGCGCATCGGCTCCGCCTGTTCGACGGGGCCTGAGTGCCCGCCTGCCGATACTAAGGACTCGGATAAGGCATGTGCCGGATGTGGCCGGCCGGCGGCCCGGGACAGGCTACCGGCATACGAATCGCCACCGCGTTCCGCACCACCCCGCCCGGCTCGCCCCTACGGATGACCGGGCGCGGCGAGCGGCTGCGCGACGGATACGGCCCCGGTCCGTGACGGACCCACCGGCCCGTCACGGACGGCACGAAAGGAACTGATCATCATGAGCGAGCGGAACGTCCCCGTCCTGATCGTCGGCGGCGGCATCACCGGCCTCACCACCGCGCTGTTCCTGTCCTGGCACGGCGTCCGCTGCACGCTGGTCGAGCGTCACCCGGACCTGCTGACCCATCCCCGCGCCCGCGGCCTGACCCCGCGCACGATGGAGCTCTACCGGCAGGCCGGGCTGGAGCAGGCGATCAGGGACGCGGCCTACGTCGGCGGCGGATTCACCTGGACCCCGGTCGTGGCCGACACCCTCGCCGGCGAGCACGCCTCCCCCGAGGAGCCGGACGAGGACGACGGGTCCGGGTCGAGCCCGTGCGGCTTCGGCCCGATCGACCAGGACCGGCTGGAGGTCATCGTCCGGGACCAGGCCCGCAAGCTGGGCGCCGACCTGCGCTTCGGCACCGAGCTGGTCGCGTTCGAGCAGGACGGCGAGGGTGTGACGGCCACCCTCCTGGACCGGACGAGCGGGGTGCGCGAGAGCGTGCGGGCCGGATACCTGGTGGCCGCCGACGGCTTTCACAGCCCCGTACGCCATCGGCTGGGCATCGAGGTGGACGGGCCCGGCCCGATGTTCACCACGCTGACCGCGATCGTCGAGGCCGACCTTAACCCGGCTCTGCGCGGCCGCACCCTCAGCATCGCCTACCTGCAGCGGCCCCGCCCGTACACGATGCTCATGGCCCACGACACCGAGGGCAGGCGCTGGGTCTTCGGCACCGGCCTGGACGGCGCGGCCGAGGACTACGACGACGAGCGGGTGGCCGCCATGGTCCGCGAGGCCGCCGGGCTGCCGGACGCCGAGGTGCGACTGCACCCCCAGATTCCCGGCACCGACCTGACGGTGCTCGCCTTCCCCATCGGCGCCCACCTGGCCAGGAGCTACCGGCGCGGCCGGGTCTTCCTGGCCGGGGACGCGGCGCACGTGTGGCCGCCCACGGGCGGGCTCGGCGCGAACGCCGGCATCCAGGACGCCCACAACCTCGCATGGAAGCTCGCCTGGGTGATCACCGGCCGGGCCGGGGCGGGGCTGCTGGACACGTACCAGGCCGAGCGGCGGCCGGTCGGGGAACTGACCATGGGGCAGGCGCTGGCCAGGTTCGGCGCCCGCATGGGGCCGGGCCGCGGGCCCCAGGTCATCGACTACGGAGCGGTCTCCATGGGATATCGCTACCCCGTGGACGGGGAGCGGCCCGGCGAGCCCGTGCAACCGCGACTGCTCGACGGCACGCCCGGCACCCGCGCGCCGCACGTTCCGCTCGCCGGCGGCCGTTCCACCCTCGACCTGTACGGCTCCGCCTTCGTCCTGCTCACCCCCTCCCCCGCGTGGCGGAGCCCGGACGCCGACGTGCAGGTGGTGGAGGAGGAGGTGGCCCGCGCCCACGGCATCGGCCCTGAGGGTGCTGCGCTGGTCAGGCCGGACGGCTTCGTGGCCTGGCGCAGCGATGCCCACGATGAGGAAGAGCTGGCCCGTGCGCTCGACGAGGTCCTCCACCGACTCTGATCCGCCGTGCGGAGATCTACTCGGCTGCTCTCGCCCCAGCCCCGCAGCGCGGCCTCCCCCGAACCCCGGCGCGCGAAGACCTGGGCCGATACGCCGTATCCGATTGATCCTCCCTGTTCGGAGCGGCGCAAGCGAGCCGTGACGTCTACCTCTTCACTCTTGAAGGGGGCCGCCAGGAGCCAGGTCCACACCACCGGCCCATCCTGGCCGGCCCTGCCCTCCTTCTCGACGAGAACGGTTCGGCCAAGGGACGGACGGCAGCGTTCGGCAGCGGCCCGCATGAGCAGGCAGGGGTGCATCCGACACTCGAAACAGCAGGTGCGCGTTCACCAGCCTGTCATGAGCCCCAACCGGGCGTCGTCAGGCCGTTGACAGCCGCTACCGGGAAGCGTGGGCATGCTGGGCGGCATAGCGTTCGCGCCAGCTGTCGATGAGCGGGATCAGCTGCTCGGTCATGTAGGCATAGAAGTCCTTCATCTCGTGAAGGCGCCGGCCGGCGATGCCGTCGTCGCCCGCCGCGTCCAGGCCTTCCTGGGCGGCATCCCTCATGGTGGCCAGCATCGCGTTCTGCTGTGACATCAAGCTGGCCCAAGCCCCCTGGCGGAAACGATAGTGGTCGCGGCGGCTGCCGGGGGCCGGCACCCGTTCGATCAGGCCGAGCGGGATCAGCTGCTTGACCGCGGTGGACACCGCACCCGAGCTGATGGACAACTGCTCGCACAAGTCGGCGGCGGTCATCGACTCTTGCCGGGTGTAGAGCAGGGCGGTCATCACCCGCGCGGTGGTCTTCTGCATGCCGCCCTGCGCCAGGGTCAGCGCCAGCTTCTCGGCGGCCTCGCGCAGCCGCTGGTCGGTGTCCATGCCTGAATTCTATCAATCACTCCAAGTTCTCAGAGAATTTACAGATATCTGAAAGTTCTATACTCTCTGAGGCGCGGAGATCGCGCCATGGCGACCTCCCTGACGCCCTAGGAGAGCCAGCAGTGAAGCCCAAGAACGTAGTCGCAGGCGCGCACGGCATGACCGCCCAGGCATGGAAGAAACACGCCAATCCATGGAGCGTCTGGACCCGGTTCGCCGCTATTCCCGCCTTCGAACTGGCCGTTTGGAGCCGTGAGTGGATCGGCTGGTGGTCACTGGCCGGTGTTGCCCTCGTCGTCATCTGGCTCTGGCTGAACGTCCATCTGTTTGCGGCGGTCGAGCCGACCAACTGGGCGGCGCGCGGCATCTACGGTGAGCAACTCCACGTCGACGGCAAGGCTCCGGCGGCACATCGCGTGGTGCTACGGCTGCTCATCGTGGCCGGCCTGATCGGCTTCGCCTTCATCGCCTGGGGACTGATCGCCCTGGAGATCTGGCCGGTCGTGCTGGGCACCGTACTGCTCGTGCTCGCCCAGCTGTGGCGGATCGACCGTTACGGCCTGCTCTACGAACAGCACCAGAGCGAAAGCCGGTGACCCGGTACGGCCGGCGCACCACAGCACCGGCTGTACCGGCACCAACCCTCGGCCCGCCCCCTACGTGTGGAGAGCCTCATGCACGTCCCGGGCACCGCGCACCCGCGCCGCTGGTGGATCCTCGTAGCGCTCTGCTTGAGCCTGCTCGTCCTGGTCATCGACAACACCATCCTCAACCTGGCCGTCCCCGCGCTGATGAGCGCGCTCCACGCCACCCCCGCCGACATCCAATGGATCATCAGCGCCTACACCCTCGCCTACGCCGGCCTGCTGCTGACCGCAGGCGACCTATCCGACCGCTATGGCCGCCAGCGCCTGCTGATCTCCGGGCTTTCGCTGTACCCGACTCTGGAAAGTCGCGCACGGCCTCGGCTTGACTGCTCATCCGCCCCGGACGCGAGAAGTTGAGGGAGCAGTCTCTGCATGACTTACGTGTCGGATGTCACACGGCGGCCTGCGGCGACCCGTGCATGGAACGCCACCATCTTCTACGGCGCACATATGACCGGGCAGGAAGCCGCCGCACCACCATCGTCCTGGCCCGCCGCGGCCACGGCGGTCGTCCTGCTCACGGCGAACGTCTCCGTACTGCTCACCACCCTCGCCCGGCCATCGGTGAAGGCGAGTCAGGCGGGCAGCAGGCGCATGAGGATGTTGCGGGGGCCTTCCCGGTGGTGGCCGGCCAACCTCGTCATCTGGCGGGACATGGCCACGACACGTTGAGCGGGCCGTCTGCGCCGGGCGTCGTACGCACGCAATGCCGATCCCACGTCGCCGGCGGTCTCCAGGCACATGGTGAGGGCGGCCGCGTCCAGCAGCGCCTGGCACGCGCCTTGCCCGAGGGAGGGGGTCATGGCGTGGGCGGCATCACCCACCAGCGCCACGTTGCCGGCGATCAGGGACCTCAGGCGCGGGGACAGATCGTAGATCTCATGCCGCAGCACGGCCTCCTCATCGGCCTCGGCCAGCAGGCGCGGGATCGGGTCGTGCCAGCCGGCGAAGCGGGCGCGCAGCTCGTCGAGGGTCTCCCGATGGCCTTCCGGTGTCGCCACCGCGGCGTACCAATTGGTCACCCCCGGCTCCTGGGGCGTGATGCCGAACACCTGTCCGGCCCCCCAGGTCTCGCCGTACGACGGCGGGTTGAACCGCGCGACGCCCCGCCAGGCCACGATCCCGGCGTAACGTGGCCGCACCGTGGCACCGAAATAGACCTCACGCACTGTGCTGCGCAGCCCGTCCGCTCCCACCACCAGGTCATATCGCCCACGCAGGGCTTCCGGATCGGTGATCTTCATGCCGGTCTTGATCGCCGTGTCCCCCAACGCGTCGACCAGCATCTTCATCAGCGAGGTCCTGGACAGCATGAGCACGGCAGCGCCGCCCTTGCGCTCGATGCGTTTCAACGGGAGGTCCGCGATCCGCTCGCCCTGCGGCGTACGGATGACGGCCCGGCGATAGGGGACGGTACGGCGGAGCAACTCCTCGCGCAGGCCGAGCTGGGCGAGGGCGGCCTGAGCGTCGGGACGTATGCCGAGCGCCGTGCCTTCAGGATTGATCTCCGGCCAGCGTTCGAGCACGGTCACCTCCCAGCCGATCCTGCGCAGTCCTATGGCGGTCGCCAGTCCGCCGATTCCGGCTCCGACGATCGCGGCGGTTCCGTTCATCGCTCTTCCTTTCATCGAGTACCACATCTGTGGTACCACTAATGTGGTGAACGGACAAGCTGCGATGATGAGGGCCATGGCGGAGAACCGGGATCGGCGTGACTTGCTGCGTGACGCCGCGATTGAGGTGCTGGCCCGTCAGGGCGGCAGAGGGCTGACCCATCGAGCAGTCGACCACGAGGCCGGGCTGCCCGAGGGCACGGCCAAGAACTACTTCGCCAACCGCGACGCCCTCCTGCAGGGGGCGGCCGAGCGCTGCGTCGAGCGCTACTGGGCCGATCTTCAGGTGATGAAAGCCGCCAGCATCCAAGGGCGCAGGCACCTGGTCGCGCTGCTACGCGAGCTGCTCGACCGTGCCCTCACGGCCAACAGGTCCAGAGTCCTGGCCTACATCGAGCTGCATGCCGAGGCCGCGCGTCGGCCGCGCCTGCAGGAGACGATGGCTGAGCTCACCCGCGCCGACCTGGCACTGCACCTGGAAGCGCACAAAGCGGCCGACCTGCCCGCGACCCGGCGAAGCGCCGCCATGGTCACAATGTGCGTGAACAGCGCGCTGACGTACCTGCTCACCCAACCGCCCGAAACGCTCACGGCGTACGGCCTCGACGACCTCGACGCGTTCCTGACCGACCTCATCGACACCGTGTATCCCCCAGCAGGCCGATGACACCGTTCGACGACACGAAGACCCGAACGACTCCACTGGAAACCGTCCCGACCAAGGTGCCGTGCCAGAGGTCAGCGCGGGCCCTGTCAGCCGTCCTCATGCGGAAGGGACACTCATCCTCATTTCACGGCACCACGCCTATGACGGGGCCGAACTCGTACATCATTCCCGTGGACGCAGCCGATCTGTGTGCGGGACATCCTCGATCCCGAGTTGCTCGCCGAGGCACACCAGCACCTCGTCGGCACGTCCAGCGGGTCGGTCAGAAAGCGCCCGACGTAGCGGGCTGTCGTCAGCTGGAGGGCGAAGCCGAGGCGGGCGTGTGTCCCACGCCGTTCGGCGATCAGCGCCCGATCCGCGTCGTCCAGGTAGAAGAACCGCTCCAGCTCCGCCCGCGACGGAGCACCAGAGAAGCCGCCGGCCGCCTCACCATCACTCAAGACGGGACTTTTCGTTCGGATGCTCGTCACGCCCCGTCGACGACCGCTTCGGCGCCCGCGCCATGATCGCCGCCCCGGCCGCGACGAGGACATGAACGGCCCGGCGGCGCAGCCTCACGCCGCCCTCACCGGCACCGACTTCACCGGCATGACGCCCAAGGTGCTCGTCGTCGTCGGCGAGAAGGACTGGAACGCCTCCTTCTCCGACCGGCAGGACTGGCGCGGCGATGCCTACACGGCGGCGCCGGGGCCGAAGACCCTCCCGGAGATCTTCGACGCCGAGCGCCGTACGCGCGCTCATCTGGGCCTACCTGCGCAGCGAGCTCTACCCCGAGGACCCGGCGTGGACGCGGGCCACCGCGGCGCTCGCCGCCGCCATCCCGCCCATCGGACGCGTCGAGTCGAAGTAGGCCCCGCGCCATCGGCCAGGCGGGGCGTCAGGTACGCCTTCGCCGGGGGCGGCCCGTGGAGGAGCCCTCGGCGTACGGGGACGAGCGCCCGCAGGAGGTCCGTCAGCGCGGGCTGAATGCGGGTGACGGCCTGCAGAGAGGATCACGGCGAGAAGCGTGGTGATCACGCCGCCACGGGCCACACCTCGGCGGCGATGGCGTCCGGGACGCCTGCCCCATCGAAGCAGCGCAGACCAAGAAGCGCCTGTGGGCCGAAACAGGCCCGCCGTCCCCCGTGGACCGGGACAGGTACATCCATGGATTTGAGCGCGCCCGGACCCGCCCGACCGGGTGTGCGGCCTATTTCCGGCGCATTCCAGTGCTGCGCTCATGGACGCGATTAACGCTATTTATCGCGTCCATGAGCCGGTGGCGGATCAAAGCGTTTGATATCCGACCGAGATCGGCCACGAAGTGCTGCTGCATTTAGCGTTTGATTTGACGGAATCGGCGACCC
The DNA here is from genome assembly GCF_040676845.1 of Nonomuraea sp. NPDC049504. NCBI lineage: Bacteria > Bacillati > Actinomycetota > Actinomycetes > Streptosporangiales > Streptosporangiaceae > Nonomuraea > Nonomuraea sp. NPDC049504. Next base: position 20,514 of record NZ_JBFAPT010000047.1, read on the forward strand.
ATGGGCCGTACAGCGTGGTGTAGCCACCGCTGCTGTTCTGGCAGAAGAGCACGACCCGCGTCTGCGTCACTCCAGTGCCGCTGCACAGCGCCCAGCCGGTGCCGCCGGGAGTGCCGATCTGCGCGTCTGTGCTGCAGATCGCCGCCTGAGCGGGAGAAGCCGGCGAAAGGAGAGTCGTCGCGGCGGCGATCCCGGCCGCGGCGGCCGCCGAAACGGCGAATTTCTTGATGCGACCCATCAACTACCTCCTGCGGAGTCGATCATCACCGCTTGATGATAGCCACAGCATTGACGGATGGCCATAGTGAATGGCATCGGGTTTTTGCGGGCATTTGACGGGCCGGCCGCAGGGGGGTTGGTTCATGGTCCGGAAAAGAAATGGTCCGTCAGTGAGGCTTTTTTGATCCCCGGCGGGCCTCCCGTCGGGAGGCCCGCCGCGCCGGCTCACCTCCGGATGTAGAGGCGGTGGAGCGGCCCCACCAGGATCTTGTTGCACTTGTAGTCCTTCGCGTAGCCGATGGCCTTGTAGTAGCGCCCCGCGACCTGGCACGCCTGCTTGACGGCGAACACTCCCATGAAGTGCCACTTCGCCGCTGCGGTCGAAGCAGCGGTGAGGGAGGCGGAGACGCTGCTCGTGACGGCAGGGCTTGGCCGAGCGGAGGCCGCCGAGATGCCCGCCGCGCCCGGCGCCAGCGAGACCGCCGCGGCTGCGGCGAGTGCGGCCATGGTCATACGAACCCGCATGACGATCGCTTCCTCTCCTGAGATGGATGAACACCTTGTCTGACCTTGCGGAATCGACGGTAAGGCGGGGCATGTGGAGGACTCGTTGAGGATGTGTTGACTCAGGTACGGCGGCCCCAGCCGCGCTCGCGCCCTCGGCGGCAGGAGGTGCGAGACGCTCACCTGCGCGAGGCCGCGACGGCGCTCCGGTCGAGGAGGCGTCGCTCACCCTGCGCAGCCACCCCGAAGCCGACATTTCTCCTCCAAACAGGCCGATAGCGAGCACAGGCTCTAGAGGCGGACAAAAGAACATGATAATGATTATCACTGCACATCTGAGTGAGACTGTGCTGCTCTTGGCCGTCGTGCGTATATCTGGAGGAGACCCATGCCGGAAGCGCCCCCCTCCCCCGTATCCGTTGAGGACGTCACGGATCTCGTCGCAGAGGTCCTTGGGCTCCCGGCCGCGGAAGTGGCCGCCGACACTGCGCTGACCACGTTGGGATTGGAGTCGTTCACAGCCGTCCGGCTGCGTCGACGGCTCCGCGATCTCGGCCTCGACCTGCCGATGACGGCCTTTCTCGGCGCCGCGACGGTCCGCACCGTCACGGCCGGCATGGCCGACCCGGAAGGAACGACCGAAGAGGAGGGCTTCCCCCTCACCCCCTTGCAGACCGCCTACTGGATCGGCAGGGATCCGGCCTTCCCGCTGGGTGGCGTCGCCACCTACTACTACCGGGAGTACGACCGCGAGACCGGCGATCCCGAGGCCGACCTGGCGAACCTGACGCGGGCATGGAACCGGCTGGTGCGACGCCATCCCATGTTGCGGATGATCGTCGACCGGCAGGGCCGTCAGCACATCCTGCCGGACGCGGGCCCGTACGAGATCGCCGTGGAGGACCTGCGCGGGGCAGGGCCGGACGAGGTGCGCGAGCGCGTGCGCCGGCTGCGCCACGAATGTTCCCACCAGCTGCGCCCCGCCGACCGGTGGCCCCTGTTCGACGTCCGGGCGGCCTTCCTGCCCCACGGCCGCACCCGGATCTTCTTCGGTACCGACATCCTCGCCTTGGACATGAGCGGGTGGATGCAGATCATGTCCGAATGGGGACGGCTCGTCGCCGATCCCGGCACCGAACTGCCCTCCATACCGACGGCCTTCGCCGAGGTCGTCCGCCACCGGCAGGCCGATCCCGGTGAGGCGCGACGACGGGAACGCGACCTAATGTATTGGAGGGACCGGGCCGCGTCGCTGCCACCCGGCCCGCGCCTGCCGTGGGCGAAGGACCTGGCGCACGTGCACGCTCACCGGTTCCATCGCACGTACGCCGAGCTGGACAGCGGTGAATGGCAGGCGCTGAAGGAGCAGGCGGCACGGCGCGGGCTGAGCCCCACCGGGGTGCTGCTCGCCGCGTTCGGGCTGGTGCTGGCCCGTTGGGGCGCCGACGAGGCATTCTGCCTGAACACCACGCTGTTCGACCGCCCCGACGACCCCGAGCTGGCACACGTCGTCGGCGACTTCACCACCACGGTCCTCGTCGAGCTCCCGCGGGCGGACCTGCGGCGCTGGAAGGGGTTCGAGGACTTCGCGGCTCAGGTCAACCGGCGTTTCTGGACCGACCTGGAGCACCGTGCCGTCTCGGCCGTCGAGGTGATGCGTGCGGCCGCGACGCCGGCCCGGCTCACCCCCGACCATCCAGTGGTCTTCACCAGCGGCATCGGCCTGGCGCCGGAGGACTCGCCGGCGAGCTGGCTGGGCGAGGAGGTCTTCGGTGTCTCCCAAACTCCTCAGGTGGCTCTGGACCACATCGTCCACGACGAGGACGGAAGGCTGCGCATCTGCTGGGACGCGGTCGAGGGGCTGTTCGCCGACGGGTTCGTCGAAGGCATGCGCGACGCGCACCACCGGCTGCTGCGCCGGCTGGCCGCCGAGCCCGGCGCCTGGCACGACGCCGCCCTCGGCTGGGACCCGTCGTTCCTGGCCGACGAGCCGCTGAACGGCCGCTCGGACGTGGGTCCCCTCCTGACCGATCCCCTGCGCGCCGTGGCCGGCGCCATGCCCGACCGGCATGCGCTGCTCGCCGCGGGCGGCGGCCTCACCCATGGGGAGCTGGCCGGGCGGGCGGAACGCATCGGCGCCGTCCTTGCCTCCCTGGGCGTCGGCCCCGGCGATCTCGTCGCGGTCGCCTTCCCCCAGAGCGTCGACCAGGTGACCGCCCTGCTCGGTGTCTGCGCGAGCGGCGCGGGATACGTGCCGGTCGAACCGGCCTGGCCGCAGGAGCGGATCGCCTCCGTCTGCGAGCAGGCCGGCATCCGCCACGCGCTGGTGCCCCCGGATGGCGGGCCTGCCTCCTGGCCCGGCACGGTGAGCGTGCACCGGCTGCCCGACCTGGAGAAGGAGGAGCCGTCGGCACCGGTCCGCCGGCCGAGCCCGGACGACCTCGCTTACGTGATCTTCACGTCCGGTTCGACCGGGCGGCCCAAGGGCGTGGGCATCCAGCACAGGGCCGCGCGCACGACGATCGACGCGATGAGCGAGAGGTTCCCCGTCGGCCCCGAGGACCGCGTGCTGGCGCTGTCGGCCTTCAGCTTCGACCTGTCCGTCCACGATTTCTTCGGCATGATGGGCGCGGGCGCCGCGCTCGTCCTGCCGGACGCCGCCCGCGGGCGCGACCCCGGCCACTGGCTAGACCTCATGGAACGCCATCGGGTGACGGTGTGGAACACCGCCCCGGCGCTGATGGAGATGCTGGTCGAGTACGCCGAGATCGACCCGGACCGGGCCCGGCGGGCGCTCGCGTCGCTCCGGCTGGTCCTGCTGTCCGGTGACTGGATCCCGGTCACGCTGCCCGACCGCATCCGCGCCCTGGCGCCGGACGCCCAGGTGATCAGCCTGGGCGGTGCCACGGAGGCGTCGATCTGGTCGATCTGCCACCCGATCGGCGAGGTGTCTCCGTCCTGGGCAAGCATCCCGTACGGCCGCGCGCTGCCCGGCCAGAGTTTCCACATCCTGGACGACCAAGGGCGCCCGTGCTCGGTGGGACGAGCCGGTGAGCTGCACATCGGCGGGGACGGGCTGGCGCGCGGCTACGTCGGTGACCCGCGGCAGACCGACGAGCGCTTCATCACCGACGCGGTCCTGCGCCGGCGCCTGTACCGCACGGGTGACCTGGGACGCTGGCGCTTCGACGGCACCATCGAGTTCCTGGGCCGGATGGACCGGCAGGTCAAGATCCGCGGGCATCGGATCGAGCTGGGCGAGGTGGAGTCGGTGCTGCGCCGCGTCCAGGGCGTTCAGCACGCGGTGGCGCTGTCGGTGCGCGGCCCGGACGACCGGCCACGGCTGGTGGCGTACGTGGCCGCGGCCGATCCCGCACGGCCGCCCGCCGACGAGGAGATCGCCGCCCGCCTGCGGGAGCGCCTGCCCGACTCCATGGTGCCCAGCCGGTTCGTGCTGGTGGACGAGTTCCCCCTCACCGACAACGGCAAGATCGACTACAAGACGCTGCCGAACCCTTACCGGCGCCAGGCGGCCGCTCCGCCCGCGCCCGCACCGGCGGCTCATGAGCCGGATTTCGTCGCGCTGATCCGGGAGGCGGTCGAGGACGGCTTGGAGATCACCGTGCGGATCGCCGCCGGAACGCTGTCCCCGGCGCGCGCCATGGCCGCGGCCGGAGGCTGGGCGGAACGCCTGCGCACGGCGGCGCCCGGCGGCCTGACGCTCGGCGAGCGGCTGGCCGCCGACGGCACGCTGATCGAGCTGCCGGTCCTGCTCGGCACGCCGGACACGGAGGGCCCCGGCACGCCCCCCGGCCGACCCCATCCGGCAGGACCGCAGGCGGGGGCCGCGCCCCCGTCCGGCACGCCGGTGCCGGACGCCGGAACCAGGCTCGCGGCGCCGCCCGGCAGGCCGGCGGCGGTGCGGCCGGACGCCGAGGTGGAGCAGGTGGTGAGCCGGGTGCTGAGCGAGCTGCTCGACGGCGCGGACGTCGATCCGAGCGTGCCCTTCTTCCGGCTCGGGGCCACGTCGCTGACGCTGGTCCGCGCCCACGTGCGGCTGACCGAGCTGCTCGACCCGCGCCTGACCGTCGTGGACCTGTTCGACCACCCCACGGTCCGGGCGCTCGCGCTGCACATCACCGAACGCCGCGCGGCGGTCCCGCCTCCGTCGCCGGCCGGGAACGGCGACGCCACGCGGCGGGCCCAGGCCAGGCGGCTGGCCCGGCTCAAGGCCGAGGAGGGCACCCGATGAACGCCCATGACGACCTGGTCGCCGTGACCGGTCTGGCCTGTCGTTTCCCCGGCGCGCCCGACGCGGACGCACTGTGGCGGCTGCTGGTCGAAGAGCGTGAAGGTCTGACGTGGCTCACCGACGACGAGCTGGCCGCGCGCGGGGTGCCCGGCAGGCTGCGCCGCGACCCCGCGTACGTGCCGGTGGCCGGGCTGATCGAGGGCCAGGACCTGTTCGATCCCGAGCCGTTCGGTCTCACCGACGGCGAGGCCGCGCTGATGGACCCGCAGCAGCGGCTGTTCCTGGAGATCTGCTGGCGGGCGCTCGAGCAGGCCGGGCACGGGGGCGGCCGCGGCGCCGGAGCGGTGGGGGTCTTCGCCGGGGCGGCGCAGAGCGCTTACCTGGCGGCCAACCTGTACGGACGCTGGGACCCCACCGGCGGCGGCGAGGATCCGGGCGGCAGCCTGCAGACGGCCATCTCCACGCAGACCGACTACCTGCCCGCGCAGGTCGCCTACCGGCTGGACCTGACCGGCCCGGCGGTCTCGGTCAACACCGCCTGCTCGACGTCGCTGGTCGCGGTGCACTTCGCCGTGCAGGCTCTGCTGTCGGGTGAGTGTGACACGGCGCTGGCGGGCGGCGTCTCCCTGATCGTCCCGCAGGGCCGGGGATACCTGGCCACTCCCGACGGCATCTACTCCGAGGACGGCAAGGTGCGCCCGTTCTCCGCTGAGGGCACCGGCATCGTCTACAGCCAGGGCGTGGGCGCGGTCGTGCTGCGGCGGCTGCGTGACGCGCTGGACGACGGCGACCCGGTGCTCGCGGTGGTGCACGGATCGGCCGTCAACAACGACGGAGCGGACAAGACGGGGCTGACCGCCCCCTCGGTACGCGGCCAGGCCCGCGCCGTCGCCGAGGCCCTGGGGGTCGCCCGCGTCGACCCCCGTCAGATCGGCTACGTCGAGGCACACGGCACCGGCACCCGGCTGGGCGATCCGATCGAGGTCGCCGCGCTGCGCCAGGTGTTCGGCGACGCCGGCCCCGCCTGGTGCGGGCTGGGCTCGGTCAAGAGCAATCTCGGGCACGCCAACTCCGCGGCCGGGATCGCGTCGTTCATCAAGACGGTGCTGGCGATCCGGCATGGCGTGCTGCCCGCCTCGCTGCATGCGGAGCCCGTCAACGAGCTGCTCGGCCTGGCGGGGTCGCCGTTCGAGGTGGTGAGCCGTACGCGCCGGTGGGACGGTCCCGAGCTGGCCGGGGTCAGCTCGTTCGGCATCGGCGGCACCAACGCCCACGTCGTCGTCGGGCCCGCGCCCGAGCGGCCCCAGCCGCCCGCCGACCACCGGCCGCACCCCGTGGTGCTGTCGGCGCACACCCCCGAGGCACTGGAGCAGACGGTCGCCGATCTGGCCGCCTGGGCGCAGAGCACGCCCGCCCTGCCGCCGGCGGACCTGGCGTACACGCTGCAGCAGGGCCGTCGCCACCAGCGTCATCGGGTCAGCGTGGTCGCCGAGGACGGGAGCCTCGCGGCTGCGCTGCGCGATGCGGCGCCGGTCGCCGTGCCCGACGTGCCGCCGCGGCTCGTGTTCGCCTTTCCCGGTGGCGGCAGCGCCCGTGCCGGCATGGGCGCCACCCTGTACGACGCCGAGCCGGCGTTCGCCGCGTGCGTGGACGAGTGCGCCGAGCTGTTCTCCGCCCACCTGGGCCGTGACATCCGCGGGGTCATCCGCGGCGCGGAGGACGACGTACGCGGGCCGGTGCCGGGGTTGCCGGCTCTGTTCGCGGTCAGCCTGGCGACGGCCCGGCTGCTGGAGACCTGGGGGGTACGCCCCGACGTGGTCCTCGGGCACAGCCTCGGCGAGTACACCGCGGCCGTGGTCGCCGGAGCGCTGCCGTTGCCGGACGCGGTACGGCTCGTCGCCGTCCGTTCCCTGGCCATGGCCGAAGCCGCCGGCGACGGTGCCATGCTCTCCGTGCCGCTCGGCGAGGACGAGGCCCGCGACCTGCTGCGCCGCCATCCGGACATCGACCTGGCGGCGCTGAACGCCCCCGGCGCGTGCGTGGTCTCCGGCCCGGAGCCGGCCGTGGCGGCGCTGGAGAAGACGCTGAGGGACGCCGGACACGAGCCGGCTCGGCTACGGTTCGACGGGGCGGCGCACTCGCGGCTCGTCGAACCGGCTCTGCCCCGGCTGGAGGCGGCCGCGACGGGGCTGGTCGCCGCCACACCGGCGGTGCCGGTGGTCAGCACGCTGACAGGGGAAGCGGTCTCCACGGAGCTGTGCACGGCAGGCCACTGGGTGCGGCAGCTCCGTGAGCCGGTGCGGTTCTCCCAGGCACTGCGCACAGCCGTGGACCCGGCCGCAGGGCCGCCGGTCGTGCTCCTTCACGTCGGGCCCGGCGGGGCGCTGGCGGCCCTGACCCGGGCCCACCGCCTGCCACGGCTGCGGGCGGCGCTGACCACTCTGGCGACCGACCGGGACGACAGCGATCTGGCGGCCCTTCGCGAAACGGCCGGCCGGCTGTGGACGCACGGCGTGGAGCCCGACTTCGCGGCGATGCACCACCGGCGCCGGCGGGTCGCGCTGCCGGGGCAGGCGTTCCTGCGGCGGCGGCTGTGGATCGATCCTCCCGAGCGGCCCGCCCGATCCGTCACCGCGGCGCAGGAGCCGGACGAGGACGAGCCGCTGCAGATCCCGGTCTGGACGCAGGTCGCCCCCCTCGATCCGGCGGCCGCGCCGGACGGCCGGTGGGCGGTGGCCGGCGACGACGAGGCCGAGGTCACCGCCGTGGTCGAGGCGCTGTCCACGGCCGGTGCTCAGGCGATCCCCGCGGCACGCGCGGACGAGTGTCCCGGCACCGAGTGGACGGGCGTGGTGGTGCTGGCCGGCCGGCGGGCCACGCACCGCGCCGATCCCGAGGCGGTGACCGACGGTGTGCTGACGCACGCCCGGCTGGCCGAGAGGTTCTTCACCGGAGAGCGGTCAGCCCGGGTGCTCCTGCAGGTCACCCGGGGAGCGCAGCGGGTCAGCGGCGCCGACCGACCCGATCCCGCCACCGCGGCGCTGCACGCCCTGCCCAGGGTCATCGCCCAGGAGCAGCCGGGTGTGCGCTGGCGCGTGCTGGACGTGGACGAGCACACCGACCTGGCCGAGGCGGTGCCCGCCGAACTCGCCGACCTCCTCGTCACCGAGCACTCGGGAGCCGAGCCGGCCCTGCGCGGCGGCGCACGCTGGCTGCGGGCGATCAGCCCCTGGCGGCCCGTACCGGCCCCGGACGCCTCCGCGGGCGGCACGGCGCTCATCATCGGAGGGCTCGGCGACGTCGGACTCACCACCGCCGCTCATCTGGCCCGTAAGGGGATGCGCGTGGTGGTGACCTCCCGGAGCGGGCGGCCCTCCCCCGACGACGCCGATCCCGCCGCCCGAAGCCGCGCTTCGTCCCTGCGCGTGCTGGCCGAGGAAGGACTGCCCGTCGACGTCCGGCGGCTGGACGCCGCCGACACCGAGGGCACGGCCGCGCTGCTCGGGGAGCTGTCGGCCGGAGGGCCGATCGACCTGGTCGTGCACCCGGCCGGCGTGGTGGCGACCGCCGACCTGCGCCCGCTGCGCGCGGCCGGCCCCGGCCAGGTCACGGAGCACGTGCACGCCAAGATCGCCGGAGCGCTCGCGCTACGCGAGGCGGTCGAGCGGATCGCGGCCGAGCGCAGGCCCCGCGACGTGGTGCTGATGTCCTCGGCGGGCACCCTCGTCGGCGGCATCGGCATGGGACCGTACTGTGCGGCCAACCGCTACCTGGACGCCCTGGCCGAAGCCGAGACCGGCACCGGTGCGACCCGATGGGTCAGCGTGGTGTGGGACGCCTGGAAGGTCGGCCCCGCCGGGACGGAGCGGACGGTGCGGCTGGCGTTCGCGCTCGGGGCCCGGACCGGGATGGCGGCGCTGGACCGGATCGTGACCCGCCGCCGCACCCGCCCGCCCGTGGTCGCGGTCTCCACCACCGGCCTGAGCGAACGCGCCGCCCAGGCCGCCTACACCCCGCCACCTCGGCAGGGCGCCGGCCCCGGGCAGGAGAGCACGCTCACCCCCGCCGAGCGGACGGTGGCCGAGCTGTGGACGGAGCTGCTGGGCGTGCCGGTGACCTCGGCCGACGCCGACTTCTTCGCCCTCGGCGGGCACTCCCTGCTGGCCACCCGGATTCTCGCCCTGCTGCGGGAATCGCACGGGGTGCGGCTGCGGCTGCGGGACCTGATCGCCAACCCCACGGTCGGCGCGCTCGCCAGGCTGCTGACCGTCCGCGAGCCGGTCCAGCCCGCCGAGCCCGAGGTCACAACGGCACGCGAGGAGGACACGGACGGCACCTTCCCCATGACCCGCGTCCAGCACGCCTACTGGGTGGGCCGCGAGGGCGGCTACGCGCTGGGCGACATAGCCTGCCAGTTCTACCTGGAGTACGACTGTCCGGATCTGGACCTTGCCCGGTACGAGCGCGCCTGGCGAAAGGTAATCGCCAGGCACGCGATGCTGCGCGCGATCGTCACCCGCCAGGGGCGGCTGAAGGTCCTCGACCACGTGCCTCCGTACCGGATCCGGGTGCACGACCTGAGGGAAGCCGGCGCGACGGCCGCGGCCGAGCGGTTGGCGCGGCTGCGTGAACGGATCTCCCGTGATCCGGGGCCGGCCGATCGCTGGCCGCTGGTGCAGATCCAGGCCGCCCTGCTGCCGGAGGGACGGGTACGGCTGTTCATCGGCGTGGACGTGCTGGTCTGCGACGCCGGCAGCTATTGGATCATCGATCGGGAGGTCCGCCACTTCTACCAGCACCCGGGCACCCCGCTGCCCGAGCCGGGCATCGACTTCGCCGCCTGCGTGCGCGCCCTGGAACGGGCCCGCGCAGGCGACGACTGGCGGCGCGCCGCCGGTTACTGGCGGGCCCGGCTGGACACGCTGCCCGGCCCCGCACCGCTGCCCGTCACCGTGCCCGACGGTGCTCCGCGGTTCGTCCGCCGCACCGCGCGGCTGACGGCCGGGCAGTGGACGGAGTTCACGCGGGAGGCGGCCCGGCGCAGGCTGACCCCCGCCGCCGTCCTGCTGACCGCTTACGCCGAGACGCTGGCGGCGTGGTCGGGGAGCGAGCACTTCGCCCTCACGCTCACGTTGTTCGACCGCCCGCCGATCCACCCCGACGTCGAGAGGGTCGTCGGCGACTTCACCTCGCTGCTGCTGCACGAAGTGGACCGGCGGGCGGCCGGGACCTTCGCCGAGCAGGCGGAGCGGACCCAGCACCGGCTCTTCTCCGACCTCGACCACCGCGCCTACTCGGCGCTGGACTTCCTCGCCGAACGCGCCTCCGGGCAGGGCCGCGCCGGTTCCGTGCCCGTGGTGTTCACCAGCGCCCTGGGTCTGGAGGACCTCGTCGGCGGCCGGCCCGACCTGCAGTGGGTGGGCGAGCAGGTGCACGCCCTCAGCCAGACTCCGCAGACGTGGCTGGACCACCAGGTGCTGGTGCAGCGCGAGGAGTTGCTGCTGCAGTGGGATGCCGTCGCCGGGCTGCTGCCGGACGCGGAGGTGGACGAGATGTTCGCCCGGTACGCGGCCCGGGTGCGCCGCCTGGCCATCGAGCCTTCGGCGTGGGACGAGAGCGTCGTTCCTCCGGCGCGGGGTGAGCCGGCCGCCGTGTCCGGTGGCCACGACGACCTCGTGGTGCCGATGCGGGAGGCCACGGGCGACCGGACCCTGTTCCTCCTCCACCCGTCCGGCGGGGACGTGCTGTGCTACGCCGAGCTGTCGCGGCTGCTCGACGAGCGGTTCGCGGTCGTCGCGCTCACCGACCCCGCGCTGGCCGGGGCACCCGCCCCGGACGACCTGCCCGGACTGGCCCGCCGCTACCGGGAGGCGATCCGGCGGCACCGCCCGCACGGGCCCTATCTGCTCGGCGGGTGGTCGATGGGCGGCAGCCTCGGCCAGGAGGTGGCCTGTCAGCTGCACGAGGACGGCGCCGCCGTCGGGCTGCTGCTGATGGTCGACTCCAACGACCCGACCTACATCACGCCGCTGCCCGGCGACGAGATGGCCGAGGCGGCCGCACGGCAGCTCGGCGCGTTCGAGGCGTACCTCGGGCTCGACCTGGGCGTCGGCACGCCGGAGGAGCGTGCGGCGCTGCTCGCGACACCTGCCGATGAGCGGTGGGAGACGGTCGCGGCGCGGCTGCGGGCGCACCGGCTCCTGGGCCGCGGCGAGGACCCGCGGGAACGGGTCGCCGTCTTCGCCCGCCACCTGCGCGGCCTGGGCGCCCACACGCCCCGGCGGCTGGCCGACCCGGCCGCGACCGCCCTGCTGGTCCGGGCGGAGCGGCGGGCGTCGCGCAACTCCGGCATCGGCATGGGCGTGGACGACACCCCGCCGGACCTGCCCGACCTCGGCTGGGGCCGCCATCTGGCCGGCCCGCTGGAGATCCACGGGCTGGACACCGACCATTACGGCGTGCTGCGCCCGCCCGCCATCGCCCGGCTCGCCGAGCTGATCAACCGGGTGCTCGCCCGATACTGACCGAACCGCACGAGAAACGGAAACCCTTTGATGATCTCCCTGCCCGCACGCCTCGGCGCTCTCGCGCTCGGTCTGGCCATGGTGACGGCCGGATGCGGCGGCGATGCCGGCGGCTCCGCCGCCCCGGCGGGTCAGACCGTCCAGACGCTGCGGTACGTCGCGGTCGGCGCCCCCGCCACCGCGATCTACGATCCGCACGGCGGAGTCGGCAACCAGTCCGACCTGACCCGCTTCGCCTTGATGTACGACGTCCTGGCGACCCTCCAGCCGGACGGCACCCTGGAGCCGCGGCTGGCCACCTCCTTCGAGGCCGACGACAAGCTCACGACGTGGACGATCCGGCTGCGCCAAGGCGTGACCTTCACCGACGGCCGGCCCGTGCGGGCGGCGGACGTGCTGTTCTCGCTGCGCCGCATCGCGGACAAGGCCGCCGAGAACTTCGGCCGGATGGCGATGTTCGACATGGACGCCTCCCGGGTCGTGGACGAGCACACCCTCGAACTCGTCACCGTCAAGCCGTACGCCGAGGTGCCGCGGGCGCTGGCGTCGTTCACGTTCGTGGTTCCCGAGGGCACCACTGCCTTCGACCGCCCCGTGACCGGCTCCGGCCCGTACCGGATGACCAGCGGGAACGCGCAGCGGGCCGTGCTCGAACGCAACGACCGGTGGTGGGGCGACCCGCCGCCGACGCCGCGGATCGAGCTCATGGCCGTACCGGACCCGCAGGCCCGCGCGCAGGCGGTGATCTCCGGTCAGGCGGACGTGGCGAGCAGCGTCAGCCCCGCCGCCGTCCGCCAGGTTTCGGGGAACCCGAACCTGAAGGTCGTGCACCGCCCGGCCGTCACCATGTACCCGTTCGTGATGCGGCTGGATCGCAAGCCGTTCGACGACCCCCGCGTGCGGGAGGCGATCAAACTCGCGACCGACCGCCAGGAACTGCTGGACAAGGTCTTCCTGGGGTACGGGAAGCTCGGCAACGACCTGCTGACCCCGGCCGATCCCTCCAGCCCGACCGGCGTGCCGCAGCGGGCGAGGGACGTCGCCCGCGCCAAGGAACTGCTCAAGGAGGCCGGACACGCCGACGGCCTGGTCCTGGAGCTGGCCACCACCACCTCCTACCCGGGGATGGACACCGCCGCCACGCTGTTCGCCGGCCAGCTCGGCGAGGCCGGCATCACCGTGCGGGTGACCACCGAGCCGCCGGACGCCTACTGGACCAAGGTGTTCGCCCAGAGCGACTTCTACACCGGCTTCTTCGGCGGCATCCCGTTCACCGACGTCGCCCGCGTCTCCCTGCTCAGCGACTCCCCCACCAACGAGACCGCCTGGCACCGCCCCGAGTGGGACGCCGCCTACGACGGGGCGATGGCGATCGAGGACGAGACGCGCCGGCGGAAGGCGCTCGGAAAGCTCCAGAGCGAACTGCGTGAGGAGGGCGGATACGTGGTGTGGGGTCTCGGCGACGGCCTCGACCTGACCTCGTCGCGCGTCTCCGGCCTGCCTGACGGACCCGGGTTCGACCTGGCCTTCATCGAGCAGGTCCGGCTGGACGGGTGATGACACGTGTCGCCGGTGTGGCGCTGGCACGGGCGCTGGTCCTGCTCGTCGCGGTGTCGGTGCTGGTGTTCTGCGCGACGGAGCTGCTGCCCTCGGACGCGGCGCGGAGCCGTACCGGGGGCCGGGCCGGCGCCGAGCAGCTCGAACGGCTGCGGGCCGAGCTCGGGCTGGACGTTCCCGCCTGGCAGCGCTATCTGTCCTGGCTGGCGGGGCTGTGCCGGGGCGAGGCGGGCACCTCGCTCGTCACCGACCGGCCGGTCGCCCAGATCGTCGCCGAGCGGCTGCCCGCCACGCTCACCCTGGCGGGCTGTGCGCTGGCGGTGGCCGTTCCGCTGACGCTGCTGCTGGCCTGGCTGGTCGGCACGGCGGCGCCGCGATGGCGCGAGCCGCTGTCGACCGTGGTGACGGCGGTGGCGGCGGTCCCGCAGGTGGTGTTCGCGACCGGCCTGATCGTCGTGTTCGCCGTGGTGCTGGGCTGGTTGCCGCCGGTGTCGCTGCTGCCCGCCGCGGACGCGCCGGTGTTCGACGTGGAGCGGCTGACGCTCCCGGCGCTCTCGCTCGCGGTGCCGGCCGCCGCGTTCGGCGCGGGACTGCTCGGCGGCGCGGTCGCCGACACGGTGCGGCGCCCGCACGTACGGGACGCGGTGGCGCGCGGCCTGCCGCGCCACCGGGTGGCGCTGCGGCACGTGGCGCCCTTCCTGCTGGCGCCGGCCGTGCGGGTGCTGGCCATGACGGGGGGCGCGCTGGTCGCGGCGACCGCGGTGATCGAGATGATGTTCGGCTACGCCGGCCTGGGAGAGCTGCTGGTCAGCTCGATCGGCACCCGTGACACCCCCGTGGTGCAGGCCGTGGCGATGCTCGCCGCCGTGGTGGTGCTGACCGGGTCGGCGGTCGCGGACGTGCTCGGCGCGTGGTCGGATCAGGAACGGGGAGGTGTCCGTGCGCCGGCGTGACGGGGCGGCCACGGGACTGGCCACGGGACTGGCCGCGGGGCTGGCGGCGGTGACCGTGCTGGCGGCTGTGTGCGGCGGTGCTTTCGCGCCGCACGATCCGGCCGCGTCGATCGGCATGCCGTGGGCGCCGCCCGGCGCCGCCTGGCCGCTCGGCACCGATGTGGCCGGGCGTGACGTGCTGTCACGCGTGCTGGCGGGGGGCCGCGACCTCACGCTGACGGCGCTGGTCGCGGCCATGACGGCCGCTCTCGCGGGCGTCGCGGGCGGGCTGGTCGCCGGCTGGGCGGGCGGGCGGACCGGGCGGTGGCTGACGGCGCTGGCCGACCTGTTGCTGGCCGCGCCGTTCATGCTGACGGCGCTGGTGCTCGCCGTCGCGCTACCGGCGCCGGCCGCCGTGGTCGCCGGCACGGTGTGCGGCGGCGCACCGCTGGGCCTGCGGATGGTGCGTGACCTGGTACGGCAGGCCCGCCACACCGGCTACGTGGAGGCGGCCCGCTGCCGGGGTGAGACGGCCGTCTCGATCGTCGTGCGGGAGGTCCTGCCGTCGGTGGCGGGGCTGGCCTCGGCGGACGTGGTGCTCCGCTTCGTCATGGCGGTGCAGCTGGCCGCCGCCTTCGGCATGCTCGGCCTGGGGCCGCAGCCGCCGGCGCCCGACTGGGGATCGATGCTGCGGGAGAACCTGCCGGGCGCGACGCTCAATCCGGCGGCCCTGGTGGCCCCGGCCGCCGCGCTCACCGTGCTCGCCCTGGCGTCCCTGCTGCTGTCGGCCGCGCTCGACGCCTCGCCCGGCCCGCGCACCGTGCCCCGGGCCTGGCGCGACAACCCCTTCGTGCCCGGCAGGCACGACCTCTCCGTGCCCGCCAGGCGCGACGGCCCCTCCGCGGCCCGGGCCGGGCGGACGGCCGGGCGGACGGCCGGGGGCGCCGTGCTGGAGGTCGCGGGGCTCACCGTCGCCGACGGCCGCGGGCGGCCGATCGTCACGCGAGGCGCCCTGCACGCCGGTCCCGGAGAGGTCGTCGCGATCACGGGCCCGTCCGGCGGCGGGAAGACCACGCTCGTCCGGGCCGCGCTCGACATCCTCGGTCCCGGGCTGCGCAGGACGGACGGCGTCGTCACCTGGCGCGGGAGCCCGGTACGCCCCGGGCGGGCCGCGCGACGGTGGCGCAGGGCGCACGCCGGCCTGCTCGACCAGGACCCGGCCGGCTCCCTGAATCCGCTGCTCGGGGTGGGCGCCCTGGTCGGTGAGGACCGTTCTCGCCGACCGGCCGACGTGCGGGCCATGCTGACGGCGCTCGGCCTGGACGCCGACCGGCTGTGGCACCGCCCGCCCCACCAGCTGTCCGGCGGCCAGGCTCAGCGGGTGGCGCTCGCCCGCGCCCTGCTCGGCGAACCCGGCCTGCTGGTGCTGGACGAGCCCACCAGCGGGCTCGACCCCGCCGCCCTCGACCTGGTCGTCCAGGCCATCGGACGGCGCCGCGGCGACGGCCGGTCGGTGACCCTCGTGATCTCCCACGACGCGGAGTTCGTGTCCCGCGTCGCCGACCGCGTCCTGACCATCGGCGCACCGCCCACGAGCCCCCCGTCGACCACCGGCTCTGCCCCGGCTCCCTCGATCGCCGGAGTTCCGGACACCACGGAGCGCGCCCCCGCTCTCTCGTCCGTCGTCGTGCCGGGCATCGCGGCCCCCGGCTCCGCTCTCCTGGCCGCGCGACCCGCTCGCGGCGAGCAGCCCCTGCTCCAGATGCAGGGGGTGCGGCTGACGCGAGGCGGCGAGACGCTGCTGGCCGGCGCCGGGCTGACCCTGTGGCCGGGCGAGCTGGTCGCGATCCTCGGGCCCTCCGGCGCCGGGAAGAGCACCCTGCTGCGCGCGCTGGCCGGCCTGCTGCCTCCCGAGGCGGGCGGCCTGTGGTCCGGCGGGCTTCCCCTCGTCTGGCCGCTGGACCGGCGGCCCCGTACGGCGCTGCGGGCCGTGCAGCTCGTCGGCCAGGACCCGGCCGGCGCGCTCAACCCCGCCCACCGCGTGGCGACGGCGCTCGCCCGGCCGGCGCGCGTCCTTCGCCGGCTCCCCCGCGCCCACGCCTACGCCGAAGTGCCGCGGCTGCTCCGGCAGGTGGGGCTCGACCCGGCCGTGGCCGTCCGCAGACCGGGGGAACTGTCCGGCGGGCAGCGGCAGCGCGTCGCGCTCGCCCGCGCGCTCGCCGCCGGCCCCACCGTGCTGCTCGCCGACGAGATCACCTCAGCGCTGGACGGCGTGACCGCCGCCAGGCTGCTGGGCCTGCTGGAACGCCTGCGCGCCGGCGGCCTGGCCGTGTTGCTGGTCACGCATGACCGCGAGGTCGCGGCCCGCGCCGACCGCGTGCTGTACCTGGCGGGCCACCGGCTGTCCCTTGAAGCCATCGGAACGGAGACCCACACCCGTGCACCCTGATCCGGAATCCCCGCTCGCCGAAGCGGCCTTGACCCTGCTCGCCCACCCTTGGATCGGCGAAGCCCGGCCGGGCGCCGACGGTCGCCTGCACGTCCGCCCCGACCACTCCGCCCTGACCATCCGGCCCGTCGGCGGCCTGGTCACCGAGTACCTGGAACACTGGGGCGAGGTCTACGACTGGACCTACACCCACGACGACGCCCGGCACGCCCCCGACCTGGACCTGTCCGGCTGGCGCGCATCCGACACGGGCCGCCCGCTGCCCATCGCCCACATGCGCGAGTGGATCGATCACACCGTCGACCTGGTGCTCGGCACCGGTCCGCGCTGGATCCTGGAACTCGGCAGCGGCACGGGGCTGCTGATGCACCGCCTGCTCGATCACGTCGAGGGCTACGTGGGCACCGATGTCTCGGCCGCCGCCGTCGCCGCCCTCCGTGCCCGTGGCCTTCCCCGGACCGCGATCGTGCGGGCGGCGGCCCACGAGGCGAACACCCCCGCGGTCCGCGCCGCGCTCGAGGAGATCGGCGCGCCCGGAGGCCGTCCCGACTGCGTGGTGCTGAACTCGGTCACCCAGTGCTTCCCCGGCGTGGACTACCTGCGGGTGGTGCTGGGCGACGTGATGGGGCTGGTCGCGCCGGGCGGCTCGGTGATCGTCGGTGACGTCCGCGACTCCCGGCTGCTGCACGCCTACGCCCGCTGGGTGGAGGAAGCCACCGCCCCGTCCACCGCCGCCGGAGAGATCGCGCGGCGGGCCGCCGACCGTGCCGCCCGCGACGAGGAACTGCTGTTCGACCCGCCGCTACTGGCGCGGCTGGCCGCGGACCTGGCCCGGGACAGCGGGCGGACCGCCCGGTTGCGGGTCCATCCCAAGACCATGACCGACGACACGGAGCTGACCCGTTACCGCTTCGACGCGGTGCTGCGGGTGGACGCCGGCCCGCCTCCCGTGCCGAAGGAGGTCGATTGGACGTCGCTGCCCGGCGACGACCGTCTCGGCGCGCTGACGGCCCTGCTGTCGGGTGAGCCGGTGCACGTGCGCGGCATCCCCAACGCCGTGCTCGGGCCCGATCGGCCGGGAGCGGTGGCGCCGTCCCTGCTGCGGGCCGCGGCCGGTCCCGGCGCCGCGGTGGTGGCGGATCCCGGCGACCCGGCGACGCTGGGCGTGGCCGGCCCGGCCGACGCCGCGGCCCGGCCGGTGCAAGAGCTTGTGGGCGGGACGGCGCACGACCCGTTCATCGCGTTCACCCACCGCCGGCTCCAGGAGATCTCGCGTTCCGTCCTGCGCCGGTCGGTGCCTTCCCAGCGCGACATCGCCGTCGTGGTCGAGCCACCCGCCACCGACACCGGCGAGGATCAGGACGGGGACGCGGACATACGGCGACGCGCCGCCGCGCGGGCCGCCGAGGCGGTCGCGAACGTGGACGCCGCGCGGCTGCCGGGTTTCCTGCACCGGCTGGACGAGGCGGCGTTGCTGGCGATGGCGTGCACCCTGCGTCCGGCTGGATTGATCAGGGACGGCGCCACGGCCGGCGAGATCATGGACGCGCTGAAGGTGGCTGAGCGGCACGGGTGGATCCTGCGCCGCTGGCTGGAGGCGCTCACGCGCGAAGGGCTGCTGCGTCGCGACGCGCAGGGCCGCTTCCACGGGTTGCGCAAGGTGCGCAGGGACGAGGTCGTCGCGGCGGGCCGGGGCTTGGAGGCCGACGGCGCCGCGATCGGCTATCCGGCGGAAACGACCCGGTTCCTGCTGGCCGCCATGAACCGGCTGCCCGAACTGCTGCGCGACGAGGTGCCGGTGCAGGCGCTGCTGTTCGCCGGCGACGACATGAGCACGGCCGATGGCGCGTACCGGGAGAACACCGTCAACCGCTACCTCAACGCCGCCGCCGGAGAGACGTTGCGCTGGGCGGCCGGACGACGGGCGGAGCCGCTGCGGGTGCTGGAGCTGGGCGCGGGGGTCGGTGGCACGACGGTGGACGCGCTGCGGGCGCTGACCGGCCAGGACATCGACTACCTGTTCACCGACGTGTCGCGCTATTTCCTGTCACTGGGGCAGGAACGTTTCGGTGACCGGCCCGGGGTGCGGTTCGCGCTCTTCGACATCAACGCCGGCCCGGCCGGTCAGGGCGTGCCGCCAGGCTCTCAGGACGTGCTGCTGTCGGCGAACGTGCTCCACAACGCCCGCCACGCACCGGACGCGGTCGCCGCACTCGGCCGGTTGCTGGCGCCGGGCGGTCTGTTCGTCTTCGTGGAGACCTGCCGGGAGATGCCCGCCATCCTGACCTCGATGCAGTTCCTGATGTCGCCGCGAACCGGCGGGCCGCGGCTCGATCCCGGCGATCCGCGCGACGCCGGGGACCGGGTGTTCCTCACCCGCGAGGAATGGCTCAAGGTGCTGAGTGAGGCGGGCCTGGACCCGATGTTCACGCTGCCGGGCGATGATCACCCGCTCGCCGCCACCGGGTTGCACCTGTTCGTGGCCCGCCGGGGGTGAGCCGGTGTGGTGGCCGGAGCCTGGAGCTCCGGCCACCACCCCCAGGTCAGGACAGGTCAGGACGGGTCAGGACGGGGTCAGGCCGAGGTCGGAACGGAACAGGTCGCCGTCCATCCACACCGCCGCGCGCACCCCGTCCGCGGCGCCCAGCGAGACCAGCGTGGGAGCGTCCGGGACGGCGGGAAGTTTGGCGGTGTCACCCGCCGCCGCCACGCCCGGCACCGTGGTCTCCTGCAGCTCGTTCACCCGGACGGTCCCGTCGGCGTTGAGCTCGCAGCCCAGCTCGGCGGCCAGCGCCGAGTGCTGCCGGGTGGGCGCACGGTGGTAGAGGTCCTGGCGGGCCAGCGTGCTGCCGTCGGCGAAGTGCAGCTCCAGGGCGCCTGGCTCGCCCGTCACCCGGACGATCGGGGTGTCGATCACCCGGACGCCCTGCTCGCCGAACTTGGTGGCGAGCACAGGGGGCAGTTCCAGCGGGCCGTGCGTGCACAGGACCACGTCGTCGCTGAACCGGTCGGCGACGTACAGCGCGAGCGAGCTCTCCGCGGGGACGCGCGTGATCACGGCCAGGGACCGGTCGCGCGTCTCCCATCCGTGGCAGAACGGGCAGTGGTAGACGCCGCGCCCGAACCGCTCCTTCAGCCCTTCGATGGGGTACGGCTCGTCCACCTGCCCGGTGGCCAGGACGAGCCGCCGCGCCCACATGACCGCTCCATCGTCGAGCTCGACCTCGAAGTCGTCCTTCTTGCCGCGGGCCGACCGCACGGCGCCCCGCCGGAGCTCCACGGACGGATAGGCCGCCAGCTCCGCTCTGCCGAGCTCCAGCAGCCGCGCGGGCGGGAACCCGTCACGGCTCAGATACATGTGCATCTCGGAGGCCGGCGCGTTGCGCACGTTGCCCCCGTCGATCACCAGGACCCGCCGTCGCTGCCGTCCGAAGACCAGGGCGGCGCTCAGCCCCGCGGGGCCGCCGCCGACCACGATTACGTCGTATCTCGTCTGGCTCTTACCGTTGATCATTTTCATCCTTCATGCTCGGAAACGGAGGGGCGCTAGCGGATCTCGGCCTGCGTCACGAGCGGGTCTCCGGCCAGCCGGGCGAAGACGGCGGCCGCGTCCAGGCATTCGGCGGCGGACCAGGCGCCCGGCTTGACCCGGCCGCCCAGCACCTCGCCGGTGGCGATGGCCGCGACGACGCCACTGAGCGCGTACGAGTCCGGCGTCCGCAGGATCAGGCGGCGCGGGGCCATAAGTCCGGGCCCTGGAGCGGGCCCTGGAGCGGGCCCTGGAGCGGGCCCTGGAGCGGGCCCTGGAGCGGGCACGGCCTGGAAGAGCAGCGTGTAGTACGGGCCGGTGGCGGCGAGGTCGGCCTCGGCCGCCGCCACGACCGAGGGGACGTGCTCCTCGATGGGCGCGTCGTCCGCCCACGCCGCCGCCAGTGCCCGGGGGATGGCGTCGGTGACGTACACGGTGTAGTTGCGCACCTCGGCGACGTCCAGCTCAGTGGCGAGTCCGGCGACCTCGGCCGACAGGAACGGCCAGGCGTGCACCCGCCCGGCGAAGCCGGGCAACGTCACCTCATGCAGGGGGGCCAGGGCACCGGGCGCGATCCGTCCGTCCCGCCAGGCCGCGAGGGCGGTGCCGAAGCGCGGGCCACGGGTCAGCAGCACGTCCACCGCCGACAAGGCGCTGATGCGGGCGGCGCCTCCGACGTAGCCGTCCAGCCGGGCCAGGGGTCCGGTCGCCAGCAGGCGCGGCAGCAGCCCGGACAGCCCCGGCATCACCCCGGCCGAGAACACCGCCGCCCGCTCGGCGAGTTCCGGCGGGGCAGCGGACTTCAAGGCGCCGATGGCCGTCACGTCCCCGCCGGCGTCGACGTAGTCCGCTCCTGCCGCCAGCGCGGCCCCTGCCACGGTGTCGAGCACCTGGTAGGACGGCCCGGCGCAGTTGACCACGACCCGGCAGCCCGCGCAGAAGGCGCGCAGTTCATCGGGGTCGCGCAGGTCCACCCGCCGGGGAACGGCCGCACCCGGCGTCGCACGGCAGACGGCGCGCACCCGGTCGATGTCCCGCCCGCCGATGCGCAGCTCACCAAGGTTCTCGCCGGCCAGCCGGTCCACGGCCACCCGGCCCACCGTTCCCGCGCCGCCGAGGACGCCGATCACCGTCATGGCCGCGCGTCCGCCAGGCGTGCCCGGACCGCCGCCGCCACGCCCGCCACCGTGGGGGCGCTGAGGAACTCGCGCACGCTTGGCGCGCCGCCCGTTTCCTTGGCGATCCGGGCCAAGGTGCGGACCACCAGCAGCGAGTCGCCGCCGAGAGAGAAGAAGCCGGCGCCCCGGTCGAGCACGGGGACGCCGAGAACCTCCTCCCAGACCGTGCAGATCCGCTGTTCGAGCTCGTCGACCGGCGGACCGTCACCATGGTCGGTATCGGGTTCCGGCAGCCGGTCCAGCGTCAGGCGGGGCGCGGGCTCGGCAGCCGCCGCGGCGGGCAGGTCGACGACCTGGTCCCAGCCCGCCTCGTCGGCCAGCGTCTCGACCAGCGCCAGCAGGTCGGCGAAGGCGGCGTCCACCTGCTCGGTGTCGAACAGCTCCTTCACCAGCGAGAAGACGAGGACCAGCTCGTCGCGCAGCTCGTAGAAGCGGGCCTCCAGCGCCACCTGCGGGGTGCGCAGCTGCTGGTGGAAGTCGTCGAAGTTCAGATCGCCCAGCGGTCCCGCGGACTCCGCCTGCGCGCCTATCGCCGCGTCCATGCCGAGGGTGCTCTGGAAGACCACGGGTGCGACCGGGCGGGTGGTGGCACGCCGCCGGGCCAGCTCCCGTGACACCTCCACGCCGGAGACCAGGTTGTGCGCCGCGTGCTCGGTGAAGGTCCGCTGCGTCTCCGCCGCCAGTTCGGCGAACGTACGGCCCCGCGCCGGCTCCAGCGGGATCAGCATCGTGGTGGCGAACGCGCCAATGACGCGATGGATGTCGGGATGCAACGGCAGCCTGTTGAGCTGCAGGGAGTTGAGCAGCATCCGCCGGTGACCGGCCCAGCGGGCGAGCACCACGGAGAAGGCGGTCAGCATCGCGGCGGACGGCGTGACCTCCCGGCGGGCGCACTGGTCGCGCAGCGCCGCCCAGCGGTCCGCCGCCACGTGGTTCTCCAGGGTCTCCATGGTGCTGGCCCGCACGTCCAGGGGGTCGGCGCGCAGCGGCAGGGCGGGCGGGCGCGGCACGTCTCCGAGTCGTGCGTGCCACCAGTCGCGGTCCGCGGCGTACGGCTCGCTGTCACGCAGCCGGCCGAGCGAGGTCACGTAGTCGCCGAAGTCGACGTCCAGTGGGGCGAGGACGGCGTTCCAATCGGCGGCCAGGGTGAGCAGTTCGCGGTTGAGGAGGGTCGCCGACCAGCCGTCCATGATGAGCAGGCTCTCGCCGGTGTGCAGCCGCCCTCGATCGCCGGGCAGGAGGCTGAGCCGGATGTCCAGGCCCGGTCCGTGCAGCGGGTTCGGCCCGGTGGTGCGCATCTCGTGCCGGACGGCCAGCAGGTGCGCCTGCACCTCCTGCGGGCCGGCCGCGCGCAGGTCGTACACGCGGGGCCGCGGGATCCCGCCGGGCGCGTCGGGCGCGAGGACGTACTGCTCTCCCTGCGGGGTGATCCGTGCCCGCAGCATCGGCTGGTGCAGGGCGAGCCGCGCCAGCGCGTCCTCCAGCGCCTCCGGGGCCTCGTCGCCGTCCAGGCCGGCGAGCCCGAAGTCGGCGTAGAAGTGCGCCGACTCGTACGACAGCTCCCAGCCGTCGTGCTGCCCGACGAAGTATCCCTGCTGGAGCGGCATCAGCGGGAACGGCGCCGACGGGTCCGCACGACGCTCGATCTCCACCGGCAGGGCGCGTTGTGCTCCGTTCCCGCCGGCCCTGCGCCGGCGAATCGCTTCCGCGAGCCGGGCCAAGGTGATCTCCACCGTCACGTCGGACAGCGCCAGCTCCACCGCCATCCGCCTGCGGACCATGGCCGACATGCGTACGGCCAGGACCGAGTCGCCGCCCAGCCGCAGGAATGCGGCGTCGGCAGGAATCTCCTCGGGGTCCACGTCGAGCAACTCTCCCCAGATCCGGCTCAGCTCGGCTTCGAGGTCGTCATGCGGGGCGTGGGACAAGGACATGCGATCTCCGATCAACCGGGTCTTCATGGAAGGACGACGCGCGGGCAGGCCCGCCGTCCGTCCATCGGTGCCCCGCCAGAATAGATGCAAACGATAATCATTTCTATAGCGATGGACGGTTTGCGGCGATCATGGCACAATGACAATGGTTGTCGTTCTTGGTGCAGGAGGCTCCATCTCGGAACGCGTCCTTCAGGGCGCTGTCCTTGATCCGCAGACCTTTCAACCGCTTGATCGGCTGTCAGGCCGGCTTCGCTAGGGGCACCTCGGCGGCCGGCGGCAAGGAGGCGACGACGGCCGGGTAGAGGTCGCCCCAGAGCAGGGCGCGGGCGCGCGGCCGGCGTGAGCGTGAGGGCTCGCCGGGGGCGGTGACGTTGTGCCTGCCGCCGATCACCGCCACCGGCTCCCGCTGATCAGCGGGACGAAGTCGCAGGTCAGTGCGGCCAGCCCGCGTTCTCCGGCTGGCCGGGCCACCGCGAACCGGCGCGTCCCGGCGACCTGCCGGGACGGGAACGACTCCTGGGAGTGCTACCAGAGACAGCGGAGACGGACGGCGCTCTTGGTCGCCCGTCGTTGAACTCCTGACTTCACGCCGTTCAGTGATGGTTTCCGGGGAATTGCGTAGCGTCGATCAATCGGTCCAAGAGGCGTTGATCGTGAGCCTGTTGTGGAGCCGGATCGAAGCCGCCTCCTCGGCAGCCGGGCTCGGAGCGCGACGTGTCAATGCGGGTCAATGGTGAGCCCGGCGGGGAGAGCCCGCCGGGCACGCGTGATCGTGGCGACCCCTGGCCAGCGGCACCGTGGCCCGGAACACCTCCTCGCCGCCGGAGCGCACCTCGAGCAGCTCGGTCCCGGCGGTGCTCCCGGGCACCAGCGCGGGCAGCACCGTGGCCCTCGGCTGCGACGACCTGGTCGTCCACGGTGCCGCTGCGGGCCGTCACCAGGAAGATCAGGGCGGGGCTGTCGGCGCCGAACCGCGCGGCCGGCTGGGCCGCCGCCCGGTCGAACCCCGACCCGGGCGCCTCGAACCTGGCCAGCGACAGCCGCGGCACCGCCTCCGCCACCAGGGCTCCGGCCAGCACGAACAGCGCCAGGGCCAGCCCCAGTACGGCCCGGCGGCGTCGTACGAGGAAGAAGCCCAGCCTGCGGCGTATCGGCTGCGCGGCCGGATCGCTCACCGTGCAGGAGTACCGGGGCCTGCTGGCCGTGGCAGGCTTCGTCCAGGTCGACATCACGTTGACCGCCGATCACGGCGACGGGGTGCACTCGGCCATCGTCCAGGCCGTCAAGCCCGCCATCGGGCCCGGCCTGGAGATCCGGCCGATGCGCGACAGCGACGCCGAGCAGGTGCTGGCGATCTATCAGGCCGGGCTGGACACCGGCCATGCCAGCTTCGAGACCACCGCGCCCTGGGAGGGCTTCACCGCGAGCCGGTTGCCGCATCTGCGGTACGTGGCGACCGATGGCGACTGCGGCGAGGTGCTCGGCTGGGTGGCGGCTTCTGCGGTGTCGTCCCGTCCGGTGAATGTGGGCGTGGTCGAACACAGCATCTACGTCCACCCAGGCTGCCAGACCCACGGCACCGGCCGAGCGAGTCGCGCTCAACTCCATCTTCCAGGTGATCGCCTTCGGCGCGCTGGGCTGGTTCTACCTGCAGGTGCTGCCCGGCTGGCTCGGCCTGCCGCAGGCCGCGCTCGACGTCTCCGCCTTCGACATCGCCTTCTACGTGCTCGTCTTCCTCGGCATCCCGCTGCTCGCGGGCTACGCCTCACGCAAGCTCGGCGAACGCGCCAAGGGCAGAGCCTGGTACGAGCAGCGCTTCCTGCCGCGCATCAGCCCGATCACCCTGTACGGACTGCTGTTCACCATCGTCATCCTGTTCGCCCTGCAAGGCCACACCATCACCTCCCAGCCCGCGGACGTGGCCCGCATCGCCCTGCCACTGCTGGCCTACTTCGCCCTCATGTGGGGCGGCGGCTTCCTCACAGGCCGGGCGATCGGCCTGCCCTACGACAAGACGACCACGCTCGCCTTCACCGCCGCCGGCAACAACTTCGAACTGGCCATCGCGGTCGCGGTCGGCGTCTTCGGCGTCACCTCCGGCCAAGCCCTGGCCGGCGTGGTCGGCCCGCTCATCGAAGTCCCCGTCCTGATCGCCCTGGTCTACGTCAGCCTGGCCGACCGCCGCCTGTTCACCGCCGAGGAGCCCACCCGTGCCTGAGAACGCCCCCGAGACCACCACCGGCAAGCCGTCGGTCCTGTTCGTCTGCGTCCAGAGGTCCGCTCCGCCGGATCGGCCCCGGCCGATCAGGTCAACCCCGTCGCCATCGAGGCGATGCACGAGATCGGCATCGACGTCGCCGCGGCCCGGCCGAAGGTCCTCACCGTCGACGCGGTCGAGGCCAGCGACGTGGTGATCACTATGGGCTGCGGCGACGCCTGCCCGATCTTCCCCGGCAAACGCTACGAGGACTGGAAACTCGACGACCCCGCCGGGCAGGACATCGAAGCCGTCCGCCTGATCCGGGACGACATCCGTTCGCGCGTGGAGCAGTTGCTCGGCGAACTGCTGCCTGACTGCCCTGCCTCCACGGACGGGTTCAGGCCGCGACCGTTGGGGGTGTCTCAGCCGTATCGCTCGACGAGCGCGTTGCCGATCAAGGTCAGGTGGTCCCGCACACCAGGCGGGCCGGTCACTTCGAGCCATTCGACCAGTCCCGCCAGCTCGCCCGCGAGCGCGTACTCGTTGTAGCCGCGGATCACGACCTCGATGCGACCGTCGATCGTGGGACCTCCGACCTCGAGCCGGTCCCCAAGCGGCATCCGGAGCTTGCCGATCCCCTCGGGAGCGCACACCGCCTGAACTTCGAGAGGTGTTCGCCTTCGGTCGACCTCGTCGGCGATCTCCCTCCAGCTCTCAGCGAGATCGAACCCCTCGGGTCGGTGCACGGGATCGCCGGTCGGCTCGACGGATGACACGCGGTCGATCCGGAACGTCCGTCGACCGGCGTCGGTGTGCGTGACGAGATACCACGTCGGTCCTTTGGCGACGACGCCGAGCGGGTGGACGATCCGCTCGGTTCCGGAGCCGTCGCCGCCGACGTAGCCGAGCCGAGTCTGGACGCCACGGATCACCGCGTCCTGGACGTCGTCGAGGAACAGCGGGGTTGGGTATTCGACCCGGCTCACACCCCATCGATGCGGATCCACCAGCCTCGACGACGCCGCCGCCTCCGCTGGTACGCGGAAAGGCTCCGGCAAGGCTTGGACGAGCTTGCGCAGAGCGGCCTTTGCGGCCGGGTCCGCCGCCGCGGCCGGGCCGGCCACCAGGAACAGAGCCCTGGCCTCCCGAGCGGTCAGCCCGGTCAGGTCGGTACGGGCACCGCCCACGAGCCGCCAGCCACCTCCCCGGCCCCGCGCGGAGTACACGGGGACCCCTGCCATGGCCAGAGCGTCGAGGTCACGGCGGGCGGTCCGCTCGGAAACCTCCAGCTCCCGGGCCACCTCCGCTGCCGTCACCCGCTCGCGCCGTTGCAGCAAGAGAAGGACGGCCACCAGCCGGTCGGTTCGCACGCCGACAACACTTGCACAAAAAACCGGTCATGAGGTGACCGGTTTCGGCTGCCAAGATGGCCGCATCTCCACCGCACGATCACCCCGAAAAGACAGACAGGAAACGCGATGTTCAATCCAACCGATTTTCCCGAGCCCACGCTTATACCGGTCAACGGCGTGGAACTCGAAGTCTTCGAAGCGGGCCGAGAAAATGCGGGAAAACCCATCGTGCTCTGCCACGGCTGGCCGGAGCACGCCTTCGCCTGGCGCCACCAGATGCCCGCCCTCGCCGCGGCCGGCTACCACGTCATCGCACCGAACCAGCGGGGTTACGGCAACTCGTCCCGCCCGGCGGAAGTGACGGACTACGACATCGAACACCTGTCAGGCGACCTCGTGGCACTCCTCGACCACTATGGATACGAAGACGCCGCCTTTGCCGGGCATGACTGGGGTGCGTTCGTCGTCTGGGGACTGACGCTGCTGCACCCCGACCGGGTGAACAAGGTGATCAACCTGAGCCTGCCCTACCAGGCGCGCGGAGAGAAACCCTGGATCGAGTCCATGGAGGACACGTTCGGCGGCGACTTCTACTTCGTCCACTTCAACCGGCGGCCGGGTGTCGCGGACGCCGTGTTCGACGAGAACACCTTCCGGTTCCTCCGCAACCTGTATCGGAAGAACGTGCCCCCAAGGGAGCCTCGGCCGGGCATGGCGCTGATCGATCTCGCCCGGGCGGAAACACCCCTCGGTGAGCCCATCATGAGCGACGGCGAACTGGCCGTGCTCGTCTCCGCCTTCGAATCATCGGGATTCACGGGCGGCATCAACTGGTATCGGAACCTCGACCGCAACTGGCACCTGCTGGCGGACGTGGACCCGGTCATCCGGCAGCCCACTCTCATGATCTACGGCGACAGGGATGTGATCCCACGGGGTGAGAACCTGGCGGAGTTCGTGCCCGACGTGGAGGTGGTCAGCCTTGATTGCGGTCACTGGATCCAGCAGGAGAAGCTGGAGGAAACGAACCAGGCGATGGTGAAGTGGCTGGAACGGCAGGATGCCCCCTGAGCGCGACATGACCGGCCCGCATCCGGGAAGTGGCCGTTCCGCTCGACGGCGAAGACATCCATGACCTCTGCGCAACCCCGGCCGTCGGCGTCCCGAGCACCCCGCCACGTGGAGGCTCGACCACCCGGATGGCCGATGGCGGCTCGGGTACAGCCACACGTCAGCTCGCGGCGTGTGGCTGTGCTCATGGCGCACCGGCATCGGCAGGTAGTGCTTGCTCATCGAGGCGGCCGGGCGGCTCGGTGTTCAGCCCGGCCGGCTGGCCGGGGCGGGTGCCGCAGTGGCTTGCTCCTCCGGTCTTGGGCGGCCGCGGCGCAGGACGTACCAGCAGGCCGTGGCTGTCGCTGTGGCGCCACCCAGGATCCACGCCGTGGCCTGGTTGCTCACCTCCAGCAGCTTCAGGGCGGAGGCGAGCAGGACCACGGCGAGCATGGCGCGGATGACGGCGCCGGGGGCGCGGGAGGAGATCCGGGCGCCGAGGTAGACGCCGGGGATGGAGCCGAGGACGAGAGAGGTGGTGAGGTGGAGCTGGAAGTCGCCGTAGAGAAGGTGGCCGACGGCGGCGGCGGCGACCATGGGGACGGCCTGGACCAGGTCGGTGCCGACGAGTTGGTTGGCCTTCAGCGTGGGATAGAGGGCGAGCAGCGCGACGATGATCAGGGAGCCGGCGCCGACCGAGGAGATGCCGACGGTCGCTCCTCCGATCATGCCGACGAGCAGGGTGGGGATCGGGCGCAGGGAGATCTGCGCGATGTCGGCTTCGGCTCCGGACCGTTCCCGTACGGCGAGGAAGGCCTTGGCGACCAGGCCGGCCACGGCCAGCAGCAGGGCGACGCCGAGGGCGTACTTCACGGCCTGCTGGGCAGCGGCCTCGGTGTCGAAGGCGCGGGCCAGGAACACTCCGCAGAACGCGGCGGGAACCGATCCGGCGCAGAGCCAGGCGACCAGGCGCAGGTTGACGGTTCCGTGACGCAGGTGCACGTAGCCGCCGATGGGTTTCATGACGGCCGAGGCGACCAGGTCACTGGAGATGGCGGCCAGCGGCGGCACGTTGAAGAACAGCATCATCATGGGGGTCATCAGGGCGCCGCCGCCCATCCCGGTGAGACCGACGATCACCGCGACCAGGAAAGAGCCGGCCAGGAGAGGGAAGTCGATGATCACGCGAACTGCCTCCTGCGGACCATGGGCGTGCGGCGGGCGTGTCTTCTGCGTTTGACAGGTGATGGCCGGCGATGACGCGGGGCAGGCGCCAGACCGTGCAGGAGCGCGAAGGAGATGGACATCCAGAACCCTTACTGTGAGTAATGAGCAACTACTCTCAGTAGCTGAACGTGATGCTTGTGCATCAAGTGGCCACAGAGACAGATGCTTGTCGCCCCCGCGCGCCCACCTGGCGCAAATCAGTCCATTACCGTCCGCCTCACCGAACCCGCCGGGCGACATTTCCAGCCCGGACCGGCCGGCACCGGGACCCTGCTGCCCGTCTCGCCACGCCTCTTGCACCTGGACAAATGACTGCGTTCAGTTATCTATTGATTACATGGAGAATACAGCTTCAGCCCCCGCACCCGCCCACAACGGCACCCCCACCGACGCCGAACCCGATGTCCGCTTCACCTTCGCCAACGAACGCACGTTCCTGGCCTGGAGCCGCACCGCCCTTGCCCTGTTGATCGCGGGACTGGCGATCGTGCAAGTCTTACCTCCTTTTCCCGGCCTGCCCGGCGCGCGGCGCATGCTCGCGGTGCCCCTGATCGCGTTAGGTGCGCTCCTGCCCGGCGGCGCCTATCTCGAGTGGCGGCGCAACCAGCACGCCATGCGCCACGGCCACCGCCTGCCACGTTCCGTGCTGCCCCGCATCCTCGTCATCATCATCACAGCGGTCGCGCTGATGGCCGCCCTCGTCGTCCTGCGCGGCTCATGACCCCCGAGCTTCGCCGGCGCCCTGGCGGCACCCCCGGCCGAGATCCAGGTCTGGCCCCCGAACGCACGCATCTGGCCTGGATCAGGACGACCGTGTCCCTGCTGGCCCTGGGCGCCGCCGTCACCAAGGCCGTACCACCCGTGGGCCTGATCATCCTGCTTCTGGGCGTCTCGTGCTGGCTGCTGAGCCGCCACCACCAGCCGCCCCTGCGCTCGGGTGAGCACCATCGGCACCGCCCGCTGCGAGCGCTGGCCACCGCCCTCACGTTCGCCTCGCTCATCACGCTCCTCTCGATCTTGCTGACCAGCCGATCGCCCGCGCTCCCCCTCCTTCCGGCGCATCGGCCGCAGACTCCCTCGATATCCTCTCCCTCCTCGACCGTGCCGCCTCGCTGACCCGACAGCAGTGGCACCTTCGCCCTTCGCTCCCGTCCCGGCGCTGCGGCTGGCGGCGGGAGCGAACACCCGCGCCGCCGCGGCCGATGCCTGCCCCACGAGGTGCGCCGCGCCGACGACAGCGCGCCTGCCACGCCGCCGCTGCAGCGCCCGCAACGCTAGGGCCGGCCGCCCGTCGAACCGACACCGACCACGATCACGTCCCACGCGTCCACGTGCTCCCGTCATCCTCACGGTGCCGGCCGACCTTGTCCCCACGCCGGGATGCGAGGTCCTACTCGGTGATGCCGCCGTAGGCGATGACCTTGGTGGGGCGGAGCCGGACGACGACCTCGCCGGGGACCCCGTTGCGCCTGCCGAACTCCTCCGCCTGGTCCGGACCCACGTACCGGGCGGCGGCCCGGGTGGCGACATCCAGGAGCTCGTCCAGGTCCTCGCTCAAAGTCACCTCGCCGCGAGCCTCGACGTAGGCGAAGGGCGGAGCATCGTCATCGACACACAGCGCCGCGCGCGGATCACGTCGCAGGTGGCGGGCCTTGGCCGTTTCACCGTTGGTGGTGAAGGCGAAGTCCTCGCCGTCGAAGACGTACCAGACGGGCGTGACATGGGGAGCACCGTCGGCTCCCAATGTCGCGAATTTCCCGGTACGCGCGCCGCGCGTGACGAACTCGTGCCACTCCTGGGTCGTCATGGTGTGCACAGATGTCTGCCTTTCAATGTTCGCCCGAACGGACCCCGCAAGGCGTGTCGCCGTTGCCATGGCCTGCGGGCAGCGAGTCACGGACGAGCTCATGGAGTGCGGGACCAGGTCCTTCGGCGAGCGACGTCATCATGCGTCTTCCCCGCCCCTGTTCCCCTCGCTCCGCCACCGGCGCTACCAGCGAGCCGATTCGTACACTTCGGCCCCTACCCTCCTGATGACGCATCCGCGTCAGAAGCGGTCATACGTCAGCAAAGGACCCCCATACGCGCGCCAGAAGCGGCACTCCGGCACCGCAACCGGCCGTTCGATCACCCGAGCACGCCCATCCCGGCAGACAGCACCGAACTCCGGGTGTCCCCTGGCGACTATGAGCTGTCCGCCCCGCTTGCCGAGCGCTGCTGATCGAGGCCGGTATCGCCGGCCCGAGTTCCGGCACAACCTCGGGGTCTCCACGCTTCGAGGTGCTGAGACGAGCCGGGGAACCGGAACCGTTCAATCCATCAGGGCGGTCCAGGCAGCGGCGAGGTCGCCGCGCGCGACCGGACGCTTCCCGGTGACACGCCGAAGGCACGTTTGAACGCCCGGCAGAACGCCGTCTCCGACCGATACCCGAAACGATGGGCGACCGCCGAGAGTGGTTCCGGCGTCCGCCGCAGGTGGGTGCGGGCCAGCTGCAGCCGCCATTGGGCCAGGTATCGCATGGGGGGTTCACCGACGAGCTCGGTGAAGCGCGCCGAGAACGCCGACCGCGACATGCCGGCCTCCCGGGCGAGGGAGGCGACGTTCCAGTCCTGCTCGGGTGCCCGGTGGATCGCGGTGAGCGCGCGTCCGATCTGTTCGTCGCGCAGGGCGGCCAGCCAGCCCTGCCGCGCTTCCGGCGCGGCGTCGAGCCAGGATCGGATCGCCTGGATGACCAGGATGTCGGCAAGCCGGGTGAGAACGGTCTCACCGCCCGGACGCAGCGCCTGCGCCTCCCTCGACACCAGCCGCAGCATGCTGTGCAGCCAGCCGGCATCGTCGTCGTCCCAGCCGTCGAGGTGGATGATCGGGGGGAGCTGGGCGACGAGCTTGCTCCCCGCGGCATGGTCGAAGCGGACCACACCGTAGGTGACGTGGGTGCGCTCACCGCCGCCGCCGTGGCGCAGGATCTCGTACCGCTCGCTGATCTGCTCGACCGGGATGTCGAAGAGATCGTCGGTGGTGGCCTCGGGGTCGCTGCGGAACCGGTGCGCGACGCCGTGAGGGAGCAGGGTGAGGCTGCCCGGCTGCAGGAGGCGGGGGCCGGCGCCGTCGATGTCGGCGTCGACGTCCAGCCAGCAGTGCCCGGCGGTGACCACCACCAGCGCCATCAGCTCCGGCAGCGGTGGCACGGCTATGCCCCAGGGCGCGGTCAGCTCGGCCCGGCAGTAGAGCGTGCCGGTCAGGCGCAGCAGGTGCAGCGCCTCGCCGAGGAGGTCACCGGCAGCGGGAGGAGTACGGACGCGATCGTGCACGCCCGCCACTCTGCCGCATGTCCCTCGCGTCCGCCAGTCTGGATGAACGGCTAAGAATCACGGACTTCTTGTGATTGCCCGTCCAGGACGATGTGGCCGAGACTCGGTCTGTCACCAGCCCCAAGGAGCGCAGGAACCATGTCATCACGTCCCATCCTCGTCATCGGTTCGACCGGCAAGACCGGCCGGCGCATCGTCAGCCGGCTCACCGGCGGCGGCCACCGGGTCCGTCCGGCCGGGCGGCGCACCGACCCGCCGTTCTCGTGGGAACAGCCGTCGAGCTGGCCCGCAGTGCTCCACGGCGCGGGCTCCGCCTACATCGCCTACGCTCCCGACCTCGCCGTACCGAGCGCACCCGCCGCGATCGAGGAGCTCGTCTCGTACGCGATCGAGGCCGGTCTCGAACACCTGGTGCTGCTGTCCGGCCGTGGCGAGCACCACGCACAGCGCTGCGAGAAGATCGTCCAGGGCTCCGGGCTGAGCCACACCCTCATCAGGGCCAGCTGGTTCGCCCAGAACTTCAGCGAAGGCGACCTGCTGGAGCAGGTACGGCGCGGCATGATCACCCTGCCCGCCGGCCAGGTGGCCGAACCCTTCGTCGACGTGGAGGACATCGCCGACGTGGCGGTCGCCGCCCTCACCGACGACGGGCACT
This sequence comes from Nonomuraea sp. NPDC049504, assembly GCF_040676845.1. NCBI lineage: Bacteria > Bacillati > Actinomycetota > Actinomycetes > Streptosporangiales > Streptosporangiaceae > Nonomuraea > Nonomuraea sp. NPDC049504. The sequence goes on from NZ_JBFAPT010000047.1 coordinate 53,391, forward strand.
CCGGCCGGCTCTACGAGCTCACCGGGCCGCGGCTGCTGACCTTCGCCGACGCCGCGGCGGAGATCTCCGCCGCGGCGGGCCATCCGGTCGGCTACACCGCCGTCGCGGCCGGCGAGTTCCGCGCCGCGCTGGCCGAAGAGACGGGGCCAGAGTACGCCGACCTCTTCACCGCCCTGTGCGAGGAGTTGTTCGACGGACGCAACGCCACGCTGGGACGCGGCGTGCAGGACGCGCTCGGCCGCGAGCCACGCGACTTCGCCGGCTTCTGCCGGTCCGCCGCCGCGTCGGGCGTGTGGCAGCGATGAGCAGGCGCGTGGACCCGCACTCCGTCCTTCTCTTCGTGGCCGGTCTGGTGCTCATCGTCATCGGCGCGGCCAACCTGTTCGCGCCCGTGGCCTTCCACCAGGCCAACGGCATCATGGTCGTCGCCGACGCCGGCCTGTTGAGCGAGACGCGCGCGGCGGGCGGCGTCCTGCTCACAGCCGGGGTGTTCATCATGGTCGGCGCGTTCTCCACCCGGTTCGCGGTCGCCGCCGCTGCCGTCGGCGCCACGGGGTACCTCGCCTACGCGCTGTCCCGCCTTCTCGGCATCGCGCTCGACGGCGTACCGGCCGGCGGGCTGGTGCTCGCCGCGGTGGTGGAATCGGTGCTCGGACTGGCCTGCGCGTACTCGCTCCTGCGGCGTTCCCGCGAGGGCGCACGAGTCTAGAGCGACGTCACGTGGCCCCTGCTCGGCGGAATGGCGCGATCATTCACGACATCGTCCCGCGCGGGACCTTACGCTCGGCGCGGAGGTGGTCGGGATGGACGAGGGATACTCCTCGGCGGCGATGGTGGCACTGGTCACTGCGTCCCTGCGCCGTCGTGGCCTCCCGGTGTCGGACGGGGCGAGGTGCGAGGGGCCGCGCGTGACGTTGAGCGCCAAGCGGCGGCTGCTCGCCGCCGTCGCCGCCGCCTACGGCGAGAGCGCGTTGATCCTCGCGGGGCAGGCTGTGGCCGGCGGCCCGTTCGATCCCCTGGGGCACGCGCTGACCTCCGCGCCCACTCCCGTCGAGTGCCTGGCCAGGTGGGGACGGCTTGAGCGCTACGTGCACTCACGGCACCGGACGATCATCACCTCCGAGAGCTCCCACGGTGTCCGCGTGCGGCACTCGGCGCCGGCCGGTTCACCGCCCGTACGGCATGAGAGCCTGCTCGTGGCGGGGGTGCTGGCGGGCCTGCTCTCGGCCCAAGGGTGCGTGAACGTCCGGCTGAGCCTGGCCGACGGGACAGCGCTGCTCGACCACGGTCACCTCATCACCGGCCACGTGCCGCCGGGGCCGGTCGACCGGTTCCGCCTGGCCTGGATTCCGGGAACCGCCCATCCGCCCGGGGAACCGCCGCATCCGGCGCCCCCACCCGAAGCCGGGCGGGGACCGGTCACGGGCGCCGCGCTGCGCCGGGTCCTCGCCGACACGACCAGGCGGTGGACGGTCGGCGAGCTCGCGACGGCCGGCGGCATGTCCGCCCGTACGCTGCAACGGCGCCTCCACGAGGAAGGGAGCTCGTTCTCCTCAGTGGTCGCCGCCGCCCGCGTCATCCGCGCGTCGATGCTGCTCGGAAACGCCGACGTGCCGTTGTCAACCGTCGGATTCCTGGCCGGGTACGCCGACGGCCCCCACTTCGCCCGCGAGTTCGCCCGGCGAACCGGCGCCAGCCCGGGCCGCTACCGGACCGTCATCACCCCTACGGAGACCGATCATGAGCCTTCCCTATGACCGCGCCCTCATCACGGGCGGCAGCACCGGCGTGGGACTCGCCCTCGCCGCCGAACTGCTGCGACGCGGCTGTAAGCGGGTCGCGCTGTGCGGCCGCGACCCGCACCGGCTGGCCCGCGCCCGGCACGCCCTCAGCGCGGACGTGCTCACGGTGCCCTGCGACATCACCGAACCGGACGACCGATCCCACCTGCTGACCGTGGTCGAGAAGGAATGGGGAGGGCTCGACCTCCTGGTCAACAACGCGGCCGTGCAGATCGAGACCGATCACCTCGCCGGTGCCACACCCGCGGTCCTTCGGTCGGTGTCCGACGAGATCGAGACCAACCTCACCGCTCCGGTGCTGCTCACCTTGCGGGCGCTGCCCGCGCTGCGGGCCTCCGGTCACGCCGCGGTGGTCAACATCGGTTCCGGCCTCGCGCTGGCGCCCAAGCGGACCGCTCCGGTGTACTGCGCCACCAAATCGGCCCTCTCCACGTACACGCGGGCGCTGCGGTACCAGCTGCAGGACTCCGGCGCCCGGATCCAGGCCGTCGAAGTCGTGCTGCCCCTCGTCGACACCGACATGACGCGGGGACGCGGCAGCGGGAAGATCAGCCCCGAGCGTGCCGCGGAGGCGATCGTCAACGGTCTCGCCGGGAACCGCTCGGAGATCTATGTCGGCAAGGCCCGGCTGTTGCCGCTCCTGATGCGGGTGGCTCCCTCGATACCGCGCCGCATGCTCCGCGCCGGCTGAGCTTGCCGGGTCGGGTGGTTCCGCCCAACCGGCGAGGCCTCCGCCGCCGGACGCGAGGCGATCGGTATCACCCGGCAACTGGCCCTGCCCTTGCGCTCCCCAGCACGCGCTCCCCGGACCCGATCAACGTTGTGATCCCGGCCGCTTCAAGCTGACCCAGCGAGAACTGGTCGTGCTGGCGCTGCTGGCCGAAGGGTTGACCGCCCAGGCTGTCGCCCATGACCGGCCCGCCTGAGCCGCGCGTCGCGCGGCGCGCGGCGGTCGGCGGTCGGCGGTCGGCGGTCGGCGGTCGGCGGTCGGCGGTCGGCGGTCGGCGGTCGGCGGTCGGCGGTCGGCGGTCGGCGGTCGGC
>NZ_JBFAPT010000048.1:0-55706 GCF_040676845.1 Nonomuraea sp. NPDC049504
TCAAGACCGGCACCCTCTACGACGAGGCAACCGCCTGGTCGCGTCACACCGAGTCGCTTGCTGCTTGACAACTAAAGCTCCTGGGATGTCTTTCCGGTGGCGGCAGACGTTGGGAGACGGGAGGTCTGCCGCCGGGGAGGACAGGCCGGTTCGGAGAGGAGACCGGCCGGTCCGCGATGGTCAGCGCTGGTTGACGGCCACGTTGCTCGGCAGCGGGATGTACGGGAACGCGGGCAGCGTCGGCTTGTCGTTGGCGTCCACCTTGTCCGTCAGGCCGGCCACCAGCTTGCCGGTCTGCGCGGCCCCGGCCACGGCCTGGAGCGAGATGTCCACGACGTCGTCGGTGAGCCGCCGGCCGTTCGGGAAGCCCTGGAGGTCGCCGCCGAGCACGCCGAGCCGGTTCGGGTCCTTGGCAGGCGGGATCGACATGTTGAGCCGGAGCATCTCCGCGGGCCGCAGCTTGCCGGCGTCCTTGTTGAGCACCTGCGAGTTGAGGTCGGCCTTGATGGGGCCGTTCTGCTTGGCGATGCCGGTCAGGAAGATCTCGACGAGGTCGGCGCGCGGGGTGGCGGGCGCCTTGATGCCGTAGACGGCCTGCAGCAGCCTGGCCGCCTCGGGGTCGGTGACGCGGTCCACGAGCGCCTTGACGCCCGCGTCCTTGGACGGGTCGAGCGCGTTGTAGGCGTCTTTCAGCCCGGCGGAGGCCACCAGCTCGTTGACCAGCGGGTTGCACAGGCGGGAGACCTGCACGTACGAGCTGCCGTTGTACTTGTCGGTGGTGGAGCAGACGCCGATCACGGGGTTGCGCTTGGGGTCGCCCTTGAGCGCGACCTCGGCGGCGGGGACCTGGACGGCCACGGTGTTGACGTTGTAGCCCTTGAGCGTGTCCTGACCGACGAGGGACAGGTTGCCCCCGTACAGGAAGTCGAACACGCGCAGGTCGAGGAAGAACGCCTCGTCCGACTGCCCGGCGAAGCTCTTGCCGCCGCCCGGCAGGGTCTTGACGGCCTGGTCGCGCAGGGCGCCGTAGTCGGGCATCGAGGCGCGGCCGACGTTGCTGGGGGCGACGACGCCGTCGGAGACCAGCGTCCTCGTGCCGCCCTGGGTGATCCGCTTGAGCGTGTAGCGCTGGCGGAAGAGCAGATTGGGGTCGTCGAGCGAGGTGACGGGGCCGTTGTTGTAGAGGAACGTGGTGGTGCCGCGTCTGTCCTCGTTGCGGAACGTCCATCGGTAGGTGATGTCCGTCTTGGCGTCACCGTCGTTGTCGATCTTTATGTTGTACCGGGACCTGGTGGCGAACGGGTAGAAGTTCGGGCCGCCGTTGGGCTCCTCGAACGGGATCCAGTTCGCCATCAGGGTCACGGTGCCGGCTTTGTCGGGGCTCACGAACGCGTACACGTCGGTGTTGTCGTGCTGAGGGTCCCCCGAGATCATCGGGGCTTCGCGGTGCGAGGAAGCGTCGCCGGAGTCGGTGCGGAACGCGGCCAGGGACGACGCGGCGACCGCTGCGGCGAGGCCAAGTCCGACTAGAGCGCGCCGGTTGATCCGGAGCTCCATGTTCGGTCCTTTCGAAGGGCTGATCGTGACGTACGAGGGATCCGGCCGGGTTCCTCGACGCCCTATTCGTCCGGCGGCGGCTGTTGGATGCAGGAGATTTCAGCTCCTCCTCAAGGAGGAGGAGTCAACCAAAGTTGACATACTCAGGTCGTCAATTTAGGTTGACCCGTGTCGGGGGTGCGGTTCGCGTGGTCCCGTTCGTTGGGCAAGTCGAGAAATGTCGTGAGAGGAGATGTGGTGGTCAAGGAGTTGCTCGCCTACCTGCGCCCGCACAGGAAGATCCTTCTTGCGGGCGGGCTGCTGGGCCTGATCGGCTCGGCGGCGGGCCTCGCGATGCCGTTGCTGGCGAAGTACGTCGTGGACGCCTTCGGCCAGAACGGCTCCCTGGCCGGGCCGTTACTCGGGCTGACCGTCGCGGTGCTGGTCGGCGCCGTGGTCTCGGCCGGAGGCGGTTACCTGATGGAACGTACGGGCGAGGGCATCGTGCTCGGCGCCCGTCGCAGGCTCGTGGACCGGATGTTGCGGCTCAGGGTGGCCGACGTGGACCGGCTCAAGCCCGGCGACCTGCTGTCGCGGGTGACCGGTGACACGACGTTGCTCCGCTCGGTGCTCACCAACGGCGTCGTGGACTCGGTCAGCTCGGTGTTCATGCTGGTCGGCGCCATCGTGCTGATGGCCGCCATGGACGGCGTGCTGCTGCTCGTCACCCTGCTCGTCGTGGTGGTGATCGGCGGGCTGGTCGCGCTCATCATGCCGCGCATCCAGCGGGCGCAGACCCAGGCCCAGGAGGCCGTGGGCGAGATGGGGGCCGTGCTGGACCGGGCGCTGCAGGCGTACCGGACGGTCAAGGCCAGCGGCGCGGAGGAGCGGGAGATCGCCGAGGTCGGCGTGGCCGCCACGCGCGCCCGCGACCGCGGGCTGCAGGTCGCCGGCTGGACGTCGCTCGCGGGGGTGGCGACGTGGATGGCGGTGCAGATCGCGTTCCTCGCCGTGCTGGGCGTCGGCGGCGCGCGGGTCTCGTCGGGCACGCTCGAGGTCTCGTCGCTGATCGCGTTCCTGCTCTACCTGTTCTACCTGGTGCCGCCGATCGGGCAGCTCGTGCAGGGCGGGGTGCAGCTCCAGCAGGGGCTGGCCGCGTTGCGGCGGATCAAGGAGGTCGAGGACCTGCCGGCCGAGCCCGCCGGCGTCGCCCCGCGCGAGGACGCCAGGCCGATCGGCGTGCAGTTCCGCGACGTCGTCTTCCGGTACGGCGACGACCGGCCCGTCGTGCACGACGGCGTCACCTTCGAGGTGTCGCCCGGCGGCCTGACCGCGCTGGTGGGCCCGTCGGGAGCGGGCAAGTCGACGGTGTTCGCGCTGCTCGAACGCTTCTACGAGCACCAGGGCGGGCAGATCCTGGTGGACGGCCGCGACATCCGCGACTGGCCGCTCGGCGAGCTGCGCGCCGCGCTCGGCTACGTCGAGCAGGACGCCCCCGTCCTGGCCGGCACGCTGCGGGAGAACCTGCTCTTCGCCGCACAGGACGCCACCGAGGAGGAGCTGCGGGCGGCGATCGCGCGTACCAGGCTGGACGACCTCGTCGCCCGGCTGCCCGACGGGCTGGAGACCCCGGTCGGCCACCGCGGCGTGCTGCTGTCGGGCGGCGAGCGGCAGCGCGTGGCCATCGCCAGGGCGCTGCTGCGCAAGCCCAGGCTGCTGCTGCTCGACGAGGCCACCTCCCAGCTCGACGCGGTCAACGAGCTGCGGCTGCGCGAGGTCATCGCCGAGGTCGCGGCGGAGACCACGGTGCTGGTCATCGCGCACCGCCTCTCGACGGTGACGGGCGCCGACCGGATCGTGGTGATGGAGGGCGGCGGCGTACGCGCGGTCGGCAGCCACGACGAGCTGGTCGGCTCCGACGAGCTGTACAGGGAGCTGGCTGCCACCCAGTTCCTGGTCGGCTGACGGCACCTGACCAGGGAAAACGTGACCTATGGGGAGTGGGTGCACGGGAGGGCGGGATGAGAACGGCGGGTCCCGTGCGTTGAGGGTGGCGTGGCGGACGGATATCACGGTGGGCTTGAGATGCTGCTGGATGGCCGGAGGCTGTCGCCCGTACAGCACAGGATCGCCGACTACCTCAGCGAGCACCTCGACGAGGCGATCTTCCTGTCGAGCGTCGAGCTGGCCGAACGGGCCGGGGTCAGCCAGCCCTCCGTGACCCGGTTCGCGATGGTGCTGGGCTTCACCGGCTACCCCGAGCTGCGCCAGGCGCTGCGCCCCCTCGTGCTCGGCGGGGGTGCGGAGTCGCCGCATGAGAGCCTGCTCCGCACCGCCATCGACTGCGAGATCCGCAACCTCGCCACGATGAGGGAGCGCCTGTCCCACTTCCCGCTCAAGGAGCTGGGCGAGCACCTCGCCGCCACCGAGCCGCTGCCGGTGCTGGGCCTGCGGGCCTCGTGCGGGCTGGCCACCACGTTCGCCTACTACGCCCGCCGCATCCACCCCGACGTGCGGCTGCTCGTCCACGGCGGCTCCGAGCTGGCCGAGGGCTTGCACGCCGCCCAGCGGGCGGGCGCCGAGTGGGTGGTGGCCGTGGTGCTGCCGCGCTATCCCGCCGAGACGTTGCAGGCCCTGGAGTACGCCACCAAGCTCGGCCTGCGGGTCGCCGCCATCACCGACAGGGTAGGGCTGCCCGCCGAGGTCGTGCTCGACGCGCCCGTGGGCGACGGCTTCGTCTTCAACTCCCACGCCGCGCCGCTGATGCTGGCCATGGCGCTGGTGGAGGCCATGGCCGAGGCCGTGCCGCTGCGGACGCGGGCCAGGCTGGAGGAGTACGAGCGGATGACCGAGGAGACCGGCACCTTCCTGACCGGCGACCCCGCCTGACCCGGCGGCGGACCGGACCTCAAGGCCCCGTGCCCAGCCCGCAGTGCCTCCGCGTGGCGCTCAAGGTCAATAAGCTGCCGCTATGACTGAACGACCGAAGGCGCTGGTCACCGGCGCCTCCCGAGGGGTGGGCGCGGCCGTCGCGCGGGCCCTGGCCCCCACCCACGACGTCCTGCTCGGCGGCCGTGACGAGCAGGCGCTGTCCGCGCTCGCCGCCGAGCTGCCCGGGGCGCGGCCCTGGCCGGTGGAGCTGACCGGGGTCACGCAGGCCGACGTCGCTGACATCGACCGGCTCGACGTGCTCGTCCACAGCGCCGGCGTGGCCACCCTCGGCCGCATCGCCGATCAGAGCGCCGACGTCTGGCGGCGCACGTACGAGGTCAACGTGGTCGCCGTCGCCGAGCTGACCAGGCTGCTGCTGCCCGCGCTCAGGCAGGCGGGCGGGCACGTCGTGTGCGTGAACTCGGGCTCCGGGCAGCGGGCCAACCCCGACTGGGGTGCGTACGCGGCCAGCAAGTTCGCCCTGAAGGCGTTCGCCGACGTGCTGCGGCTGGAGGAGCCCCTGCTCAGGGTCACCACCGTCTATCCCGGCAGGACGGCCACCGACATGCAGCGGGGCGTGCGGGCGTACGAGGGCGGGGAGTTCGAGCCCGAGCGCTACCTGCGGCCGGAGAGCGTGGCGCGGGCCGTCGTCGCGACGATCACGGCAGGGCCCGACGCGCACCTCACCGAGCTGACCCTGCGTCCCAGGGGCGGTCCGGTGAACTGAGTCCGCGCGCGCGGCCGTGGGGACGTAGGGTGGCCCCGGCGTCCCCTCCCGGCAGGGCCGGCCCGGCCCATCCCTCGTTCACCAGGGGTTTCAGCGCCCTCTCCTCCTTGAGGAGGACATCCAGAACCCTCCCGCAGACGTAGTGCTTTAGGGAATCTTTGCTTCTGGTCGGACGTTGGCCGGATATAGAACGCAGCTGCGGAACGAGGTGCCAGGGGATGGCAAGGCCTACGGGGAGTCGCACGCAGGAGCAGCACGTCGCCGAGCGCGATCTGCTGGGGACCTACCTGGCCGAGATCGGCCGGGTCCCGCTGCTCACGGCGGAGGAGGAAGTGGAGCTCGCCAAGCGGATCGAGGCGGGTCTGTTCGCCGAGCAGCTGCTCGACAGCGGGGGCACGGAGCCGCGCATCGGGGACGCGGCCGACGAGGAGCTTGAGCGGCTGGCCATTTCCGGCCGGCGGGCGAAGGAGGAGTTCATCCAGGCCAACCTGCGCCTGGTGGTGGCGGTGGCCAGGAAATACTCGGGCCGGGGCATGCCGCTGATCGACCTCGTCCAGGAGGGGAACCTGGGCCTGGTGCGGGCGGTGGAGAAGTTCGACTACCGGCGCGGTTACAAGTTCTCGACGTACGCGACGTGGTGGATCAGGCAGTCCGTCGGCCGGGCCATCCACGAGCAGGCCCGCCCGGTGCGGCTGCCCACCCACGCGGGGGAGCAGATGACCCGGCTCATGCGGGTCCGGCGCGACATGCTGGCCGAGTTCGACGCCGAGCCGACCGACGACGATCTCGCCGGCATCCTCGACCTGCCGATCGAGCGGGTGCGCGAGTTGCGCCGCTGGGCGTCCGACCCGGTGTCGTTGCAGCTCGGCGTGGGTGACGAGGACGAGACCGAGCTGGGCGACATGATCGCCGACGAGACGTGGGCCGATCCCGAGCAGCAGGCCATCGACATCCTGGAGCGTGAGCGGCTCGACCAGTGGCTCACCGGCCTTGAGGGGCCGACCAGCGAGATGCTGCGCTGGCGCTACGGGCTGGTCGACGGGCGCGAGCACACGCTGACGGAGGTGGGCGAGCGTTACGGCATCGGCCGCGACCGCGCCCGCCGCATCGAGCGCGACGCGTTGGCCCGCCTGCGCAAGATGGCCACGGCCGCCGCCTGACGACCGAGCTGACGACCGAGCTGACGACCGAGCTGAGGGCCCGCTGACGTCCCGGAGGGGGAGGCGCGTCGGCGGGCCCTAGGCTTTTGTGCATGCATGTGGAGATTCTGCGCCGCTATCCCGTGAAGTCGATGCTGGGCGAAGAGCTCGCCGAGAGCGTGGTGAGCGAGCGCGGGCTGGCCGGTGACCGGGCGCGGGCGGTGCTCGACGTGGCCACCGGGAAGATCGCCAGCGCCAAGAATCCACGGCTGTGGCGGCGGCTGCTCACCCTCGAAGGCGCTCGGGTGCCCGGTGACGCCGAGCTGTCGGAGCTGCTCGGGCGCGAGGTGCGGGTGATCGACGTGCCGCCGGAGGGGGCCGAGCTGGAGCGGTCGGTGCCGGAGCGGGTGCTGGCCGAAGGGATCGAGGCGGAGGTGCCGTACACGGTGGGGACGCTGGGGGCGGGCGCTCCCGCGGGCACGTTCTTCGACTTCGCGCCCCTCCACCTCATCACCACCTCCGCCCTCGGCGCGATCGGCGCGCACGGGCCGCGCGGGCGGGTCGAGGACGTGCGCTACCGCCCCAACCTGGTGATCGCCACCGAGGGGGAGGGGTTCGTCGAGAACGGCTGGGTGGACCGGCGGCTGCGCGTCGGCGACGAGGTGGAGCTGCACGTCATCGTGACCAGCCCGCGCTGCGCGGTGCCGACGCTGGAGCACGGCGCGCTGGCCCGCGACACCGACGCGCTGCGCACCGTGGCCAGGCACAACCGGGTGGCGGTGTTCGACATGGGGCCGCAGCCGTGCGCCGGGGTGTACGCGCGGGTGACCCGCCCCGGCCGCGTCAGGAAGGGCGACCAGGTCACCCTCATCTGAACGCCCGGCCCTCCGGCCGCCTCGAACGCTCGGCCCTCCGGCCGCCTCGAACGCCCGGCCTTCCGACCGCCCTCGAACGGCCGGGCCGCCTCCACCTTCGGGGTCACGCCAGCGGGGCGAGGTGCTTGTCGAGGTCGTCGAGGATCTTGCCGGCGGCGGTGACGCCGATGCCGGTCATCCAGATCTCGTCGTCCACGTTGTGGGCGTTGCCGGACTTGACCGCCCCGAGGTTCTTCCACAGGGGGCCGCCGGTGACCTCGGCCTGCGCCTTGGCGGCGTTCTCCCCGTACGCGCTGTAGAAGATCGCGTCACCGTCGGCCTTGGCGATGTTCTCCTGGCTCAGCTTGCCGAAGCGCCGGTCCTCCTGGTCGTTGAGCTGCTGCGCCTCGGGTCGCGGGATGCCGGCGTCGCCGACCACGATGCCGCTGAACGACTGCGGCCCGTACATCCTGATCTCGGTCGGCATGAACCGGACGATGCTGACCTGCAGCTTGGCGTACTTGGCGCCGACCTCCTTGGCGCGCGTCCCGTACGCCGTCAGCAGCTGCTGCGCCTGCTCCTTCTTGCCCAGCGCCTCGGCGTCGAGCAGGAAGTTCTCCTTCCAGGTGATGCCGACCCGCTCGGTGAACACGGTCGGGGCGATCTTGGAGAGCTTGTCGTAGAAGGCGGCCTGGCGGAACTTCGAGCCGAGGATGAGGTCGGGCTTGAGCGCGATGATGGCCTCGATGTTCGGCTGCTGGAGGGTGCCGACGGGCTTGGTGCCGGCCAGGGCGGAGCCGAGGTATTCGGGCCAGGTCTGGTTCTCCTGGGCCTGGGCGGCTCCGACGGGCGCGAGGCCGAGCGAGACCATGGAGTCGAGCTTGTCGGTGTCGAGCACGACAACCCGTTTCGGCGTCATGGGCACCTTCGTCTCACCCATGGCGTGCTTGACGGTACGGGTGGGGCCCGCGTCCTCGGCCGTGGTGGACGTGCCACAGGCGGCGAGGGCGAGAACGGGCAGCATGGCGGCGATGGCCAGGCGTAGGCGCATGGGCGTTCCTTGATCGTTAGGTAAGGCAAACCTAAGTATGGCACGGACGATATCGCCGTGCTCAAAAGCGTTCTGTGAGACGTCCGAAACGCGTGCGAAACACCTCTGCGCTGAGATTCACGAATGTGAAACACACCTGGTCGAGCCACGAAACTCCGGGCGAACACGCTGTGGCCACACGTCACATGTAAGGAGGGTCGCGTCGTGAAGATCGACAGCGGCACGACTGCCTGGATGCTCGCGGCCACCGCATTGGTGCTGTTGATGACACCGGGCCTCGCGCTTTTCTACGGGGGCATGACCAGGGCCAAGAGTGTCCTGAACATGATGATGATGTCGTTCGGCGCCATCGTCGTCGTGAGCATCACCTGGATGCTCTATGGCCACTCACTCGCTTTCACGGAAAACCCCAGTTCAGCGCTCAACGCCTTCGTCGGCGGCTTCGACGCCCTGGGCCTGCAGAGCCTGGTGGACACCGCGACCAGTGACGACGGCACCGGCATGCCGAGCCTCGTCTTCTCCGCCTTCCAGATGACGTTCGCCATCATCACCGTCGCGCTGATCAGCGGTGCCATCGCGGACCGCGCGAAGTTCGGCGCGTGGATGCTGTTCGGCGTCATCTGGGCCACGATCGTCTACTTCCCCGTCGCCCACTGGGTGTGGGGCGGCGGCTGGCTCAACTCGATGGGCATCGAGGACTTCGCGGGCGGCACGGTCGTCCACATCAACGCGGGAGCCGCGGCGCTCGCGCTGGCGCTGGTGCTGGGCAAGCGCCAGGGCTGGCGCAAGGAGCCGATGCGGCCGCACAACCTCACGCTGGTGCTGCTCGGCGCGGCCCTGCTGTGGTTCGGCTGGTTCGGCTTCAACGCAGGCTCCGAGCTGGTCGTCGACGGCATCGCCGGTCTGGCCTTCATGAACACGCAGGTCGCCACCGCGGTCGCGGTCGGCGCCTGGCTCACGGTGGAGAAGCTGCGTGACGGCCACGCCACCAGCCTCGGCGCGGCCTCCGGCGCGGTCGCCGGTCTGGTCGCCATCACCCCGGCCTGTGGTTTCGTCGACCCCTGGGCGGCCATGCTCATCGGCCTGCTCGCCGGCGCCGTCTGTGCCTACGCCGTGGGCCTGAAGTACAAGCTCGGCTACGACGACTCCCTCGACGTGGTCGGCGTGCACCTGGTCGGCGGCGTGATCGGCGCCGTCGCGCTCGGCTTCGTGGCCGCCTACCCCGCCACCGACGAGCAGAGCCAGGGCCTGTTCTACGGCGGCGGCTTCGGCCAGCTCGGGCTCCAGGTGCTCGGCCCGGTGGCCGTGGGCCTCTACTCCTTCGTCATCACGTGGATCATCGGCAAGATCATCGACAAGACGATGGGCTTCCGCATCAAGGCCGAGGACGAGGTCACCGGCATCGACATCACCACCCACGCCGAGACCGGCTACGACCTCGGCACCGTTCACGCCTCCGGCGTGAGCTCCCCCAACGGCCCCGTCACGGCTCCCGCCACGAAGAAGGTGGACGCATGAGGCTCATCACCGCGATCATCAAGCCCTTCAAGCTCGATGACGTGAAGGCCGCGCTCGAACAGTTCGGCATCAAAGGCATGACGGTCAGCGAGGCCAGCGGCTACGGCCGGCAGCGCGGCCACACCGAGGTCTACCGCGGCGCCGAGTACCAGGTCGACCTGGTGCCCAAGGTGCGCCTCGAGGTCCTCATCGAGGAGGACGACGCCGAGGACGTGATCGACGTCATCACCAAGGCGGCGCACACCGGCAAGATCGGCGACGGCAAGGTCTGGTCCGTCCCCGTCGACACCGTCATCCGGGTACGCACCGGCGAACGGGGTCCGGAAGCCCTGTGATGAAACCGCGGCGAAGCGCGGGCACCCTCCCGGGGGCGTCCGCGCGGAGCGAGGCCCGACCGGCCGACGACGTCCGGCGGGGGGTTCACAGGGGGAAGGACCCGAGGCGAAGCCCGGACGAGGGCGTCCGAGCGGAGCTCTGCAAGGGGGCACTGCAGTGAGGGGAGAGGCCCGTTCGTACGCCGCGGCCCGCAAGGAGCGGACCGCGGACACCGACCGCTGGCTCAAGGATCTCTTCCGCACGGCGAGCGACGGCGACCAGGTCTCCCTGGTCGCCGTCGGCAGCCTGGGAAGGGGGGAGCCGGCGCCGGGCAGCGACCTCGACCTGGTGCTGCTCCACACCGGCCGGGCCGACGTGGCGAGGATCGCCGACCGGATCTGGTATCCGATCTGGGACGCGGCGGTCGGTCTCGACCACTCCGTGCGCACGGTGGAAGAAGCGGTCTCGGTCGCCAGGCAGGACCTCAAGGCCGTGCTCGGCCTGATCCAGGCCAGGCACGTGGCCGGCGACCCCGACCTGACCAGGAAGGCCAGGGAGGCGGTGCTGGCCGAATGGCGGGCCGACTCGCGGCGCCGGCTCGGCGAGCTGCGGGAGGCCGCCGACCAGCGGGCGCAGGCCAGCGGGGAGCTGGCGTTCCTGCTGGAGCCCGATCTCAAGGACGGCCGTGGCGGGCTCCGCGACGTCCAGGCCATGCAGGCGGTGGCCGCCGCATGGGTCGCCTCGGCCCCCGGACCGCGGGCGCGCGAGGCGTACGAGTTCATCCTCGACGTGCGGCACGCGCTGCACGTCGTCACCGCCCGTGGCACCGACCGCCTGGTGCTCCAGGAGCAGGACGCGGTGGCCGGGCTGCTCGGCCTGCTCGACGCCGAGGCGCTGATGCGCCGGCTGGCCGAGGCGGGCCGCACGATCTCCCACGCCTTCGACGCGACCTGGCGCACCGTTGACAGGCTGGTGTCAGGCCCGGCTCCACGCGGGCGCCGCCCGCTGGCCGACGGCGTGGTGGAGCACGGCGGCGAGGTGGTGCTCGCCAGGGGCGTCGATCCGCGTAAGGATCCCGTCCTGGTGCTGCGCGCCGCGGCCGCCGCGGCCGACTCGGGGCTGCCGCTCGCGCCCGCGACCGTCTCCGTGCTCGCAGCTCAGTCGGCGCCGATGCCGGTGCCCTGGCCCGAGGAGGCCCGCGACGCGCTGGTGTCGATCCTCGGCGCGGGCCGCGCCGCCGTGCCCGTGTGGGAGGAGCTCGATCAGGCGGGCATCATTGTCAAGTTGCTTCCTGACTGGGAGCGCGTACGCCACCGCCCCCAGCGCAACCCGATCCACCGGTTCACGGTCGACCGTCACCTGATCGAGGCCGCGGCCAACGCCGCCAGCCACACCCGCGAGGTCTCCAGGCCCGACCTGCTGCTGATCGCGGCGCTGCTGCACGACGTCGGCAAGGGCTGGCCCGGCGACCATTCGGCGACCGGCGAGGTGGTGGTCCGCGACATCGCGACCCGCATCGGCCTGCCGTCCGCCGACGTCGAGACGCTGGCCACCGTCGTACGCCACCACCTGCTGCTGCCCGAGACCGCCACCCGCAGAGACCTCGACGACCCCGTCACGATCGAGAAGGTCGCGGGCACGGTCGGCTCGCGCGAGGTGCTCGACCTGCTGGCCGCGCTGGCTGTCGCCGACGGCATCGCGACCGGCCCGGCCGCCTGGAACTCGTGGAAGGCCGGCCTGGTGGCCGACCTCGTCCGCCGGGTGCGCTCGGTGCTGGCCGGCTCGCCCCCGCCCAAGCCGCCGACGCTCTCGCCCGAGCAGGCCGGTCTCGCCCGCCATGGAGGTGGGGCCGTCCGGGTGCACGGGGGAGCGGTCACGGTCGTCGCGCCCGACCGGGTGGGCCTGCTGTGGAGCGCCGCCGGCGTGCTGTCGGCGCACCGGCTCGTGGTGCGCTCGGCGTCGTCGGCGTCCGCCGGTTCGACGGCGGTGATCGAGTTCTCCGTCATCCCCGAGTACGGCTCCCCGCCGGACCCCGCGACCCTCGAAGCCGATCTCCGTCTCGTCCTTGCCGGCCGTCTTGACATAGAGCAACGACTGGCCCGCCGCGCGAGGGCCGTCAGGCCGCCTCGCGTACCGGTCGCTCCGCCCCGTGTGACCTTGGTGGATGACGCCTCGGCGACCGCCACGGTGGTCGAAGTCAGGGCCCATGACAGGCCGGGGCTCCTGTGGCGCATCGGGCGGGCGTTCGGTGAGTGCGGTCTTGACGTGAGGGCCGCTCGCGTGGAGACTCTCGGCGCGGAGGCGGTGGACGTCTTCTACGTTGTGGACCGCGCTGGTCGCCCCCTCAGCGACGACGCGCAAAGGGCCCAAGTCCGCGATCAAGTCCTTGCCGCACTGCGATAACCAACAACACACGACAACCGGTCACGTTTGTAACGATTGTGTCCGATATGCCTGTTAAGTCAGATGCTGCGGATACCTTGTGGTCGGTCTGACGACCCGTTGCGGACGGGACGATTGAGGGGTAGCGGGAGCGGTGACTACGGGGAATTCGGGCAGCGGCACGGCCGCGCAGCCAGGCCGCGCGAAGCGGCTGCTGCAGCGGCTCGGCCTGCGGAACTGGCGGGTGCGGTGGCGGCTCACCGCGCTCATCCTGGTGCCGACCATCGCCGCAGTCGTGCTCGGGGGAGCGCGTGTGGTGGGCTCGGTCCAGAGCATCGCCGTCTATGACCGCACGGCCACCGCCGCCGAGCAGGCCGGCCGCATCCGTGACCTGGTGCAGGCGCTGGGGCTGGAGCGCGACACAGGCGGCTGGGTCGGCGCGAGCCGGGCCATGCGCAAGAAGCTCGCCACGCCGCTCGCCCAGCGCAAGGCCGCCGTGGACACGCTGGTCAAGGCCGTCCGCGCGGACCTCGACACCATGGACGAGTCCTACGGTCCCCGCGTGGTCAAGGCCGTCGAGCAGGTCAGGTACGACCTCGGCCGGCTGCCCAAGATCAGGGAAGAGGGCCAGAGGAACACCATCCGCTACGACTTCCTCACCGACACCCTGATCAAGCTGCACGACGAGCTTTCGCTGATGTCGGACGACTCGCAGATCGTCGGCCAGTTCCGCGGCCTGAGCGCGCTCGTCGCGGCCAAGGAGGAGATCTCCCGCCAGCGCGTCCAGCTCCTGCAGGCGTCCTACGACGCCGCGAGCGTGGACGCCAAGGAGGTCGAGCAGTTCATCGCCTCCAACGCCCGCCAGCAGAGCGACATCGCCACCGTGGGCGCCGAGGCCGGCGTCGAGGTCGGCCTGGAACTGTCCAAGGCGCTGGCCTCCAAGCCCGAGTACGTCAACATCCAGCTCACCAAGTCCCGGGCGATCGCGCTGGTCAGCGGCAAGGAGCCGGGCGCCCGCATCGTCGACAACCTGATCTCGGCCAGGGCCGAGCGGCAGGAGTGGTTCGACAGCAACACCGCCGCCATCGACCTGCTGCACGGCATCGAGAAGGGCCTGGCGGACAAGGTGAACCTGCGCAGCCAGGAGCTGCGCTCGCAGGAGATCCGCAACGCGATCATCGCGGGGATCCTCATCCTCGCGCTGCTCGCGGTCGTGCTGCTGCTCACCGTGGCCATCGCCCGCTCGATGGTCGGCCCGCTGCGGCGGCTGCGCACCGAGGCGCTGGAGGTGGCCGGGTTCCGGCTGCCCGACGTGGTGCGCCAGCTGCGCGTCAGCGGCGACCCCGCCTCCGTGCGTGAGGTGCAGCCCATCGCCGTGGACGGCGACGACGAGATCGGCGAGGTGGCCAGGGCCTTCGACCAGGTGCACCGGCAGGCCGTCCGCCTGGCGGGCGAGGAGGCCGAGCTGCGCAGCAACATCAGCTCGATGTTCGTCAACCTCTCCCGCCGCACCCAGACCCTGGTCGAGCGGCAGATCTCGCTCATCGACGGCCTGGAGAAGGGCGAGCAGGACGGCGGCCGGCTGGCCGACCTGTTCAAGCTCGACCACCTGGCCACCCGCATGCGCCGCAACTCCGAGAACCTCCTGGTCCTCGCCGGCCACGACGCCACCCGCCGGCGCAGCCAGCCGGCCAAGCTGGTCGACGTCGTCCGCGCCGCGCTGTCGGAGGTCGAGGGCTACGAGCGCGTCCAGGTGCGGGTGCACCGCGCCACCTCCGTGCTCGGCAGCTGCGCCAACGACCTCGTCCACCTGGTCGCCGAGCTGGTCGAGAACGCCATCCAGTTCTCCCCGAGCAACTCCCAGGTCATCGTCACCAGCAGCCTCATCGAGGGCGGCGGCGCCCTGCTGTCGGTCACCGACAGCGGCATCAGCATGACCGAGGAGGAGCTGGCCGAGGCCAACCGCCGGCTGGCCGAGCCGCCCGTCGTGGACGTGTCGGTCTCCCGGCGCATGGGCCTGTTCGTGGTCGGCCGCCTGGCGCTGCGCCACGGCATCCGGGTGCAGCTGCGCAGGGGCGAGGGCAGCGGGCTGATCGCCATGGTGCTGCTGCCGCCGACGCTGATCGCCGACGGCACCCAGCAGCAGCCGCTGCCGCAGCGGCCCGCGTTCGGTGGCGGGACCGTGCCGTCGCAGGCGGGCGCGCCCGCGCAGAACGGGTCGTTCCGGTCGTTCGCCAGCTTCGACTCCTTCGACGCGGCGGGGCCACGCGCGGGTTCCTTCGACAACGGACACCGGCCTGGACCTGCCGCGTTCGACAGCGGCCCGGCGCGGCAGGGTCCCTCGACGTTCGACAGCGGTCCCGTGCGGCCCGGCGCCCCGGCGTTCGGCGGCGGTTCCGCGCCGCAGGGCCCGTCCGCGTTCGACAGCGGTTCCGCGCCGCAGGGTCCGTCCGCGTTCGACGGCGGGCCAGGCAGGCAGGGGCCTTCGTCCTTCGACGGCGCTCCCGGCCGTCCGGCCGAGGGCGGGCCGGCGCACCCCGTGAACGGGCCCGTCAACGGGCCCGTCAACGGTGGCCACGTCAGGCCGGGCGGCCTGCCCAGGCGCTCGCCCGGCTCGTTCGACGGCGCGCCTGGACAGGGGCCGAGGTCCTTCGACGGCGCGCCGCCGCAGGCTCCTCCGGCGAACGGCGGCCCTGCGGCCCCCCAGACCGGACCTCAGACCGGGCCTCAGACCGGGGCGCGGTCGTTCGACGGCGGGCCCTCGTACGGATCGTTCCCCTCCGACCCGGGCCGTGCCGGGGTCAACGGCTTCACCGCCGACACCGACGGCGGCGCCTACCGCAGGCATCAGGGGACGTACGACTCCGGCGCCTACCCCTCGTACCCCAGTGCTCCTCCCGGCGCATCTGGTAATGGCGCGTTCCAGACGCCGCAGCCCTCGTCCTACTCGACCAACGACGTGCGTACGCCCGACCCGGCCCCCTCGGCGGACACCCCGCCTGAGCAGGGGCGGGAGGACTACCTGCCGATCTTCGCCGCGGTGGAGTCGGCCTGGTTCCGCAGGCCGCCGGGCGAGGCGGCGGAGGGGCCGGGAGAGTCCACGGCCGCGCACGCCGTACCCTCTGGTGAGGAAGCGTGGCGGACGGCCGCGGACGCCGGCTGGCAAGCGGCGAAAGCGGCCGCCGAGCCAAGCCTCGGTGGCATCACCGCCGCCGGGCTCCCCAAGCGCACCCCCAAGGCCAACCTGGTGCCTGGCACGGCGAGCAGCCGGCCCGCGCAGGCACCGCAGCAGCAGGAGCAGCGGCAGGCACCGCCGCCGCCTCCGGTCTCCGCTGACCGGATCCGCAGCAGGCTGGCCAGCTTCCAGCAGGGTGTGCGCAGGGGTCGCCAGGAGATTCGTGGACAGGAGGACAAGAGTGAGTAAGCGTCCCGCCGGGGAGGATGCGTGACAACCCTTAGCAGTGAGGCCAACAGGTTCGACTGGCTGATCACCGACTTCGTCCGGCACACGCCCGGAGTGGCCCATGCCGTCGTCGTCTCGGCCGACGGGCTCTGCCTGGCCGCGTCCGAGGGGTTCCCGCCGGACCGGGCCGACCAGCTCGCCGCGGTCGCCGCGGGGCTGCTGAGCCTGACCGTGGGCGCGTCGCGGGTGTTCGAGGGTGGCGCGGTCACGCAGACCGTGGTCGAGATGCAGCGCGGTCTGCTGCTCGTCATGGCGATCAGTGACGGCTCGGTGCTCACGGTTCTGGCGGGTCCTGATTGTGACATGGGACTCGTGGCGTACCAGATGACGTTGCTGGTAGACAGGGCTGGACAGGCACTGACGCCGGCCCTGCGCGCGGAGCTGCAGGCCGCCAGGACCCGGTGATGTGATGGAACTGATGGGAGCGGGCCGTGTACGGCGCTGACGGAATCGGGGAAGAGGAGCCCCTGTTCCGTCCTTACGCGGTGACGGGCGGCAGGTCTGAGCCGCGCTACCACCTCGCGATGGAGACGTTGATCTCGTCGATGTCGATCCCGGACGACGAGATGGCCATGCTCACCCCCGAGCAGGAGGCCATCATGCAGCTGTGCAGGTCGTTCCGGTCGGTCGCCGAGATCTCGGCCCTGCTCCGCGTCCCGCTGGGCGTGGCCAGGGTGCTCGTGGCGGACATGTCAGATGAAGGGCTCGTCCGCCTGCACCAGCCACGCCTCAGCCAGGGACAGCCAGACCTCAACATGCTCGAAAGGGTGCTCAGTGGACTACGCAGGCTCTAGCCCCGGCCTCACGTCGACGAAGATCGTCGTCGCCGGTGGTTTCGGCGTCGGGAAGACGACTTTCGTGGGGGCGGTGTCCGAGATCCTCCCGCTCACCACGGAAGCGGTGATGACCGACGCGTCCGCGGGCATCGACGATCTCGGCCTGACCCCGAACAAGCAGACCACGACCGTGGCGATGGACTTCGGCCGGCTCTCACTCGACCGTGACCTGATCCTCTACCTGTTCGGCACGCCCGGGCAGCACCGGTTCTGGTTCATGTGGGACGACCTCGTCCGCGGCGCCATCGGCGCGGTGGTGCTGCTCGACACGCGCCGCCTGGCCGACAGCTTCCCCGCCATCGACTACTTCGAAGAGGCCAAGCTGCCCTTCGTGATCGGGGTCAACGGCTGGGACGGCCAGTTCCCGCACTCCGACGGCGAGGTGAGGGAGGCGCTGGCGCTGTCGCCGCAGGTGCCGATCGTGCGCACCGACGCGCGTAACCGCGAGTCGGTCAAGGCGACGCTGATCTCGCTGGTCGAGCACGTCGTCCGCCTGCGCGCCGCCCCCGCCGCCTACTGAGAGGCGGGAGGGCCGCACGCGCGGCCCGCTGAAGCCTGCATCGAGCCGGCGTGCTGGAGTCTCAGCCGCCGGTTCGCTGCTTCACCAGGGCCTCAATGCCGTCGAGCACGCGCTGGAGCCCGAACTCGAAGGCGTGCTCGGGGCTGTAGGCCGAGTTGAGCGCCTCGCCCGCCGCCTGCCCGACCCGGGAGGCGGTGGGGAAGCGCGCCGGGTCGGCGATGCGGCTGAGGAAGGGCGCGTGCGCGGCCCACCACTGCTCGTCGCTCAGCCCCGTCATGCTCTCGGCCTGCGCCGCCTCCACGGCGCCCCTGGCGGTGCCGTGCACGAAGCCGGTGATCAGGGTGATCACCGAGTCCATCTCGACGTCGGTCAGGCCGATGCCGTCGACCGCGCTCAGCTCGTGGTCGTACTTGGCCGTGAGGTTGGGGCCCAGCACCGGCCGGTTCGCCGCCACCTGCAGCAGCCAGGGGTGGCGCAGGTAGAGGGCCCAGTTCTCCCTGGCGATCTGCTCCAGCCTGCCCCGCCAGCCGCCCGGCACGTCCGCCGGTCTGGCGGTCTCGCCGTAGACCGTGTCGAGCATGAGGTCGAAGAGTTCCGGTTTGCCCGGCACGTACGTGTAGAGGGACATCGTCCCGACGCTCAGCCGCTCGGCCACCCGGCGCATCGACAGCGCCTGCAGTCCTTCGGCGTCGGCCACCTCGATGGCGGCGCGCACGATCCGCTCAACGCTCAGCTCCGGCTTGCCCTTGCGGCGGCCGGTGGGCTCGCTCGTGCGCCAGAGCAGCGCGAGGCTGCGCGCCGGGTCGCCCTTGCCCGAGTACTCAACGCTCACCTTCGTACGGTACACCGTACGGTTGCCGTCCCTTGCCGTATGGTGTACGGTACAGTGTACGGCAGTAAGGAGGCGGCATTTGACAGCGGTACGCGTACGGGGACTGCGCAAGACCTACGACGAGAAGGCGGCACTCGACGGCATCGACCTCGACGTGGCCCCCGGCACGGTCTGCGGGCTGCTCGGCCCCAACGGCGCCGGCAAGAGCACCACCGTGCGCATCCTCACCACGCTCCTGCGCCCCTCGGGCGGGCGCGCCGAGGTGGGCGGCTTCGACGTGGTCACCCAGCCCCGTCAGGTACGCCGCACGATCGGCCTGGTCGGCCAGCACGCGGCGGTGGACGAGTTGCTGACCGGGCGGCAGAACCTGGAGATGTTCGGCCGGCTGCACCACCTCGGCGGCAGGCAGGCCCGTGCCAGGGCGGCCGAGCTGCTGGAGCGCTTCGGTCTTGAGCACCCCGGGCCGGCCAAGGAGTACTCCGGCGGCATGCGCAGGCGGCTCGACCTGGCCGCCAGCATGATCCTGGCGCCGCCCGTGCTGTTCCTGGACGAGCCGACCACGGGGCTCGACCCGCGCAGCCGCACGGAGATCTGGCGGGCGGTGCGCGACCTGGTGGCGGGCGGCACCACGGTGCTGCTGACCACCCAATACCTGGAGGAGGCCGACCAGCTCGCCGACCGCATCGCGGTGATCGACACCGGGCGGGTGGTCGCCGAGGGCACGCCCGACGCGCTCAAGAGCAAGATCGGCGGTGACCGGCTCGACGTGGTCGTCCGCGACCCGCGGCGTCTGGCCGAGGCGGCCGCGATCATCGAGCGAGTGACCGGCGCCCCCGCCGAGCCGGACCGGGACACCGCCCGCCTGAGCGCCCCGGTGAGCGACCGCGTGCGCACGCTCACCGCAGCCTTGAACGCGCTGGCCGCGGCCGGCATCGAGGCGGAGGACGTCGCCCTCCGCCGTCCGACCCTCGACGAGGTCTTCCTGCAGCTCACCGGAGGTGACCGCCGATGACGGCGACAACGCTGCGCTGGGCGATCGTGGACGGGTGGACGATCGCCCGGCGCGATCTGATCCACTGGGCCAACCAGCCGATGACCGTGGTCTTCGGGGTGGCCTTCCCCATCGTCATCACCCTGGCCTTCGGCTACCTGTTCGGTGGTGCGGTGCAGGTGCCGGAGGGGGCCGGGTACTTCGCGTTCCTCATGCCCGGCATGTACGGCATGACGATGCTCTTCGGTCTCAGCTCCACGATGATCGCCGTCACCACCGACGCGGCCAAGGGCGTCACCGACCGGTTCAGGTCGCTGCCCATGGCGCCCTCCGCCGTGCTCACCGGCCGGGCCGTGGCCGACCTGCTGCACTCGGTCCTGATCCTGGCCGGCCTGCTGCTCTGCGGCCTGGCGGTCGGCTGGCGCCCGGAGACGCTCCCCGGCGCGGCGGGCGCGGTCGGCCTGCTGCTGCTCCTGCGCTTCTCGCTGCTGTGGGCGGGCGTCTACCTGGGGCTGCGCACCAAGGACCCGGGGGCGGCGGTGGCGATCCAGACCATGGAGTTCCCCATCGGCTTCCTGTCCAACGCCTTCGTAGCCCCCGCCACCATGCCGGGCTGGCTCGGCGCCGTCGCCGAGTGGAACCCGCTGTCGGCGACGGTGGCGGCGGCCAGGGAACTGTTCGGCAATCCGGGCTGGGGCGGCGACTCCTGGGTGGCTGAGCACGCCGTGCTGATGGCTCTCGTCTGGCCGGCCGTCATCACCGTCGTCTTCTTCACCCTGTCCGTCCGCCTCTACCAGCGGCTGGACAGGTGAGGTCAGCGGGCGCGGTAGAACTCCACCGGCTCGGGCGGTAGCGGGGTGTTGCCGAGGATGAGGTCGGCGGCCTTCTCGGCGAGCATCATCACGGGGGCGTAGATGTTGCCGTTGGTGACGTACGGCATGGCCGAGGCGTCCACCACGCGCAGCCCGTCGAGGCCGTGCACGCGCATGGTCTCGGGGTCCACGACCGACTGCTCGTCGGTGCCCATCTTGCAGGTGCACGACGGGTGCAGGGCCGTCTCGCCGTCCTTGGCGACCCAGGCCAGGATCTCCTCGTCGGTCTGCACCCGCGGGCCGGGGGAGATCTCGCCGCCGTCCAGGTCCGCCCAGGCGGGCTGGGAGAGGATCTTCCTGGCGTGCCTGATCGCCTCCACCCACTCACGGCGGTCCTGCTCGGTGGACAGGTAGTTGAAGCGCAGCGCGGGCTTGTGCCGGGGGTCGGTGGAGGTGATGCGGACGGAGCCGCGGGCGTCGGAGTACATCGGCCCGATGTGCACCTGGTAGCCGTGCCCGCCGGCCGGGGCCGTGCCGTCGTAGCGCACGGCGATGGGCAGGAAGTGGAACATCAGGTTGGGGTAGGCCACCGCGTCGTCGGAGCGGATGAAGCCCCCCGCCTCGAAGTGGTTGGTCGCGCCCGGCCCACCGCGCAGGAACAGCCAGTTGGCCCCGATGAACGGCCGCCGCCACATGGCAAGCGAGGGCTGCTGGGAGACCGGCTCGGTGCAGGCGTGCTGGACGTAGACCTCCAGGTGGTCCTGGAGGTTCTCGCCGACGCCCGGCAGGTCGTGCACGACCTCGACGCCGAGCGGTTC
Source organism: Nonomuraea sp. NPDC049504 (assembly GCF_040676845.1). Taxonomy (NCBI): domain Bacteria; kingdom Bacillati; phylum Actinomycetota; class Actinomycetes; order Streptosporangiales; family Streptosporangiaceae; genus Nonomuraea; species Nonomuraea sp. NPDC049504. The sequence goes on from NZ_JBFAPT010000048.1 coordinate 20,726, forward strand.
CAGCAGCGCGCGCGGCCCCACCCCCGACAGCTGGAGCAGCTGCGGGGTGTTGATGGCGCCGCCGCACAGGATGACCTCGCCGGCCTCGATGCGCTCGCCGTCGCACAGCACGCCGGTCGCGCGGGTGCCGTCGAAGAGCACCTTCTCCACGAAGGCGCGGGTCCTGACCTTGAGGTTCTTGCGCCCGCGTACGGGGTGCAGGTACGCGCGGGCGGCGCTGAGCCTGCGGCCCCGGTGGATGGTGCGGTCGAAGGCGGCGAAGCCCTCCTGGCGGTAGCCGTTGACGTCGTCGGTCAGGGGGTGCCCGGCCTGCTGCACGGCCGCGAAGAACGCCTCGAACAGCGGGCCGTGCGCCGGGCCGCGCTCCAGCTTGAGCGGCCCCTCGCCGCCGCGGAAGTCGGTGCCGGGGTCGGCCAGGCAGGTCTCCATGCGCTTGAAGTAGGGCAGGCAGTGGGCGTAGTCCCAGCTCTTCATGCCGGGGTCGGCGGCCCAGCGCTCGTAGTCGAGCGGGTTGCCGCGCTGGAAGATCATGCCGTTGATGCTGCTGGAGCCGCCCAGCACCTTGCCGCGGGCGTGGTAGATGCGCCGGCCGCCCATGTGCGGCTCCGGCTCGGACTCGTATCTCCAGTCGTAGAAGCGGTTGCCGATGGGGAACATCAACGCGGCCGGCATGTGGATGAAGACGTCCCACAGGTAGTCGGGACGCCCTGCCTCCAGCACCAGCACCGACGTCGAGGGGTCGGCGCTCAGCCGGTTGGCCAGGGCGCTTCCGGCGGAGCCGCCGCCCACGATGACGAAGTCGAACCTCAACGCGGAATCCAGTCCTTCCACACGATCTTGTTCTCTTGCACCCACCGCTCGGCAGCCTCTTCGGCGGTCATCCGCTCGTTGATCATGTCGCTCGCCACGGCGTTCTGGTCGTCGTTGGTCCAGGTGAAGTTGCGGACCAGCTCGTACGCCTGCCCGCCCGCCTCCGCGAACCGCCGGCTGACGATCTTGTCCAGCAGGTACGGCGGATAGTCGCAGGCGACCTTCGCCGGATCGCTGTCACAGCCGACGGCGTAGGGCGGCAGCGCGACCTTGACGAGTTTGATCTTGCTGAAGAGCCATTGCGGTTCGTAGAAATACATCAGCAGCGGCGTCCGGTTCTTCGTCGCCTCCTGCGCCGCCTTGATGAGCGCCGCCTCGCTGCCGGAGTAGACGACCTTGTAATTGAGCCCGAGATTCTTGACGAGAGCCTCGTCGTTGGTGACGAATGTCGGGTCTCCGTCGAGCACTTGTCCGGCATTTCCGGTTTTATCGGTTCGGAAGAGGGCGGCGTACTTATTGAGGTTTCGGTAGTCCGTAATGTCGGGATACTTCTTGGCCATCCACTCGGGCACGTACCACCCGATGACGCCTTTGTTGCCCGTCAGCCCCGCCGACAGCGCGACCTTCTTCTCCTCGATGTACTCCTTCTTCAGGTCGTTGTGACCCCAGCTCTCCACGATCACGTCGACCTTGCCCGACTCGAAATCCCGCCAGGACTGGTCCTCTTTCACGGCCCGCTTGTTCACCTTGTAGCCCAGCTCGTGCTCCAGCAGGTAGCCGAGCACGGCGGCCTGGGCCTCGTACCCCACCCAGCCGTGCACGTCGATGTTCACGGTTCCCTTGGCCTTGGCCGTGGTCTCGGGCTCACCGCTGGAGCAGGCGGTCAGCAGCAGGGCCGCGACGAGCGGGCCGGCGAGCGTCTTGATTCGGATCATGATGAGGTCTCCGGGAACCGCGCACCCGCCGGGGCGGGCGCGCGGTCATGGGGGGTCAGGAGGGGGTCACTGGGGGATCCAGGCCTGCCACTTGGCGGGGTTGGCCTCGACCCACTTCTTGGCGGCTTCCTCGCCGGTCATGCCACCGTTGGTCATGTCGTCGGCCACGGCGTTCTGGTCCTCGTTGGTCCAGGAGAAGTTCTTGATCAGCTCGTACGCCTTGCCGCCGGACTGCGCGAACTTCGTACTGACGATCTTGTCGAGGTCCATCTCCGGGTAGTCGCAGGCCACCTTCTTCGGGTCGGCGTCGCAGCCCTCGGTGTACGGCGGCAGGTTCACCCGGACCAGCTCGGTCTTGCTGAACAGCCAGTGCGGGTCCCAGAAGTAGAACAGCAGCGGCTTCTTCTGCTCCTGCGCCTGCTGGGCGCTCTTGATCAGGGCCGCCTCGCTGCCGCCGACCACGACCTTGTAGTCGAGCTTGAGGTTCTTGATCAGCGCATCCTCGTTGCTGACGTACGAGGGGTCGCCGAACAGCAGCTGGCCCTTGTCGCCCGACTCGGAGGTCTTGAACAGGTCGGCGTACTTGTTGAGGTTCTTGTAGTCGGTGATGCCGGGGTGCTCGTCGGCCATCCACTTGGGGATGTACCAGCCGATGACGCCCTTGTTGCCGGTCGAGCCGGCCTCCTGCGCGGTCTTCTTCTCCTCGATGAACTGCTTCTTCAGGTCGGGGTGACCCCAGTTCTCGATGATGACGTCGACGTCGCCGGTCTCGAAGCCCTCCCAGGCCAGCTGCTCCTTGATCTCGGGCAGCTCCACCTCGTAGTTCAGCTCGTTCTTCAGCAGGTACGCCACGACGTTCGCGCTGGCCTCGTACCCGACCCAGGGGTTGATGGCGATCTTCACGGTCCCGGCGGACCCGCCGGAGGCGCTGGCCCCGGCCGCCGGGGCGGAGGCGCTGGGTGAGGTCTCCACGGTGGCCCCGCCGCAACCGGCGGCCAGCCCCACGGCGAGCAGGCCTGCGAGCAGGCGAATCTTCATGTGAACTTCCTCTTTCGGGGGGACGGGCGCCTGGTGTCGGCGCCCTGCGTGATGCGGTCGAGCATGACGCCGAGCAGCACGGTCGCGATGCCGGCCACGAAGCCCATGCCGAAGTCGGTCCGCTGGGAGAAACCGGCGACCACGTCGTAGCCGAGGGCCCCCGCCCCGACCAGACCGCCGACGACGACCATGGCCAGCGTCATCACGATGCCCTGGTTGGCCGCGAGCAGGATGGCGCGCCTGGCCATCGGCAGCTGCACCTTCCACAGCAGCTGGCCGGAGGTGGAGCCGGCCGAGGCGGCGGCCTCGACGACGGTGGCGGGCACGCCCTTGATGCCGTCCTCGACCAGGCGCACCACCGGCGGCACCGCGTAGATGATGGACGCGAAGATCGCGGTGAACCGGGTGGTGCCGAACAACGCGAGCGCCGGCAGCAGGTACACGAACGCGGGCATGGTCTGGGCGGCGTCCAGCAGCGGGCGCTGGATGGCGGAGTAGCACGGCGAGCGGGCCGCCGCCACGCCGAGCAGCAGCCCGATGAGCAGCGTGACCAGCACCGCGACGGCGACCGTGGTCATCGTCTGCATGGTGTGCTCCCACACGCCGAGCAGCGCGATGCCGAGCAGGCAGGCCAGCGCGATGAGCGCCGGGCGCGTGCCGCTGACCCGCCAGGCGAGGCTCAGCACCGCGAGCGCGACCAGCCACCACGGCGCGGCGGTGAGCAGCGACTCCAGCGGGTTGAGCAGCGCGTGCGAGGTGACGTCCTTGATGAACGTGGTGACCGGGTACCAGCTCGTCTCGGCCCAGCTCACGGCCGCGTTGACCTCGGCCACGACGTTCACCGTCAGGCTCTCGGGCCAGATCGGCGGCAGCACGGGGATGAGCGCGAGCCCGGCGACGCCCAGCACGCCCGCGCCGACGAGGTCGGTCCTGCGCAGCTTGGCGTGCGCGTCGCGGCGGGCGACCGCCATCATCATCCGGTCCAGCATCACCGCCATGATCACGATGGCCACGCCGGCCGGGAGCATGATGCCGACCTGCGCCCTCGACAGGCCGCGGATGATGTCGCCACCCAGGCCGGGCGCCGAGATCAGGTTCGCGATGACCACCATTGACAGCGCCATCATGATGGTCTGGTTGATGGCCAGCGCCATCGTGGAGCGGGCCAGCGGCAGATAGACCTTGAACAGCGTCTGCCGCCTGGTGGCGCCCAGCGAGGTGGACGCCTCGACCGCCGTGGGGGAGACCGACGAGATCGCCAGCGCGGTGATGCGGATGGCGGGCGGGATCGCGTAGATCATCGTGGCGATGGCGCCCGCGGGCGCCCCGATGTGGAAGAACAGCGCGAGCGGCGCCAGATAGGCGAACGTCGGCATGATCTGCATGACGTCGAGCACGGGCGTGATCGCCCGCCGCGTCCGCGCGGACAGGCCCGCCCACACCCCGATCGGGATCCCGATCGCCAGCGACAGCAGCACCGCCACCCCGACCAGGGCCAGCGTGTCGACGCTCGACTCCCACAGCCCCAGCACGCCGAACGCGCTCACCCCGCCGACCGCGAGCAGCGCGATCCGCCAGCCGCCCGCCAGCCAGGCCAGGGCGCCCATGACGCCGGTGATGCCAGGCCAGCCGAGCGCGTACAGGGTGGTCTGGAACAGGGAGTAGAGCTGGCCCACGAAGAGCCTGATGTAGTTGAGGAAGTACAGGAAGAGCGGGTTGTCGTTGCGGTGGTCGTCGATCCACTCGCGCAGCTCGGTCACCGCGAGGAACTGCGGCGCCTCCTTGTCGTGCGGCAGCGTCCCCGAGCCACGGAAGACCAGGTACGCCGCCACGAACAGCACCGCCACCCCGGCGGGGGCCGCCCACCTCGGCAGGCCGAGCCTGGAGGGCGTGGTGACGGCCGTGCTGCTCATGCCGACGCCTTCACGGCGGGGTCCTGACCGGCCAGGAAGCCCAGTAAGTCGACCCGGTCCACGACCCCGACCAGCTCGTCGCCGTCCACGACCTTGATCGGGCGGGAGGAGCCCGACGCGACGCCGATGGCGTCCTTGATGACGGTGGTGACGGGAAGCTCGGGGCCGTCGAGCGGCTCGCCCGGCTCGGGGTCGCGGCAGATCCAGCGCAGGGTCAGCACGTGGCTGCGCGGCACGTCGCGGACGAAGTCGGCCACGTAGTCGTCGGCCGGCGCGCCCACGAGCTCCTCCGCCGTGCCGAGCTGCACGATCGAGCCCGCCCGCATGATCGCGATGCGCTCGCCGAGCTTGAGCGCCTCCGACAGGTCGTGTGTGATGAAGACCATGGTCTTGCCGACCTCGCGGTGCAGCCTGATCACCTCGGCCTGCATGTCGCGCCTGATCAGCGGGTCGAGCGCGCTGAACGGCTCGTCGAACAGCATCACCTGGGGCTCCACGGCCAGCGCCCTGGCCAGCCCGACACGCTGCTGCATGCCGCCGGAGAGCTGGTCGGGGTAGGCGTCGGCGTAGCCGTCGAGGCCGACGAGCGAGAGGATCTCGGCGGCCCGCGCGTGCCTGTCGGCCTTCGCGGCGCCCTGGATCTCCAGCCCGTACGCCACGTTGTCGATGACCTTGCGGTGCGGCAGCAGGCCGAAGTGCTGGAAGACCATGCTGACCTGGTGGCGGCGGATCTCGCGCAGGCGGGCGGGGGAGGCGGCGCCGATGTCCTCGCCGGCGATCGTCACCTGGCCGGCGGAGGGCTCGATGAGCCTGGTGAGGCAGCGGACGAGGGTGGACTTGCCGCTGCCCGACAGGCCCATGACGACGAAGACCTCGCCGGGGCGTACCTCGAAGCTCACGTCGCGGACGGCGGCGGTGCAGCCGGTCTTCTCCCTGAGCGCGGCTGGGTCCAGATGTCTGTCATCACTGTCCAGCACCTTTTGCGCCTTCGGCCCGAAGATCTTCCAAAGGCCCGCAACGGTGATTGCCGCGTTGCCGGGAGAATCTCCCACCCTCGCCTCCTCGTTTGACGTGGCTCAACATATGTGGTGAATAGCGTGATTCTCAACGGCGTGACCTTCCGGAGATCACTGCGCGCCGGTCGTGTTACGCGATTGGAACGAGCAAATCGCCCATAGGAGGACATTTATCGTGTTGTAGGTTTATTTCGTGCCGGGAGCACTTCCCGCATGGAGCGCCAGCTTCTATCCTCATGAGTCACGCAGACCATCATTTGTCGCGTTATGTTCGCTTGGCCACAAGCCATGCGATGTGTTCCAATTACCCGGCACTTGCTGATTTCCCCAGGGCACACGGCCCGCATATAGGCCGATTCGACGAGGTGCGTTCGGTGAGTACACAGGTGGGCGTCAGGCAGGCCAGCGAGGGTGGCTGGCGGCTGCGCAATTGGCGTGTCCGCGCGCGGCTCGTGGCCCTCATCCTGGTACCGACCGCCGCCGCCGTCCTGCTCGGCGGCGTCCAGGTGCTCAACTCGACCTCCGCCGCCTCCGACTACGCCAGGACGAACCAGTTCGCCCGACTGTCCGCCGAACTCGGCGAGTTCACCCACCTCGTCTCCACCGAGCGCGCCAGAACCGCCTGGTACATCGCCCGCGACCGGCCCGCCGACGCCTTCGCCGAGGTGCAGTCCCACATGGCGCAGGTCGACCTGTCCGCCAAGCAGGTACGCGACGTCGCCAGGGCCCTGCTCGCCGACGCCACCGGCCGCACCGCCGACCAGCTGGAGAACCTGCTCAACCGGCTCAACGACCTGACCTCCCTGCGCCGCCAGGCCCTCGACGCCAACCTGCTGCCAGGACCGGCCGTCGAGCTCTACACCGTGATCGTCAACGGCCTGCTGTCGGTGCACAACGAGCTGGTCAAGGGCAGCGTGGACGACGAGCTGTTCCGCCAGACGCGCATGCTCGACGCGCTCGCGCGCGCCAAGGAGAGCGTGTCGTACCAGCAGGCCCTCGTCATCGTGGCGCTGGTCGAGGGCGCGTTCGAGCCGGAATCGCTCAAGCGGCTGCTCGGCGAGCAGTCCAGGGAGGCCAACGAGCGCAGGGGCTTCGCCGCCGAGGCCACCGCGGAGGAGCGCCGCCTGTTCGACGAGACCGTCAACGGCCGCTCCGCCGACCGCATGCTGTTCCTGCGCGAGCTGGTGCTCATCAGGGCCACCACCGGGCTGCCGCTGCGCGGCCTCGACCTCGCCAGGAAGGACGACGCCAAGGAGTGGTTCGACGCGGCGAGCGTGGTCGTCGACTCCATGCGCAAGGTCGAGCAGCGCCAGGCCGGGGGCATCGTGCAGCGCAGCGAGGCGCTCAGCTCCGACGAGCGGCAGCGCGCCGTCATCACCGCCGCCGCCGTGCTCGCCCTGCTCGTGGCCGTGCTGCTGATCACGACCGGGGTGGCGCGCTCCCTCGTACGCCCCCTGCGCCGCCTGCGCGGCGAGGCCCTGGAGATCGCCGGCAGGCGGCTGCCCGACTTCGTCCAGCACCTGCGCGAGTCCCGCGACGGCGCGGTGAACGCCGAGGTGCCGCCCATCGGCATCTTCACCAAGGACGAGGTGGGCGAGGTCGCGCGGGCCTTCGACGAGGTGCACCGCGAGGCCGTGCGGCTGGCCGGCGACGAGGCCAAGCTGCGCTCCAACGTCAACGCCATGTTCGTCAACCTGTCCAGGCGCAGCCAGACCCTGGTCGAACGGCAGCTCACGCTGATCGAGAAGCTGGAGCGCGGCGAGCGCGACGACGCCAGGCTCGGCGACCTGTTCAAGCTCGACCACCTCGCCACCCGCATGCGGCGCAACAGCGAGAACCTGCTCGTCCTCGCCGGCCAGGAGGCCGCGCGCAAGTGGACGGAGCCGGTCGAGCTGATGGACATCGTCCGGGCCGCGCTGGGCGAGGTCGAGAGCTACGACCGGGTCAGCATCCAGGTCCAGTCGGACGTCGCCATCGCCGGGCAGGCCGTCACCGACGTGGTGCACCTGCTCGCGGAGCTGGTCGAGAACGCCGTGTCGTTCTCCTCCCGCGACACCAAGGTCATCATCTCCAGCAGCCGCATCGACGGCGGCAGCCTGCTGCTGTCGGTCACCGACCACGGCATCGGCATGACGCCCGACGAGCTGGCCGAGGCCAACTGGCGCCTGGCCAACCCGCCCGTCGTGGACGTGTCGGTGTCGCGGCGGATGGGCCTGTTCGTGGTCGGCCGGCTGGCGCTGCGGCACACCATAAGGGTGCAGCTGCGGCGGCAGGACATCGGCGGGCTGACCGCCATGGTGCTGGTCCCGCCCGCGCTGCTCACCGGCGTGCCGGGGCCGGTGCCGGGAGCGGGACAGCGGCACCGGGCACCCCGTCCGACCAGCGAGCCGGCCCACGGGCCGACCCACGGGCCGACCCACGGGCCGGCGAACGCGCCGCCGACGCACGCCCCGGCGCATGCGGCTCCTGCTCCCCGGTCCATGCCGCCGTTCTCCGGCGGACATCCGTCCTTCGACACCGTGGCCCCGCCGCCGTACGAGAGCGTCCCGTCCTACAACGCCCCTCCCCCCGCGAGCCAGGACGCGGCCGACTCGTCGTGGTTCAGCGTCACCCACACCCACTCGCACTCGGTGGAGCAGGACTCGGTGGAGCAGGCGGCGCCGGAGCCGGTGACGTCCTTCCCCGACCCGCTGAGCGCGCCCGCCGCCGAGCTGGGCATCGCCCCGCCGCAGGAACCACCAGCTCAGGAGCCTGCCGTCGAGGTGAGCAGCTGGTTCAGCGGGTCGGCGCCCACCGCCGACCACCGCGACCCGTCCTGGTCGTCCCCCGCCGACCAGGGCTGGCAGGCCGCGGGCGCCGCCGCCGAGCCGGCCAGGAACGGCACCACGAACTCCGGCTTGCCGAAGCGGACCCCGCGCGCGAACCTGGTACCGGGGACCGCGAACCCGCAACCTCCGCCCGTTCCCGCTCCTCCGGTGTCCCCTGACCGACTGCGCAGCCGGCTCGCCAGCTACCAGCAGGGCGTACGCAAGGGACGCGCCGAGCTCGAGGAGGACGCATGAAGGAGCTGAGCCAGGCCGCCAGAGACGTCAACTGGCTGGTCACCGCCTTCGTCGAAGAGATCCCCGGCGTGGCGCACGCGGTGGTGGTCTCGGCCGACGGGCTCCCCATGGCCTACTCCAGGGGCTTCCCCCAGGATCGCGCCGACCAGCTCGCCGCCATCGCGGCCGGACTGGTGAGCCTGACGGCGGGGTCGGCGCGGGTGTTCGGCGGTGGCGAGGTCACTCAGACCCTCGTGGAGATGCAACGCGGTCTGCTGCTGGTGATGGCGATCAGCGACGGATCCTGCCTCGCGGTGCTGGCCGCGCCCGACTGCGACATGGGCCTGGTCGCCTACCAGATGACGATCCTGGTCGAGCGCGCGGGGCAGGTGCTCACTCCTGCCGTGCGAGCGGAGCTGTCCTCCGTGCGCCCCTGGTGATGGGAGTGAACCTTGGCATCGTGGCACAACGGGGAAGAGGAGCCCGAACGCAGTTCGCTCGTCCGCATGTACGCCGTCACCGGCGGCCGCACCACGCCACGGACGAACCTCGCCATGGAGGCCCTCGTGTCGTCGGCCACCTCGGCGCAGCTGGGCATGACGTACACGCGGGAGTACCGTGCCATCAGCGAGCTGTGCCGCCAGGTGCGCTCGGTGGCGGAGATCTCGGCGCTGCTCAGCGTGCCCCTCGGGGTGGCGCGGGTGCTGGTCGCCGACATGGAGGCGGACGGGCTGGTCAAGGTGTACCAGCCTCAGCTTGAGGCGGGCCTGCCGGACAGGGGCCTGCTCGAAAGGGTGCTCAGTGGACTTCGAAGGCTCTAGCCGGCTCACCTCCACCAAGATCGTCGTGGCGGGCGGATTCGGCGTGGGCAAGACCACGTTCGTCGGCGCGGTGTCGGAGATCATGCCGCTCACGACCGAGGCCGTGATGACGGACGCCTCGACCGGCATCGACGACCTCGGCCACACGCCGGGCAAGACGACCACGACCGTCGCGATGGACTTCGGCCGGCTCTCGCTGGCCCAGGACCTCATTCTCTATTTGTTCGGCACGCCGGGGCAGCACCGGTTCTGGTTCATGTGGGACGACCTCGTGCGCGGCGCGATCGGGGCCGTCGTGCTGGTCGACTCGCGGCGGCTGGCCGACAGCTTCCCCGCCGTCGACTACTTCGAGAACTCCGGCATCCCGTTCATCATCGGGCTGAACGGCTGGGACGGCGAGTTCCCGCACGCCGAGCACGAGGTGCGGGAGGCGCTGACGATCTCCGGGCACGTGCCGATCGTGCGGACGGACGCGCGGGCCCGGCCCGCGGTCAAGCACACGCTGATCACGCTGGTGGAGCACGCGCTCACCGTACGGTCGGCATGAGGCCCCGCTACCGGAATCGTCGGCGGTGCTCCGGCGTTCAGGCCGGGGGTGAAGCCGGCCAGCCCGCGTAGCGGGGCGAGAACAGCCGTTTCGCCGCCGGGCGAAACGGTGTCCACCCAGCTCAGACGGGCCGGTTCTGTTGCTCGATGTACTGGCGCAGGACACTGATCGGAGCGCCGCCCACCGAGCCGGCGAAGTAGGAGCCCGACCACAGCTTGTTCGCCCGGTAGTAGTGGCGGGCCAGTTCGGGGAATTCCTGACGCATCCGGCGCGAGGACACGCCCTTGAGGCTGTTGACCAGCTTGGACAGGGCCACCTTGGGTGGGAAGTCGACCAGCAGGTGGACGTGGTTGTCCTCGCCGTTGAACTCGCGCAGCTCGGTTTCGAAGTCGGCGCACACGGATCTCATGATCTCTTGCAGCCGGGTCAGGTGCTTGCCGGTGAACACCCGATGCCGGAATTTCGTCACGAAAACCAAATGTGCGTGCAGCATGAAAACGCAATGCCTGCCGGTCCTGATATCGCTGTGATCGGCCATAGCCCAACTGTAAGATGATCGTGTGCAGTTGCGGTACTCCTTCCGGATCGATCCGACCCCCGGCCAGCGCATCGAGCTCGCGCGGGCGTTCGGATGCGCCCGGGTGGTGTTCAACGACGCGATCGCACGACGCAACCATGCCCACCAGCAGGGCTTGCCGTTCCTCACCGACACGGAACTGTCCCGCCTGGTGATCACCCAGGCGAAGCAGACACCGCAACGCTCCTGGCTGGGCAAGGTGTCGGCGGTGGTGCTCCAGCAGGCCCTGGCCGACGCCTGTGCGGCGTTCCGGAACTTCTTCGCCTCCAGGGCCGGGACCCGCAAGGGGCCCATGCTGGGGCCGCCGCGTTTCCGGTCCCGCAAGGACAACCGGCAGGCGATCCGCTTCACCCGTAACGCTCGTTTCGCCATCACCGCGGCCGGCAGGTTGCGGCTGCCGAAGATCGGCGATGTGGTGGTGCGCTGGTCACGGACTCTGCCGTCCGAGCCCTCTTCGGTCACCGTGGTCAAGGACGCGGCCGGGAGGTATTTCGCCTCGTTTGTCATCGAAGCCGCCGAAACCTCCTTGCCTCAGACCGAGACCGAAACCGGGACCGGGGCCGAGACCGGGATCGATCTCGGCCTGACGCACTTCGCGGTGTTGTCGGGCGGACGAAAGATCGACAGCCCGCGGTTCCTGCGCCGAGCGGAGAAGAAACTCAAGCGGGCGCAAAAGGCCCTGTCGCGTAAGGAGAAGGGCAGCAAGAACCGGGCCAAGGCCCGGACGAAGCTCGCCCGCCGGCATGTCAAGGTCGCCGACGCGCGGCGCGAGTTCCACCACCAGTTGTCCACGAAGCTGATCCGCGAAAATCAAGCGATCTATGTGGAGGACCTGGCGGTCAAGGGGCTGGCACGCACTCAGCTGGCCAAGAGCGTGCATGATGCGGGCTGGGCGTCGTTCATCGGCATGGTGGAGTACAAGGCGAAGCTGTACGGCCGGACGTTCGTGAAGATCGGCAGGTTCTTCCCCTCCTCCAGGCTCTGTTCGGCCTGCGGGGCGCTGGCCGGGCAGATGCCGCTGGCCGTACGACGGTGGACCTGCCCGTGTGGGGTCACCCACGACCGGGATGTCAACGCCGAGATCAACATCCGGGCCGAAGGGCGCCGGATCGTCGCCGCTGGACGGAAACCCGTGCCTGAGATGGGCGGGAAGCGGAGACGGAAAACGCCTGCGGAGACCGGTAAGACCCCTCCGCCCGCTCCCCGGGGCGAGCGCGGGGGCACGGTCGATGAAACAGGAAGCCACAGAAGTGCCGCGTGACACCACACGGCACAGGCTGAATCCCCGGCGTTCACGCCGGGGAGCGCGTCAATGCGCCGACCACCAGTAGGCCGCCACCAGCTCGGCCACCAGCGTCTCCGTGAGCAGCGCGACGTCGGGGTCGTCGTCGTGGACGTAGCGGATGGCCGTGGCGGCGTCCTTCACCTCGCCGCCCACGGTGACCACCGTCGAGCCGCGCTCGCGTACCCAGTCCATGGCCTGCTCGTCGTAGCGGGAACCGGGGAAGAGCAGGGCGCGGTAGTCGAGCGTCTTGGTGAGGTAGACGTCCACGTGCGACCAGTCGCCGCTCTCGCAGGCGTCGGCCGGGCGGCGCGGGCCCTCCCTCAGCATCAGCGCCGACTGCTCGGCCGACGACAGGCGTTCGGCGGGGGCGATCGTGTAGACGCCGTGCGGGCCGTCGAGCAGCTCCATGGTCAGTGGCAGCCACTCGTCCCTGCGCTCCAGCAGGTCGGCGGTGGCCTCGGCGGCCCGCTCGACCAGGGCGGGCAGGTCGTGCGCGCGGCCGGTGAGCCGGCTCTCCAGGGCGAGCAGCAGGGCCAGCGTGTGCTGGAACGTACGGCAGGCGACGCCGCCGCGCTCCTCGCCCGCCCGCATCTCCACCACCAGGTCGGCGCCCCGCGTGATCGGGGAGCCCGGCTGGTTGGTGAGCGCCGCGACGAAGGAGGGGCCGCCCGTGTACGCCCCGATCGCGTCGAGCGTCTCGCGGCTGCCGCCGGTGGCCGAGATCGGCACGACCAGGGTGCCCTTGGCCGGTGGGAGCGCGGTGGCGGCGGAGGCGTACTCGGCGAAGGCGGACACCCCGGCGGCGCGCAGGCGTCGTGCGGCCACGCCCGCCGCGTAACGGGAGCTGCCCATGCCGAGGAACAGCACCCGGTCGACGCCCCGCGGCAGCCCGGCCCAGGGGTCGGCCGTCCTGAGCGCGGCGGCCAGGTCGGCCAGCGCCTGCGGCTTGGACTCCAGGTCGGTCAGGTAGAGCTCGGATTTCACGCGATGTTCTCCTCAGGTTTCCGCGCCGGGTTCGGCACGGAGGTCGCCGCGGGGGTGGCTGCGGACGTCTTTCGGGCGTCGTACCAGGTGTGCAGGACGCCCATGGGGGCGTAGCGCCAGCGGGGGAGATGGCGGGCGGCGTAGATCAGCTCGCGGCACTCCTGCTCCACCTCGAACGGCCGGATCAGCCCCTCGTCCAGCAGGTCGGGCCGGTGCCGCGCGGCCAGCCGGTCGCGGTAGGCGGCGAGCAGCTCGGCGCGGGCGCGGCGGGCCCACGCGGCGGCCTGGTCAGGAGGGGCGCCGCGGCGCTTGATCGCGACCTGGGCCACGTGTTCCAGACTGGTGGTGAGCTGCGCCACGTCGCGGGCGGCCGGCTGGCGGGGGTCGGCGTCGGACACGGTGGGGTTGCCGTCGAAGTCGATGACCGCATAGCCGTCGCGCCACTGGAGGATCTGCCCGACGTGCAGGTCCCCGTGAATCCTGATCAGCGGCGTGGTGACGGGTGCGGTCAGGGCGTCCAACTCCTGCCGCATGACCTCGGCCCGCTCGGCAAGCCAGATCCCGTCCTCGCCGTCGGTCACCGCCAGCGCCTCGGACAGCGCCGCCTCCGCCCGCTCCGCGAGCCTCGCCCCGAGCGGGGCCGGCAGCCCCGTGGCGGTCCCCTCCGCCGGTGCCGTCGCAGGGGAGTGGGGGAGGGTGGAGAGGGCGAGGTGGAGGTCGGCGGTGAGGCGGCCGACGGCGGCGGCGAACGCGGTGGTGCCGGCGACGGCCTCGTCCACGCACCACTCCCAGCCGTCCCTGGCGTCCGGCAGGTAACCGGTCACCAGGGCGAGGAGGTGTTCGCGGCCGTCCACCACGCCGGTCAGAGCCGCGTAAGGAGGGGCGGTGTCGTTGAATCCGGCCTCAACCAGATGGGCGAGGATGTCGGGGGTGGGATGCGGCAGCGGCGCGGGAGGGGTGAGCCACTTCACCACGACGCGCTCGTCCACGATCACCGAGTGGTTCGTCTGGTCCACGTGCGCTCCGAAATCCCGCTCACCTGGGACCCCAGTGTGGAGATCTGCAGAGCCGTACGAGAGGGTGGGCAACGGCAGAAACCGTCGTACGGACAGCGGCTCCGGCGCCTCCTCCCCGAGGTGCGCCACGAGAGCGGCGCTGAGCCCGCGATCTCGTGGGGTGAGCGGCCTCTCACCGAGCGAGATCACTCGCCGGTGTATTGAATCCCAATTCAACTCGTGGACCAAACTTCCAGGTAGCAATGTCATGAAAAGTCTTGCTCATGTTGATTTCTGCTGCAACACTCCTGCTCTGGTCGGCTGTGTCCGGTAAGGTCGCGCGACCCCTCTTACATCTCAATTTCAGAAGGAGTAGCGGCCGTGTCCCGTTCCCGGTTCACCCGTCGTCTCCCGGCCACCGTCGCGGTGGTCGGCCTCGCGCTTGCCGTCGCGGCGTGCGGCGGTGGGGCCTCGTCAAGTTCACAGGAGACGACGGGGGCGGCGGCCGAGCTCAAGCCCAACGCGGACCTGACGAAGCAGTCGTTGCAGGTCACGGTCTGGGACGGTTACCTGCCCAAGGAGCTGGCCGACAGGGTCAAGTCGACCCTCAAGGTCAAGGACATCAAGATCCAGCTGCACGACACCAACGAGACGGCGATGACCAAGCTCACCGCCCCCGGTGACAGCGGCATCGACGTGGCGTTCGTGTCCGGCCAGTACGCCCAGGCGCTCAACGCCATGGGCCTGCTGGAGCCGATCCACCCCGAGCTGATCCCCAACCTGGCCAACCTCTACCCCGAGGCCACCCAGCTGTCCTACGACAAGGGCAACAAGTACTCCGTGCCCTACACCTGGGGCACCACCGGCATCTGCTACCGCAAGGACCTCGTGAAGAAGGTCCCGGACAGTTGGAACGATATTCTCAAGCCCCCGGCCTGGGCCGAGAAGAAGGTCACCATGATGACCACCGAGCGCTGGCTGGCCCTGCCCGCGCTCAAGGCCCTCGGCTACTCGGTCAACACCGACAAGGACGAGGAGATCGAGAAGGCCCGCGAGCTGCTGGAGGAGCAGAAGCCGCACCTGCTCACCTACGACGACACCACCTTCGGTGACCGCCTGGTCAACGGCGAGGCCGTCATGGTCGAGGCGTGGGACGGCTGGTGCCCGACCACCGACCCCAAGGGCAACATCGGCTTCGCGAACCCGAAGGAGGGCAGCGACCTCTGGGTGGACACCATGGTGATCCTGAAGTCCTCCAAGAACAAGGAGGCCGCGCACGCCCTGATCAACTACATCCTGAGCCCCGAGGTGCACAGCTGGGCGGCCGTGAACATCAACTACAAGGTCCCCAACAAGGCGGCCATGGAGCAGGTGAAGATCCCCAAGGGTTCGCTGCTCGGCATCGCGCCGGACAAGCTGCTCGACGGTGAGTCGATCATCGACCTGGGCCAGGCGTCCACCAAGTACACCCGCCTGTCCGCCGACATCCAGGCGAAGTAGTTGTCGTTGTAGTGAAGTCAGAGGTCAAGGCCCGGCCGGCGTCCCGTTCCCGAGGGCGTCGGCTGGGCGCGTTCGTGTTCCTGACACCCGGGCTCGCCTACCTGCTGGTGCTGCTGCTGGTGCCGCTGGCGCTGGTGCTCAGCTACACGGTGTTCCAGCGGGGGCGCTTCGGCGGCGTCGTCTACGAGTTCACCACCGAGAACTTCAGCCGGCTGATCGACCCGCTCTACTTCGGCGTGGTGCTGCAGTCGCTGAAGATCGCGGCGGTGACGACCGTGATCGCGTTGCTGATCGGCTATCCGACGGCGTACCTGATCGCGCAGCTGCCGCGCAAGTGGAAGACCATCGCGCTGGTCGCCGTCGTGCTGCCGTTCTGGACGAACTTCATCATCCGCGTCTACGCGTGGATCATCCTGCTGAGCGGCCCGGGGTTGATCAACAGCGCGCTGAACGTCTTCGGCATCGAGCCCTTGGAGCTGCTCTACAACGAGGGCGCGATCGTGACGGGGCTGCTGTACTCGTACCTGCCGCTCATGGTGCTGCCGCTGTACGCCGCGATCGAGCGGCTCGACCCGCAGCTGCGGGAGGCGTCGGCCAACCTGGGCGCCTCGGCGTTCACCACGTTCAGGAAGGTCACGCTGCCGCTGACCATCCCCGGCGTGCTGACCGGAAGCATGTTCGTGTTCGTGCCGAGCCTGGGCAACTTCGTCATCCCCGAGCTGCTCGGGGGCAGCAAGTCGATCATGGTGGGCAACCTCATCAGGCAGCAGTTCCTGACCGCGCGCGACTGGCCGTTCGGCTCGACGCTGGCGCTGGCGGTGATCGCGATGCTGATCGTGCTGCTCATGATCCAGGCCTGGGTGACGCGCCGTGCGTAGGTCAAAGCTCCTGTACGTGCCGTTCTGGGCCACGTACGTCTTCCTCTACCTCCCGATCGCCGTCCTGGTCGTGATGTCGTTCAACGCGGGCGACTCGGCGTACAGCTTCGACGGCTTCAGCCTCAAGTGGTACGGCGAGCTGGCCCGCGACGACCGGGCCCTGTCCGGCGTGGTGAACACGCTGATCGTGGCCGCCGGCTCCACGGTGATCGCCACCGTGCTCGGCACGCTGCTGGCCGTCGGCCTGGTCCGGCACACCAGGTCCAAGGTGCTGGAAGCGGTCGCGCTGATGCCCGCCGTGCTGCCCGACCTGGTGATCGCCATCGGCCTGCTGATCCTGTACGGGACGATCCAGCTCACGCTCGGCCTGTACTCGGTCGTGCTGGCTCACGGCGTGTTCGCGATGGCGTTCGTGGCGGCGGTGGTGCGCACCCGGCTGACGGGCGCGGACACCTCGCTGGAGGAGGCGTCACGCGACCTCGGCGCGGGACCGGTCACCACGTTCATGAAGATCACGCTGCCGCAGCTGATGCCGGGCATCGTGGCCGGCGCGCTGCTGGCGTTCACGCTGTCGCTGGACGAGTTCGTGATCGCGTTCTTCACGATCGGCAACAGCGAGCAGACGCTGCCGATCGTCATCTACTCCATGATCCGATTCGGGGTCACTCCGAAGATCAATGCGCTGGCCGCGATCGTGCTGCTGGTGAGCTTCACGGCCGTGATCGCCGGGCAGCGCCTGACCAAGATCGGGGAATCGCGTGCTCGAGATTGACGGGATCACCCGGAAGTTCGGCAGTGTCACCGCGCTGGACGACGTCTCGCTGGAGATCGAGCAGGGGGAGTTCTTCGCCCTGCTCGGGCCCTCCGGCTGTGGGAAGACCACGCTGCTGCGCATCATCGCCGGGTTCGAGACGCCCGACGCGGGCGGTGTCACGCTCGACGGGGAGGACCTGCTGGCCAAGCCGCCGAACCGGCGGCCGATCAGCCTGATGTTCCAGTCGTACGCGCTGTTCCCGCACATGACCGTGGCGAAGAACGTCGCGTACGGGCTGGAGCGGGAGAAGCTGCCCCGCCAGGAGGTCAAGCAGCGCGTCGGCGAGGTGCTGGAGACGGTGGGCCTGTCGGCGCACGCGGGGCGCAAGCCCGCGCAGCTGTCCGGCGGCCAGCGGCAGCGCGTGGCGCTGGCCCGTTCCATCGTCAAGCGGCCCCGGCTGCTGCTGCTCGACGAGCCGCTGTCGGCCCTGGACAAGAAGGTCCGCGCCGACATGCAGCTGGAGCTCAAGCGGCTGCAGCACGAGGTGGGCATCACGTTCGTGGTCGTCACGCACGACCAGGAGGAGGCCATGTCGCTGGCCGACCGCATCGCGGTCTTCGACAGCGGCCGGGTCTGCCAGGTGGACGAGCCCATCGCCCTCTACGAGCGGCCCCGCTCGCCCTTCGTGGCCGACTTCGTCGGCGCCAACAACCTGTTCACCGGCACCGCGAGCGGCCTTGAGGGCATCAAGAGCACGACGTTCGGCATGCTCGCCGGCACGCCGCTGGACGAGCTGAAGGCGGGCGCGGAGGCGCTGCTGGCGGTCCGGCCCGAGAAGATCGAGCTGGCCGAGGAGAGCGCCACCAGGGGGCTGCCGGGCACCGTGCTCGACGTCAGCTTCTTCGGCGGCGTCTCGCACCTGTCGGTGCAGGTTCAGGGCCAGGACAAGCCGGTGCTGGCCGCCGTCCAGGGCGCCGGCACGATCAAGGCGGGCGCCAAGGTCAAGGTGCGCTGGAACGCCGAGGACGCGGTCATCATGGCGGCCGGTCAATGAGCCAGGTCGTTGCCCGTCGCCGCGCGGGCGTAGGACAGGATCAGCCCGGCAGCCTCGGCCGGGCCGATCAGGGGATGCCTGGCGGTGATGCGGTAGCCGTAGGCGTCCTCCAGGGCCACCAGGTTGCGGGCGATCGTCACCGAGTCGGCGCTCAGCCTGAAGACGCCCAGCGCGGCCCCGGTGTCCAGGATCGCCTGGTACATCGAGACCTGCCGGTCGTACAGGGAGGTGAGCAGCACGCCGTAGACCCGGTTGCGGCCCGCGGCCCCGCCCAGCTCGTTGAGCAGGCGCACGTCGGGGTCGAGCGGCCCGGTGGGCAGCCCCGACCTGATCGTGACGACCAGCTTCTCGACCGGGTCGGTGATCGTGGCGAGCCGGCGCAGCCGCTGCTCGTAGAAGCGCTCCATGCCCGCCTGCTGCGCCTCGACCAGCAGCTCGCTGAGGTCGGGGTAGTGGTAGAGCACGGCGCCGGAGGTCAGCCCGGCCTCCTCGGCGACGTGCGAGAGCTGTACACCGTCGATGCCATGGCGGATGATGGCCCTGCGTGCGGCTTCGATCAAGTCGATGCGCCGGTCACTGCGGCTCTTGCGCTGAGCCACCCTCACCACCTTCACTCCTTAGGCCACTGTTCAGTTGGCCGTTGACCATAGTGCCCTTAACTTGACCTTCACGCTAGATCCGTTTTTGAATTCACCTTCAAAATGACGAGTTCTCCCGGAGTCTCGATGTCTCTCACCTTCCTGTTCATGCCGGAAAGCGCGTACGGACCGACCAACAACTCCATCGGCATCGGCGACATCCTGCGCAAGCGCGGCCACCGCGTCGTCTTCGCCGCCGAGGCCTCGTGGAAGGGCAAGCTCGAAGCGCTCGGCTTCGAGGAGGACCTCGTCGACCTGGCCCCGCCGTCCGAGGAGGAGCAGGACCCCGGCCAGTTCTGGAAGGACTTCATCCGCGAGACCGCGCCGGAGTACCGCAAGAGCACGCGCGAGCAGCTCGAGACCGTCACCAAGCCCATCTGGGCCGAGCTCATCGACGGAGCGAAGTACTGCGAGCCGCAGCTCAAGGCCATCATCGAGCGGGTGAACCCGGACGTGATCATCGAGGACAACGTGCTCACGTTCCCGGCCCTCATCACCGCCGGCAAGAAGTTCGTGCGCATCGTCTCCTGCCAGCCGCTGGAGGTGCGCGGCCCGAACATCCCGCCGGTCTTCTCCGGCCTGCCCGCGAACGACCGCTCCGAGTGGGACGCCTTCCGCGCCGAGTACGAGCGCACCCACCGCGAGCTGTGGACCGCCTACAACGCGTGGTGCGTCGAGCAGGGCACGCCGCCGCTGCCCGACCTCGACTTCATCCACGAGGGCGACCTGAACCTCTACGTCTACCCGGAGATCCTCGACTACGTCGCCGAGCGCCCTCTGGGCCCGGCGTGGCACCGGCTCGACTCCTCGGTGCGTGAGACCGAGCAGGACTTCGAGCTGCCCTTCGAGCGCAACGAGCACGCGCTGATCTACTTCTCGCTCGGCTCGCTCGGCTCCGCCGACGTGGGCCTCATGCAGCGGGTGATCGACGTGCTGGGCACCACCCCGCACCAGTACGTCGTCTCCAAGGGCCCGCTGCACGAGGAGATCAAGCTGCACGACAACATGTGGGGCGAGGAGTTCCTCCCGCAGACTAAGATCATCCCACTGTGTGACTTGGTCATCACCCATGGCGGCAACAACACGACCACCGAGGCGCTGCACTTCGGCAAGCCGATGATCCTGCTGCCGCTCTTCTGGGACCAGTACGACAACGCCCAGAGGGTCGATGAGCTCGGCTACGGTGTCAGGCTCTCCACCTACACCTTCACCGACGAAGAGCTCACAGGGGCGATCGCGAAGCTGCTCGGCGACACCGAGCTGCGGGCGCGGCTCGCCGCCTCGGGCGAGGAGATCAGGCGCCGCGACGGCCTGCGCAAGGCCGCCGACCTGATCGAGCAGCTCGGCCAGTAGCACGACCCGAAAGTTGAAGTCTTCCTGATGCGCGAACTGATCAACCCCGCCACCGGCCTGCCCTTCGCCGAGGTCCCCGACACGCCTGTCGAGGAGGTCGCGAAGGCGGTCTCGGCCGCGCGCGCGGCGTACGAGGAGTGGTCGCAGGCCACTCCCGGCGAGCGCGCCCGGGTGCTGCTGCGCCTGGCCGACCTGGTGGAGGCCGAGGCCGAGGAGCTGACCAGGCTGGAGGTCGAGGAGACGGGCAAGCCGGCGGCGGTCTTCCGCGACGGTGAGCTGCCCTTCGCCGCCGACAACCTGCGCTTCTTCGCCGGGGCCGCCCGGTCGCTGGAGGGCACCGGGGCCGGGGTGTTCAGCGCCGGCTACACCTCGGTCCTGCTGCGCCGTCCCGTCGGGGTGGTGGGGTCGATCGCGCCGTGGAACTTCCCGTTCGTGATGGCGGTCTGGAAGGTCGGTCCCGCGGTGGCCGCGGGCAACGCCGTGGTGATCAAGCCGGCTCCCCAGACCCCGCGTACGACGCTGCGCCTGGCCGAGCTGTTCGGCGCGGCGGGCGCACCCGATGGCCTGGTGCAGGCGGTGACCGGCGGCGCCGAGGTCGGCCAGGCCCTGGTCACCGACCCCGGCGTGGACATGGTGAGCGTCACCGGCTCGACCGAGACCGGCCGCGCCGTCATGACCGGCGCGGCCGCCACGCTCAAGCGGGTTCACCTCGAGCTCGGCGGCAAGGCGCCCGCCCTGGTGTTCGAGGACGCCGATCTGGCGGAGATGGCCCGGGGCGTCGCCATGGGGGCGACGTACAACACCGGCCAGGACTGCACCGCGGCCACCCGCGTCTACGTCGCCAGGGAGGTCTACGGCGACGCGGTGGAGGCGATCAAGGAGACGCTGGCCGGCATCACCGCCGGCGACCCCTGGGACCCGGCGACGGACATCGGCCCGCTGATCTCCGCCGCGCACCGCGACCGCGTGCACGGCTTCGTGGAGCGGGCCGGAGGGCGCGTTCCGCACGGAGGCTCCCCGATCGGGGGCTCCGGCTTTTTCTATCCACCCACGCTTGTGACTGATGTCGCACAGACCAGCGAGATCGTCCAAGGTGAGCTGTTTGGACCGGTCCTGGTCGCGCTCCCGTTCGATGGCGAGGACGAAGCGGTCCGGCTGGCCAACGACACTAGATACGGTCTCGCCTCGTCGGTGTGGTCGCGTGACGTGGCTCGCGCGATGCGCGTATCACACCGGCTGGACGTGGGAGTGACCTGGGTCAACGACCACCTGCCCATCGCCAGCGAGGCTCCGCACGGCGGGGTGAAGGGCAGTGGGTTCGGCAAGGACATGAGCCAGGAGGCGGTGCAGGAGTACTCGGTGACGCGGCACCTGATGGTGAAGCATGCGGCACCGGCCGAGCGGGATTCGTTCCGCCCTGCCTGAAAACGTGGTGGCGCTATCGTGCCCAAAGTGCCTCTTTGGGCGCATGTGATGGGATATGTTCGGTTGGCCGATCTGGTACGGGTTGTGTTCCAATTACCCGGCCGGACAGAATCCCATGCGCCACACGCGTGTCTGATTTTCTTCGAGCACGTACCGGCGAGAGGTTGCGAGACTCAGTGAGGACGAAAGACCCCAGGCACACCCGGTCAGGGGAGTACACAGGCGGACGGTTCCGGCTGGCGAACTGGCGTGTGCGCTCAAGGCTGGTCGCGCTGATCCTCATCCCCACCGTCGTGGGTGTGCTGCTCGCCGGCGTCCAGCTGGCCAACGCCATCGGCACCAGCGCCGAATACCAGCGGCTCACCCAGGTGGCCGAGCTGGTGCAGCGCGTCGGCGGCCTCAACCACGAGCTGGCCAGGGAGCGCACGCTCACCGCCTGGTACGTCGCCGACCGCCGCAGGGGCGGCCGCCTGGTGCAGCTCAAGACCCAGCGGCAGGCCACCGACAAGGCCAAGCAGCAGGTGCTGTCGGCCGCCGCGGCCATCGACGCCTCCCACTCCACCCGCGTGCTCGACGGTGTCAGGAACATGCGCCGCTGGCTCGAGGGTCTCGACAGCCTCCGGGAGTCGATGACGGGCAGCGTCCCCGCCCGAGCCGTCGTCGGCACGTACAGCACGATGATCGAGACGTTCTCCACGCTCCAGAGCGACCTCGGCGACGGTGTCAGCGACGACGCCCTCCAGGGTGACGTGGCCGCGCTCGGCTCGCTGCAGCGGATGAAGGAGGAGGCCGCGCGCCAGCAGATCCTGCTCATCAACATGCAGCTGCAGCGCGGGACCAAGGTCGACAGCTCCGACTGGTCGGACTTCCTCGGCTCCTGGGACAAGCAGCAGACCGAGCAGACCTCGTTCGAGCTGGAGGCCGCCGCCCAGGACCTCAAGACCTACCAGGACACCGTCAAGGGCCCGCAGGTCGACCTCGCCGACGCCATGCGGCAGCGCGCGCTCGCTCAGGTGAGCGCCACCAACCGCATCCGCGACCTCGACGTCACCACCAACCGCGACCTCAACGAGTGGTACGAGAGCACCACCACCGTCGCCAACGCGATGCGCAAGGTCGAGGACGGCCTGGCCACGAAGATCGTGACGACGACCCGCGACCTGAGCGCGACCGAGCAGCGCAACGCCATCATCTCCGGTGCGCTGATCCTGGTCCTGCTGCTCCTGGTCCTCATCATCACCACCCGCGTGGCCGGCTCGCTGGTCCGCCCGCTGCGCCGGCTGCGTGCCGAGGCGCTGCAGGTCGCCACGACCCGGCTGCCCGAGACCGTCCGCGTGCTGCGCGAGTCGGGTGAGGGCGCGCAGGTGCCAGAGGTGCCGTCGGTCGGCGTCAACACCCGTGACGAGATCGGTGAAGTGGCGCGGGCGTTCGACGAGGTCCACCGCGAGGCGATCCGGCTGGCGGGCGACGAGGCCAAGCTGCGCGCCAACGTCAACTCGATGTTCGTCAACCTCTCCCGCCGCAGCCAGACGCTGGTCGAGCGCCAGCTGCAGCTCATCGAGGGCCTGGAGCAGGGTGAGGAGGACGAGCAGCGGCTCGCCAACCTCTTCCGCCTCGACCACCTGGCCACCCGCATGCGGCGCAACAGCGAGAACCTCCTGGTCCTCGCCGGCCAGGAGGCCGCGCGCAAGTGGAGCGAGCCGGTGCCGCTGGTCGACATCGCCCGCGCCTCGCTGTCGGAGGTCGAGGGCTACGAGCGGGTCCAGATCCAGATCCCGTCCGGCACCCAGATCGTCGGCCCCGCCGTCACCGACGCCGTCCACCTGCTCGCCGAGCTGATCGAGAACGCCATCTCCTTCTCCCCGCGCGAGAGCAAGGTCACCGTCACCAGCACCCCCGCCGAGGGCGGCGTGCTGGTCACGATCAACGACCAGGGCATCGGCATGAGCCAGGAGGAGCTGGCCGAGGCCAACTGGCGCCTGGCCAACCCGCCGGTCGTGGACGTGTCCGTCTCCCGCCGCATGGGCCTGTTCGTGGTCGGCCGCCTGGCCCTGCGCCACGGCGTCCGCGTCCAGCTCAGCATGCGCGAGCACGGCGGCCTGAGCGCCCTGGTGATGATGCCCGACATGCTCATCAGCAACGGGCAGGGCAGCCAGCAGGGCCAGTACGAGGCGTTCACCACGTTCGACCCGAGCTCGCTCGGCCAGCCGTCGCGCAACGGTCACCCGTCGTTCGACGACATGCCCGACCAGGTGATGGACACGCAGTGGCCGGGCTCGCTGCCCGCGCCGGGCACCGGCAACTGGCCGTCGTTCGGCGAGCAGCCGCCGTCCTTCCCCGACCCGGCGCCGGCCTTCCCCGACCCGGCTCCGTCCGCGTTCGGCGACCAGCCGTCGGTCTTCGGCGGCGACCAGCCGCCCGCGTTCGGTGAGCCGCCGCGGGCCGAGGAGCCGCGCTGGCCGTCGTTCGCCGAGGAGACGCCCGCTCCGCAGAACAACGTCCCCCAGCAGCCCCTGGGCGAGCAGCGCTGGCCGTCCTTCACCGACGAGCAGCCGCCCGCGGCCGAGCCGAAGCCGTTCGCGGAGAACCGGTGGCCGTCGTTCGCCGAGCAGCCGCCGCCCCTGCAGAGCGACGAGCCGCAGTGGCCGTCCTTCGCCACCGAGCCGCCCCAGCAGCAGCCGCAGCAGGAGGAGCCGCGCTGGTCGTCGTTCGCCGACCCGGCGCCCCGAAGGTCGCTGTTCGAGTCGGATGACCGGGTCAGGCCCCAGTTCGGCGACGGCTACCGCTCGCCGTTCGCCGACGAGCCCAAGCCGGCCGACCAGTTCGAGCAGAACGGGCACTCCGCCTACAACCCGTTCGGCCCCGGCGACTACTCCTCCCAGGACATGACCGGTCCGCTCCCCGCGGTGCGCAACTCGCCGATGGAGGAGCAGAACGAGGAGTTCCTGCCGATCTTCTCCTCGGTCGGGTCGGACTGGTTCCGCCGTCCCGACCCTGAGGTGCTCAAGCCGCGCCACGAGATCGAGCCCGAGTCCGAGCACGAGATCACCGCGGTGCACCCGCCGGTGACCGACGGGCCGCCGCCGCAGGCGGCCGCTCAGGGCGGCCCGAGCCAGAGCCCGGCTCAGGGCGGCCTGAGCAGGTCCGGGCTCCCGCAGCGCAAGCCGGGAGCGTCGGGTGTGAGCGCGTCCTGGTCGTCGCCCGCCGACTCCGGTTTCCAGGCGGCACAGGCCGCGGTCCAGCCGCAGCAGGGCGGCACGACGCAGTCGGGCCTGCCGCGCCGCGTTCCCAAGGCCAACCTGGTGCCCGGTACGGCCAGCCTGGCCGAGCCCCAGGCGACCTCACCAGCACCGCAGATCTCACCCGAGCGGTTGCGCAGCCGGCTCTCCAGCTTCCAGCAGGGTGTCCGGCAAGGCCGGGCGTTCACCCGCGGAGAAGAGAATGAGGAGGACAAATGAGAGAAATGAGCCAGGGAGCGCGTGGCATCAGCTGGCTGATCACGGACTTCGTGAACAACGTGCCAGGCGTCGCCCACACGGTCGTGGTGTCGTCTGACGGGTTGCCGCTGGCCTTCTCCGAGGGTTTTCCCAAGGACCGGGCCGACCAGCTGGCCGCCGTGGCCTCCGGCGTGATCTCCTTGACCCAAGGCGCCGCGCGGGTTTTCGAGGGCGGTATGGTGACCCAGACCGTTATCGAAATGCAGCGTGGGCTCTTGATGATCATGTCGATCAGTGATGGATCCTGCTTGGCCGTCCTGGCGGCTCCCGACTGCGACATGGGTCTGGTCGCGTACCAGATGACGTTGCTGGTCGAGCGGGCCGGTCAGGTGCTGACGCCGGCCGTACGCGCTGAGCTGCAAGCGGCCCGCCCCCGCTGAATCGGGCGGTGACAGGAGAACATGGTGTCAGGTCAGCAGGGTTGGGCTGGTGATAGCACTCCGCCGCATCCGGCGGCTCCCCGTCCGCAGAAGCCGAGCTCCTTGGTACGGCCCTATGCCGTGACAGGGGGGCGCACGGCGCCGCGGATGAAGTTCGCCATGGAGGCACTTGTGTCCTCCGTGACGTCTGAATACCAAGACATTTCCCTACTAAGTCCGGAGTATCAGGCGATCATTCAGCTGACTCGGAACGTCCGGTCGGTTGCCGAGATCTCCGCCCTTTTACGCCAGCCTCTTGGCGTGGTCCGGGTGCTGATCGCCGACATGGCGTCGGAAGGCCTGATCCGCGTGCACCAGCCTGCGCTGGACGCGGGAAAGCCGGACCTCAACTTGCTCGAAAGGGTGCTCAGTGGACTTCGCAGGCTCTAGCCCCGGCCTAACCTCGACGAAGATCGTCGTGGCCGGGGGCTTCGGCGTGGGGAAGACGACATTCGTGGGTGCGGTCTCGGAGATTCTGCCGCTCACCACGGAGGCGGTCATGACGGACGCCTCGGCGCACGTCGACGACGTCTCGCTCACGCCGAACAAGACGACCACGACCGTCGCGATGGACTTCGGCCGGGTCTCGCTCGACCGCGACCTGATCCTGTACCTGTTCGGCACGCCCGGGCAGCACCGGTTCTGGTTCATGTGGGACGACCTCGTCCGCGGCGCCATCGGCGCGGTCGTCCTCGTGGACACCCGCAGGCTCGCCGACAGCTTCCCGGCCATCGACTACTTCGAAGAGGCCAAGCTGCCCTTCGTGATCGGCATCAACGGCTGGGACGGCCAGTTCGCGCACGCCGAGGACGAGATCAGAGAGGCGCTGTCGATCGGCGACCACATCCCGATCGTGCGGCTCGACGCCCGGCAGCGCGAGTCGGTCAAGTCCACCTTGATCACCTTGGTGGAGCACGCTCTGACCCGCCACATGCACTCGCCGGTCTGACGACACGACAGGGTGCCGCCCGATCGCCGGGCGGCACCCTGTCGCGTCGTGAGCGGCTAGACCGTGGCGTGGCCGCGGACGAGCCGGCCGACCTCGGCGCGCAGGTGCACGAAGTCGGGGTGCTCGCGGGTGCTGATCTGGTCGCGCGGGGCGGGCAGGTCCACCTTGAGGTCGCCCACGACGTGCGCCGGCGCCTTCGACAGCACGACCACCCGGTCGCCCACGTAGACGCTCTCGTCGATGTCGTGGGTGATGAGCACGATCGTCATCTGGTGGTGGCCGCGCACCTTCAGCACCAGGTCTTCGAGGTCCTCCCTGGTCTGGGCGTCCACCGAGCCGAACGGCTCGTCCATGAGCATCAGCGTGGGCCGGTAGGCCAGCGCCCGCGCGATGGCGACGCGTTGCTGCATGCCGCCGGAGAGCTGGAACGGGTATTTGCGCCCCGCGCCCTCCAGGCCCACCGACTCCAGCGCCTCCTGGGCGGCTTCGCGCCGCTGGCGCTTGTCCATGTTCTTGCGGCGCAGCGGCAGCGCCACGTTGTCGGCGACCGACATCCAGGGGAACAACGAGCGGCTGTAGTCCTGGAAGACCACGGCGAGGTTGTCGGGCGTCTGGCGGACCAGGTTGCCCTCGACCTTGACCTGCCCGCCCGTCGGGGTGATCAGGCCGGCGATGGAGCGCAGCAGCGTGGACTTCCCGCAGCCCGACGGGCCGACGATGCAGAGCAGTTCGCCCTCGGCGACGCTCAGGTTGAGTCCTTCGATGGCGTGGTGCGCGTTGGGAGTACCGCCGCCGTACACATGGGAAAGGTTCTCTATCTCGAGCAATGGAATTCCTAGGGGGGCGAGACCGCGGGCAGTGCGGCAACTCTTTCAGAGTCGGAAATGACTCTAGCGGAGCGGTAAATGGGGGACATGTCAGTCAGGTGAACCTAATCAGGGCGTGATCTTACTCTTGCCGGAACGTCACTGCTATCAGCCGTTCACACACTCCAGCTCTCCCTTTCGTTGAGGGCGCGCACGTCCGCGTCGGAGATGCGCCGCTGCGCGCCCGCCATGGCGGCCAGCTCCTCCTCGGCCAGCACGTCGCCGATCTCGGTGAACCCGCCGGGCGCCCGCTCGGTCACCAGCGTGACCGTCTCGTCGACGGGCAGCGCCCGGTGCGCCAGCACCAGCTCCGACGTGGCCGGGCGGCGCTCCTCCTCGTACGCCGCGAGCGCGCTTTCCGGGTCGTCGTACGTCGCCAGGCACCGGGCCAGCACCCGCGCGTCGAGCACCGCCTGGGACCCGCCGTTGGAGCCGATCGGGTACATCGGATGGGCGGCGTCGCCGAGCAGCGTCACCCGTCCGCGCCCCCATTGCGGCAGCGGATCACGATCGACCATCGGATATTCGAGTATCCGGTCGGTGGCGGAGAGCAAAGCATGGATGTCGGCGGGGCGGTACTTCCATGACGAGAAATGCGCCAGCACCTCCGCCAATCTTCCCTCGCGGTACCAGTCGGCCCCGGGAACGGCTCCTGGCTCGCCCACCTTCACCTCGGCCACCCAGTTGATCAGCCGCGGATTACGCGCCGAGATGTGATAAGTGACGAATTTCCCGGCCCGGTTGGAGCCGCCCACCAGGACGGTGGCGCCGTCCATGATGGGCTCGCCCTCGGCCACCCCGCGCCACATCCGGATCCCCGACCACAGCAGCGGGCCGCCCTGCGGCCAGATCCGCGCCCGCACCGCCGACTGCACGCCGTCGGCGCCGACCAGCACGTCGGCCCGCTCCTCGACCACCCGGCCGCCCTCGCGCAGCGTGACGCGCACGCCGTCGCCGTCCTGCGCGAGGTCCTCGAACCTGACGCCCGTGCGCACCGGCACGCCCCGCTCCTCGACCGCCGCGAGCAGCGCGAGCTGCAGCTCGCCGCGGTGCACGCTGTATTGGGGCCACCGGTAACCCGCCGCCCTGCCGCGCGGCAGGGCCAGGATGACGTTGCCATGCCGGTCGGCGAAGGTCATGAAGGCCGTCTCCACGCCCAGCTCCGCCAGCGCGCCGCCGAGACCCAGCTCGGTCAGCTCGCGTACGGCGTGGGGCTGCAGATTGATGCCCACGCCGAGCGGCCGCAGCGAGCGGGCCGCCTCCACCACCACACAGTCGAGCCCGGCGGCGTGCAGGCTCAGCGCCGTGCTGAGCCCCCCGATGCCGCCGCCCACGATCATCGTCCGCACCTCAGGGACTCTAACCGACGAGGTCCCTGGCGGCGTGGTGCCAGGCGAGCACGCGCCGCTCGACGACCAGGAACAGCTCGTTGAGCAAGTAGCCGAGGATGCCGAGCAGCACGATCCCGGCCCACATGGCGGGCAGGTCGAACGTCGAGTACGCGTCGGTGAGCTGGAAGCCGATGCCGTTGGTGGTGCCGGGCAGCAGCTCGGAGAAGACCATGACGATCAGCGACAGCGACAGGGCCAGCCGCAGCCCGGCGAACGTCTTGGGCAGCGCGGAGGGCACCACCACCCGCAGCAGCCGCTCGGCCCGCGACAGCCGGAACGCCTGGCAGGTCTGCAGGTGCAGCGGCTCCACCGAGCGGGCCCCGTCGGCGGTGTTGAGCAGCACCGGCCAGACGATGCTGAAGACGATGAACGCCAGCTGCATCCGCATCCCGAAGCCGAACACCACGAGGAACACCGTCACCAGCGCGGGCGGCGGGATCGCGCGCAGGAACTGCAGCACGCCGTCGAGGTAGTCGTACACCCGGGCCGACAGGCCGATCGCGAGGCCGAGCAGCACCCCGGCGAGCGCGCCGCCGGCGAAGCCCAGCGCCATCCTGCCCAGGCTGGGCAGGATGTTGCCGATGGCGGCGTCGGTCAGGAAGAGCGTGGCGGGCGAGCCGGAGAACCACATGGCGTGCATCCGGGTCACGATCGTGCTCGGCGTCGGGAAGAACGGGCTGGCGGCCAGCAGCGTGGCCACCTCCCACACCGCGATCAGCCCGGCCAGCACGAGGACGCGGAAGACGGCCGTACGCATGCCTCTCCTCCTCATGCGCGCTCCCCGAGCTGCTCGTGGTGCCAGCGGAAGGCGCGCCGCTCCACCCAGACCAGCAGGGCGTTGACGGCGACCCCGAACAGGCCCACCCAGAACACCCCGGCCAGGATGTCGGTCATGCGGGCGGGCACCGCGATGCCGGCGAAGAAGATGAACACGCCGATGCCCTCGCCGCGGCCCGCCACGATCTCGGTGCTCACGGTGAGGATGAGCGCCACCCCCGCGGCCAGCCTGACGCCCGTCAGGATGAAGGGCGCCGAGCTCGGCAGGCTGACGCGCAGCAGCACCGACAGGGGGCCGAAGCCGTACGAGCGCAGCGACTCCTTGGCCAGGGGGTCGACGCCGCGCAGGCCGTACATGGTGTTGTAGAGGATCGGCCAGAGCGAGGCGTAGACGACGAGCGCGACACGGTGCTGCAGCCCCGTGCCGATCACCAGCGCCACCAGCGGGATCAGCGCGACCGACGGGATCGGACGCAGGAACTCCACCACCGAGCGGGTGGCCGCGTCGATGATCGGCACGCTGCCCAGCAGCAGGCCGAGCGGCACCGCGAGCACGGCCGCCAGGCACAGCCCGATCGCCCAGGCGAGCGCGCTGGTCAGGGCGTGGGCCTGGAAGGCGGAGTCGGCCAGCAGCGTGACCGCGCGGACGACGATCTCGCTGGCGGGCGGCAGGAACTCGGGGTCGGCGAGCCCTGTCCTGCTGAGCAGCTCGATCAGCGCGGCGAAGGCGAGCGCCCCGGCCGCCCGGCGCGACCACCGGGTGGCCGGCGACGCCGGGCGGACGGGGGACAGGGTCTGGGCGCTCACCCGGACGTGGTGGGCGACATGAGCGTCTTGACGTCGATGGCCTTCGTCAGCCACTTGGCCTCCAGCATCCAGTCGGCCACCCGCTGGAGGCGGACCGGGTTGTCGTTGCTGGAGAAGTAGGGGAAGGTCACCGTGGCGGCCGTGGCCGCGTCGATCTGCGTGAAGTTGGGCAGCACCTTGGCCACGACCTCGCGGTTGTTGGCCATGAGTTTGCCCGCGTTGTGGATGGCCCGCTGGAAGGCCGCGGCGGTCTTCGGGTTCTCGTCGTACCACTCCTGGGTGCCGACGTAGCCGGAGATGGGGAACTCGGCCGCGGGACCAGAGGCCGGGTCGAGGATCTTGCGGGCGCCCATGGTGGCCGTGGCGGCGGTGACCATCGGCTCGCCGAGGTAGGCGGCGTCGATCTGGCCGCCCTTCCACGAGGGCATGATGTTCTGGAACGTCACCTGGACGTACTTGATGGTGGCGGGGTCGACGTTGTTGGCCTTGAGCACCTGGGTCAGGGCCAGCTCCTGGAAGTTGTGCAGGACGTTGACGTTGATCGTCTTGCCCTCCAGGTCTTTAGGCGTCTTGATGGGCGAGTCGGGCAACGCCATGATGCTGAGCGAGTCGGGGGCCGCGCGAGAGCCCTCGGCCAGGATGCGCAGCTTCAGCGCCTGCTTGTCATGGGCGGCGAACATCGACACGTAGTTGCCGAACATCGCGTCGATCTCACCCTTGACCAGCATGGGAATGGCCTCGGGAGCGGCCTGGACGACCTGTGGCGTCACCTCCAGGCCCTCCTTCTCGAACAGGCCCTGGTCGATGGCCACGTAGATGGCGGCGCTGTCGATCGCCGGCAGCGTGGCGATC
Organism: Nonomuraea sp. NPDC049504; assembly: GCF_040676845.1. NCBI lineage: Bacteria > Bacillati > Actinomycetota > Actinomycetes > Streptosporangiales > Streptosporangiaceae > Nonomuraea > Nonomuraea sp. NPDC049504. The sequence goes on from NZ_JBFAPT010000048.1 coordinate 51,848, forward strand.
TTGAGCTGGGTCTTCTCGAGCCCACCCGCCGCGTCCGCGGACGGAGGGGCGCTGGTGTTCGGGTCGCCGCCCGAGCTGCACGCCACGGCGCCGAGCGTCAAAGCGAAGCCGATGATGGCGGCCCTGGCGGAACGGCCAAACCTCATGTCAGGGACTCCCTTCGGATGGAGCCAGGGGGGAACCGGGCGGCTTTCTGCTCCCGGGGACTGTGTGCCTGACGCACAACAGAGATCGACGGTAGCACCAATTGCCGGTCATTTATCGGAAAGCAGACACTTGAGGTTGCAATGTCTGTTTGCCGCTCTATCGTGAAATTTTGGCGGCCGTACGAGATCTTGACGTTTGTCTGTTTTGGGAAAGGGGTGTCAGCCGGGACTTCCGTTACTCATGATGCCGGTCGTTCGATCTCTGTCCGCGAGTCGGGAGGTGGCTCGTGGAACGATCTCCTCTTGCCTGTTTCCGCTGGTCGTAGGTGGTCTACCGATTCTGTCATATTTTCTGGACATCTAGGGACAAACACCTCATCGGGGCACTAGTAGTGGTTGGCCCTTCCCCACCCGTGTGCTCAAATGACGCTTATCTCGATATGTCGCCGTACGAAATGTGCCCCACCTGCAATACCGCTGGTCCACCCGAGAATTTCCCTCAAAGGGCGAGAGGTTGCGAAGGCAAGTGAGAACGCAGAACGCTGAAGCTTCCGCTGACCGCGAGCCGCACGGCCATCAGAAGCGACGGCTGTCCAAACCTTCCTCCGGCAGGTTCGGACTGGGGAACTGGCATGTCCGGTCGCGCCTCATCGCGCTGATCGTCGTGCCCACCGCCGTCGCCGTCGGCCTGGGCGGGCTGAACGTCATCACCTCGCTCAGCGATGCCCGCACCTACCAGACCCTCAGAGAGGTCGCCGAGCTCAGCCAGCAGCTCGGGGCCGTCACCCACGAGCTCGGCTTCGAACGCGACGAGACCGCCCTCTACATCGCCCAGGGCCGGCCCGAGAACCGCGAGGCACAGCTGCGCACCACCTACAGCCAGGTGAACGGCCTCATCGACGAGGCCAAGCAGCAGGCCAACGCACTCGGCGACAGCCACGGCGAGGCCGTGCGCCCGGTGCTGCGCCGCCTGGAGGAGATCCCGACGCTGCGCGAGACCGCGGTCAACGGCAAGATCCAGCCGCTGCCCATGATCAGGAAGTACTCGGAGATCATCTCGGCGCTCCTGCAGTTCCACGACCAGGTGGGCCAGGTGGCGGTGGACGACGAGGTGGCCGACTCCGCCAGCGCGATGGCGGCCATCTCCAGGGCCAAGGAGCAGGCGTCCAAGCAGCGTGGCATCCTCGCCGGCGCGCTGGACAAGAAGGGCTTCGACAGCGGCGAGCTGGACGCGCTCACCGACGCCAAGTCGCGCGAGGAGAGCGAGGAGACGCTCTTCGCCACGCTGGCCACCCTCGACCAGCTCGAGCTCTACCGCAACACCGTCGTCGGCAGGGACGTCGACCAGACCGACCTGTTCCGGCTGCGCGCGATGGCGCAGGCGGCGGAGGGCAGCGATGAGCTGAGCATCAGCGGCCGCGCCGACCGCGACGTGGCGACCTGGGTGGACGTCAGCACCGGCAAGATCGACGCGCTGCGTACCGTGGAGCGGGAGCTGTCGTCCTCGGTCATCCTGCGGGCCAGGGGCCTGGAGGAGGGCGCCAACCGCTCGGCGATGATCTCCGGCGGGCTCATCCTGCTGCTGCTGATCGTGGTCATCGCGATCATCTCGCTCATCGCCCGCTCGCTCATCAGGCCGCTGCGCCGGCTGCGCCGCGAGGCGCTCGACATCGCCGGGCAGCGCCTGCCGGAGACCGTACGGCAGCTGCGCGAGAGCAGCGACGGCACGATCGGCCCCGTCGCGCCCATCGGGGTGGACACCCACGACGAGATCGGCGAGGTCGCGCGGGCCTTCGACGAGGTGCACCGGGAGGCGGTCCGGCTGGCGGGGGAGGAGGCGCGGCTGCGCAGCAACGTCAACGCGATGTTCGTCAACCTGTCGCGCCGCAGCCAGACGCTGGTGGAGCGGCAGATCACCCTCATCGACGGCCTGGAGCAGGGCGAGCAGGACGAGCAGCGGCTCGGCAACCTGTTCAAGCTGGACCACCTGGCCACCCGCATGCGGCGCAACAGCGAGAACCTGCTCGTGCTGGCGGGCCAGGACCCGCCGCGCCGCTGGAGCCAGCCGGTCAAGATCGTGGACGTGGCCCGCGCCTCCCTGTCGGAGGTCGAGAGCTACGAGCGGGTCGTGCTCCAGGTGCCCGACGGCGTGTCGGTGGCCGGCCAGGCCGTCAACGACGTCATCCACCTGCTCGCCGAGCTGGTCGAGAACGCGCTGTCGTTCTCGCCGCGCGAGACCAGGGTGACGGTGTCCGGCAGCAGGATCGACGGCGGCGGCGTGATGCTCTCCATCACCGACTCCGGCATCGGCATGACCCAGGAGGAGCTGGTCGCCGCCAACGAGCGGCTGATGGAGGCGCCCAGCGTGGACGTCTCCGTCTCCCGCCGGATGGGCCTGTTCGTGGTCGCGAGGCTGGCGCACCGCCACGGCATCCGCGTCCAGCTCCGCCCGCACAGCTCGGGCGGCCTGACCGCGATGGTGCTCATCCCCGAGAACATGCTCGGCTCCCAGGCGCCGAACTTCAGCGGCATGCCGTCCTTCTCCGGCAACCAGCCGCCGGCCCTGGCGGGCGCGGCGAGCGGCGGACCGCGAGGGGACGAGCCGTACTCGGGGCCGCACCCCGCGCCGCCCGCCACGGACTGGCCGCAGCCACCCGCGGTGCAGTACGGCCCCGGGCATCCGTCCTTCCCGTCGAGCCCGGAGTTCGGCTCCGGCTGGCCGTCGCCCAACCCGGAGGGCTCGGCCAGCTGGAGCCCGCCCCCGCAGGGCCAGGACGCCGGATGGAGCGCTCCGCCCGGCCAGGACGCCGGCGCGGGATGGGGCTCGCCCCCGTCGGGAGCGCCGGGCCAGGACCCCGCCTGGGGCGCCGGCCCGCCGGTCAAGGACGGCGCAGGCTCGTGGGGCACGCCCCCGGCGTCCGGCCAGGACTCAGGCGGCGCGTGGGGCTCGCCCTCGTGGCAGCCCGACCCCACCGCCTGGCCCGCCGAGCCGCACGCGGGCGACGTGTGGACGCCGCCGCGCAACGCGTGGAACGGCGAGAACGGCCTGCCCAGGCGGCCCACGCCCGAGGCGCCGCCCGGCGGCTGGGGCAAGGACACCATGCCGCCGCAGCGGCCCGGCTTCGAGTACCAGTCGGAGCCTGGACTCGGCGGCGACCCGCCGCCGCGCACCGACGACCACCTGCCGATCTACTCGGCGGTGGAGTCGGCCTGGTTCGGCGCCAACGGCGCGAGCTGGGGCTCCTCCAAGGCGGACGCCGCATGGAGCGCGGCGGAGGCGGCCGCCCGCGAGCCCACCCGCGACGGCGCCACGGTGAACGGCCTGCCCAAGCGGGTCCCCAAGGCGAACCTGGTGCCCGGCTCCGCCGACACCGCCGCCTCGCCCAAGGGCGTCTCGCCGATGCCGACCGTCTCGCCCGACCGGGTGCGCAACCGGCTGTCGAGCTTCCAGCAGGGCTTCAGAGCAGCACGTGACGACATCACCGAGGGCAGGGCGTTCCCCTCTGGTCCCTCAGGCCCTAAGGAGAACGAAAGGGAGGAGGACGCATGAACGATCTCAGCCACGCGGCGCGTGGAGTCGACTGGCTGATCACCGACTTCGTCAACACGGTCCCCGGCGTCGCGCACGCGGTGGTGGTCTCGTCCGATGGTCTGCCGTTGGCGGCGTCGGCGGGTTTTCCTGCTGATCGTGCTGATCAGCTGGCTGCGATCGC
>NZ_JBFAPT010000049.1:0-51487 GCF_040676845.1 Nonomuraea sp. NPDC049504
CAAGACCGGCACCCTCTACGACGAGGCAACCGCCTGGTCGCGTCACACCGAGTCGCTTGCTGCTTGACAACTAAAGCTCCTGGGATGTCTTTCCTGGCTTGGCCCCGACTGTGAACGCTCACAATCCCTTCCGTCAAGGGCTCGCCGGATTACGGTCGGGTTACACAGCCGCCTCTTGACGCCCCTGGTCGGACGTCCCTAACGTGGCGCTGATCGCGCTTGTTAACGCTCACTTCTGTGTTAACGCTAACAACTCGTGAGGAGCCCCCCGCTCATGTCGCGCATCATCCTGTCGGCCCTGCTCGTGGCCGCTTCCCTGGTGGCGCCCGCCCGCGCGCCCACAGAACCCGCCCCCTTACCCGGCGGCGCCGTCGTGGACGAGTTCGACGGCACCACGCTCGGCCCCGACTGGAGCGTGCTGTCCCCCGACGACTCCCGCTGGAGCCTGTCCGGCGGCGCCCTGCACCTCGGCACCTCCACCGGCGACACCCACCAGGCCACCAACAACGCGCGCAACCTCTTCCTCGTGGACGTCCCCGACGGCGACTTCGAGGTGGTGACGCGGCTCAGCGCCCCCGTGGCGCTCGACTACCAGAGCGCGGGCCTGCTGGCCTGGCAGGACTGGGACAACTACGTCCGCGCCGGGCTCGCCCACGTCGGCTTCGAAGGCGGCCCGGTCATCGAGACGGCCACCGAGGCCGGCGCCGCCTTCACCTCCGCCTTCTCGGCCCGGCCCGGCTCCACCGCCGAGGTGCTCAAGCTGGCGCGCACCGGCGACGAGTTCGTCTCCTCCTACTGGGACGGCGCCGCCTGGGTGGAGGCGTCCAGGATGACCGCCAGGCTCGCGGTCGGGCAGGTCGGGCTGTTCGGGCTCTCGGCCCAGAACGGCACCTCCATGCGGGTGGACTTCGACTACTTCGCGATCAAGGCGGCTCCCGGCCGGGCGGTGGTGCCCGAGGGGACGTTCACGCTGCGGGCGGCGGAGCGGCCGTACCTGACGGCCGAGCGCTCGGGCGCGGTGCGCGCCTCGGCGTCGGCGGGCATGACGAGCCTGGCCTTCACCGCCGAGCCGAGCGGCGACGGCGTCAGGCTCAAGGACGTGGCCGGCGGGAAGTACCTGGAGGCGGCGGCCAAGGTGCGCCTGTCCGCCCAGGGCTCGATCTTCAAGCTCACCGACGCGGGCGGCGGCAAGGTCACGCTCACCTCGGGCGATCGGGCCGTCGCCGTCAGCGGCGGCGCGCTCGTCATGGGCACGCCGCCCGCCAGGTTCCGCGTCGAGGGGTACACCACGGGCGACCTGACCGTGGACACCCGGGCCAAGGGCACGAAGGTCAGCCCCGACCTGTACGGCGTCTTCTACGAGGACATCAACCACGCCGCCGACGGCGGCCTGTACGCCGAGCTGGTGCAGAACCGCTCGTTCGAGTTCAACGCGACCGACGAGCCCACCTACACGGGACTGACCGCCTGGACCAAGGCCGAGCGCGGCGCGACCGCCGCCCTGGCCGTCACCGGCGACCGCCCGCTCAACGCGAACAACCGCAACTACCTGCGCCTCGACGTGACCGGGACGGGCACGGCCGGCGTGCGCAACGCCGGCTTCAACCGGGGCCTGCCGCTGCGCGAGGGCGAGCGCTACGACCTGTCGCTGTGGGCCAGGCGCAGGGAGCCGGGCACGCTCACGGTCACCGCCGAGGACGGCACGACGATGCTGGGCCGGGCCACCGTGCGGGTGAAGGCGGGCGGCTGGGCCAGGTACCGGGCGTCGTTCACCGCCTCCGCCACGACCGACGCGGGGCGGCTCGTCGTGCAGGCGCCCGCCGGGCGGACCGACCTCGACATGGTGTCGCTGTTCCCGCGTGAGACGTACAAGGGGCACGGGATGCGGGCCGACCTGGCGAAACTGATCGCCGACCTCGAACCGCGGTTCCTGCGCTTCCCCGGCGGCTGCGTGACGAACGTCGGCACCTACGACCCGTACGCGGAGACCGGCGACCGGCGCCGCATCTACCAGTGGAAGGAGACGATCGGCCCGGTCGAGGAGCGGCCCACCAACTTCAACTTCTGGGGCTACAACCAGAGCTACGGCCTCGGCTACTACGAGTACTTCCAGTTCGCCGAGGACATCGGCGCGAAGGCGCTGCCGGTGCTGTCGGTCGGCGTCAACGGCTGCGGCGAGAACCGGCCGCTCACCGACGAGGCCGAGCTGGCCCGCTGGGTGCAGGACACGCTCGACCTCATCGAGTTCGCCAACGGCCCCGCCACCTCCCCCTGGGGGAAGAAGCGGGCCGAGATGGGGCATCCGAAGCCGTTCGGGCTGGAGTACATCGGGCTCGGCAACGAGGAGATCTACGAGGAGTTCTTCACCAACTACCCGAAGTTCGCCGCCGCGATCAGGGCGAAGCATCCCGACATCACGATCATCAGCAACTCGGGGCAGACCTCGCAGGGCGCCTGGTTCGACCGGATGTGGCAGTTCGCCCGCGACCAGAAGGCCGACCTCGTCGACGAGCACTACTACAACAACCCCGACTGGTTCCTCGCCAACAACCACCGCTACGACTCCTACGACCGCGAGGGGCCGCAGGTGTTCGTGGGCGAGTACGCCTCCCGGGGCAACACCTTCTACAACGCGCTGAGCGAGGCGTCGTACCTGACGGGCATCGAGCGCAACTCCGACGTGGTGAAGCTGGCGTCGTACGCGCCGCTGCTGGCCAACGTCGACTACGTGGACTGGTCGCCCGACCTCATCTGGTTCGACAACGACCAGGCGTACGGCTCGCCCAGCTACCACGTGCAGCGCCTGTTCGCCACGAACGCCGGCGACCGGGTCGTGCCCAGCAGGTTCGAGGGCGAGCCGCGGCCGGTCGAGGACATCAGGGGCGCTGTCGGGCTGGGCGCGTGGAACACCGCGGTCCGCTACGACGACGTCAAGGTCACCGCGGCCGACGGCACCGTGCTGCTGGCGGACGACTTCTCGGCCGGCGCCGGCCGCTGGTCGCCGGGGCTCGGCACGTGGGCGGTGCAGGACGGCGCGTACGTCCAGACCGCGCAGGTCGAGGACGCCAGGTCCACGGCGGGCTCGGCCGACTGGTCGAACTACACGATCGAGGTGACGGCACGCAAGACGGCCGGCGCCGAGGGCTTCCTGATCATGTTCGGGGTCCGCGACAGCGGCAACTACTACTGGTGGAACGTCGGCGGCTGGAACAACACCCAGTCCGCCGTCGAGAAGGCGGTCAACGGCGGCAAGTCGTCCATCGCCACCTCCTCCACCACCGTCGAGACCGGCCGCGACCACCGGCTGAAGGTGCAGGTCAGCGGGCGCACGATCACGACCTGGCTGGACGGCGAGAAGGTCGACGAGTTCGTCGACGCCTCCCGGGTGGAGCCGCTCTACCAGGTGGTCTCCAGGGACGGGAAGTCGATCACGCTCAAGGTCGTCAACGCGCAGGACAGTGCCGTACGCGGGAGCGTGGACCTCGGCTCGGCACGGCTCCGCCCGTCGGCCACCGTGACGACGCTGACCGGGTCGCCCTCCGACGTCAACTCCCTGTCCGACCCCGACCGCATCTCGCCGCGGCGGCAGCGGGTGACCGGCTTCTCCTCGGCCTTCACCTACGACTTCCCGGCGTACTCGGTGACGTTCATCGAGCTCACCGAACCGTGACCGTGCGGAGACGGGCCCCCTGGGCCCGGGGGCCCGTCTCCGCTCACGGCACGACGCGGTAGTGCGTGGTCATCCTGGCGCCGTCGAACACGTGGAAGGCGATCAGCGGCGGCGGAGCGTAGTCGATGGCCTCGGCGAAGCTGACGCCGCCCTCCCAGGGCAGCTTCAGCGTGGACACCACGCCGCCGCCCACCAGCAGCGGCCGGCCCGCGAACGTGGTGGCGGCGGCCGTGTGCGCGTGGCCCACCAGCACGGCGGGCACGTTCGGATGCTCGGCGAGCAGCGCTTCGAGGCGTTCCGTCCGGTGCATTCTGATGCCGTCGATGCCAGGGCCGTGCAGCATGACCGGCGGGTGGTGGAAAGCCACGAACACCGGCAGCCCGCCGCTGCCCGCCAGCACCCCCGCGAGCCAGTCGAGCGTCTCGTCCTCCAGGTGGCCGGCGGCCTCGCCGGGGATGGAGGAGTCGCACATCGCGTAGATCGCGTTCGGGGTCCGCAGCACCTGGTTGACCGGCCGGTCATCGGCCGGCCGGCCCAGCAGGACGCGGCGGAATTCGGCGCGCACGTCGTGGTTGCCGGGCCCGATCAGGACGGGGTGGCGGGAGGTGAGCAGCTTGGCGGCGCTCTCGTACTCCTCGGCCGTGCCGTGGTCGGCGATGTCGCCGGTGACGAGCACGGCGTCGAGGTCGGCGGGCAGCGCGTCGAGGTAACGCATGACCGCCGCCGTACGGGTGACGGTCTCGGCCGTGGCGCCGATGTGGACGTCACTCAGATGCCCGATCACGATCATGTCGGTAGCCCCTTCCCTAGGTCCTGCTCCTAACGTAGACCGAGCCCGTCGACGGGCTCAGAGCCACTTCCGCGTGCGTACGCCCGACCAGTCCGGGAACCCGGCCGCCGTTCCGGACGTTCTTCCGACTGAGCGCATGACGGTGGAGGAGGGACAGTGGGCTCGCACTACAACAAGTCGGTCAAAGTGGGTCCGTTCCGGATCAACCTTTCGCGGCACGGCATCGGCCACAGCTTCGGCGGACGCCGCTTCCACGTCTCGACCACCCCCGACGGCCGCCGTCACGTGTCGGTGCGCCTGCCCGGCGGCTTCCACCTCGGCAAGACGTTCGGCGGCCGGCGCCGCCACCACCCCTACTGACCCTCGGCGGTCCTCGTGACCGCTTGTCATAGAAACGGGCCGGAGGCTTATACCTCCGGCCCGCCCTTTTTCTCACCGGTCAGGGGGCGTAGCCGGCGACGAGTTCGGCGCCGATGCGGGCCAGCTCCGTCCTGACCTCCTCGGGCTCCACCACCTCGGCCCGCGCGCCCCACCCGGCGAGCTGCTCGGCGAGCGTCACGGCCATCGGGGCCGCCACCCGCACCCTGGCCCGCCCGTCCTCCTCCTCGCCGACGACCTCGCAGTGCCGCCCGAACCTGTCCCGCAGGATCGGGACGAACCGCGCCGCGATGAGCACGGTGGCCGCGACCGTCGAGCGCCGCCGTTCCATCTCCTCGACGACCTCCTGCCAGGCGGCTCCCGCCTCGAAGTCATCGGGCCGCTCGAACTCCTCCTCCGTCGGCTCGGCCCCGGTGATCCGGTCCACCCGGAAGGTCCGCCGCCCGCGCTCTGTGCCGGCCAGCAGGTACCAGACGCCGTCCTTGTCCACCAGCCCGTACGGATCGACCAGCCGCTCGCTGCGCCCGTCCCGCCCTTCGTACGCCAGCCTGACCCGGCGCCGCCGCACGGTGGCGTCCCGCAGCACCCGCACCGCGTCGGGCGGCTCCTTCCCGGTCGCGCCCCAGCCGGCGGGATCGACCACGACCGCGCTCGCCGCCGCCGCCGCGCCCTCCCTGAACGTCGCGGGCAGCGCCCGCAGCAGCTTGCGCAGCGCCGAGCGCACCTCGGGCGTCGCGGGCGCGGCGGGCCCGGCGAGCAGGAACAGCGCCTGCGCCTCCGAGGAGGACAACCCGCTCAGGTCGGTACGCGCACCGCCCAGCAGCCGCCACCCGCCGCCCCGCCCCGCCTGCGGATAGACGGGGACGCCCGCCGCCGACAGCGCCTCCAGGTCGCGGCGCGCGGTGGCCACCGACACCTCCAGCTCCTCGGCCAGCTCCGCCGCGGTCACCCTGCCGCGCGCCTGCATGAGCAGCAGCGCGGCCACCAGTCGATCAGCTCGCATGTCACCGATTCTCTCCGGAAAAGTAGTCAGAAGATGAGCACTTTTCCGGAGCATCCTGGTCTTCGTACCAGCAACCGGAAGGACACCGACATGCTCCGCGGATTCGCCACCTTGACGTTCTGGGCCGCCGACCACGAGGCCGCGCAGGCGTGGTACACCGAGTTCCTCGGCGTCGAGCCGTACTACCGCCGCCCCGGATACGTCGAGTTCCGCCTGGGCGACTACCAGCACGAGTTCGGCATCATCGACGGCCGCTACGCCCCGCCCGGCACGACCGGGCAGCCGGCGGGCGCCATCATGTACTGGCACGTGGACGACCTGGAGGCCACGGTGGAGCGGCTGCTCAGCATGGGCGCCAAGGAGCACCAGCCGATCAGGGAGCAGGGCGACGGCTCGGGCTTCGTCACGGCGTCGGTGGTGGACCCGTTCGGCAACGTGCTCGGCGTCATGCGCAACCCGCACTACCTGGCCGTGCTCGACGGCCGCTGAGCAGCCCCTGGAAACGCGAAACGCCCCGCCATCAGGCGGGGCGCTGCTCGACATCCTGTGGAGCTATGGGGATTCGAACCCCAGACCTCCTCCATGCCATGGAGGCGCGCTACCAACTGCGCCATAGCCCCTTGCGATCAACAAGTGTAACGGAGGTTCGGAGCCCTCGTGTCACGTCGCGGCTCTGTGGTACGTCTTAGGGTTCATGCCGACCTTCGAGGAGCACCGCAGTCTGCTGACCGCCGTCGCCTACCGCATCCTGGGCAGCGTGACCGACGCGGAAGACGTCGTCCAGGAGGCGTGGCTGCGCTGGTCGGGGGCCGATCGCGCGGACGTCGCCGACCCCAAGGCCTATCTCGTCAGGGTGACCTCGCGGCTGGCCATCGACCGGCTGCGGCAGCTGAAGGCGCGGCGGGAGTCGTACGTCGGGCCGTGGCTGCCCGAGCCGATCTCCACCGGGCCCGACGTCGCCGAGCACGCCGCGCTGGCCGACTCCGTCGAGCTGGCGCTGCTGGTCGTGCTGGAGACGCTGACGCCGCTGGAGCGGGCCGTGTTCGTGCTGCGGGAGGCGTTCGACCTGCCGTTCGCGGAGATCGGGGAGATCGTCGGACGCAACGAGCCGGCCGTCAGGCAGCTCGCCAGGCGGGCGCGTGAGCGCGTACGCGAGCGGCGGCCGCGCTTCGACGTGGACCGCGACGAGCGCCGCCGGATCACCGAGCGGTTCTTCGGCGCGGCGGCGGAAGGCGACCTCGACGGGCTGATCACGCTGCTGTCCGACAAGGTGCAGCTGGTCAGCGACGGCGGCGGCAAGGCCAGGGCGGCGCTGCGCGCCATCACCGGCTCCGCGAACGTCGGCCGCTTCCTCGCCTCCATCACCACGCAGGAGAACATCGCCAAGTTCATGGCCTCGATCGGCCTGCCGGACGTGCCGGACTGGTCGTTCACCATGGACACGATCAACGGCGCCCCCGGCATCGTCATGTCGGCCGGCGACCGGGTCGTCGGCGTCCTGTCCCTCGTGATCGTGGACGGCCGCGTCGAGACGATCTACTTGATGGCCAACCCCGAGAAGATCGCCCACCTCCACCCCACCGCCTGATCGGTCAGGCGGCGTGGCGGGTCGGGATGGCGGCCTCGCGGACCACTGCGGACACGTTCACGCCTGACGCGCGCAGCATCCGTTCCGCGCCGTTGGCGGCGTCGGCGAGCAGGCCCCACAGGAGGCGTTCGCCGGTCACCGGGCCGGGGCGGGACGCCGCCACCTCCACGACCTTCCTGGCGTGCATGGTGAGCGGCAGCTCGCCGAGCGGCCCGTACAGGGTGACGCGGAGCGGGCGCAGGCGGGAGCGGCGCAACGACCACCGCCGGGGGTCGGCGGCACCGGCGCGGGTGCGGCGGTGCACCTCGTCGAGGTCGATGCCCAGCGTGGCGAGCAGCGCGCGGGGGTCGGGCAGCGCGGCGTGCCGGCGTACGTCGGCGGGGGCGGCGGTGAAGTGCTCCAGCCGGAACGGCCGCACCTCCGCGAGCCCGAGCAGGAGCGGCCCGGTGTCGAGCGCGGGCAGTCCCGCGTCCAGCGCGTGGATCCCGCCCGCGACCACGGCCGCACGGGCACCCTCGGTGAACCTGGCGAACATCATCGGCTTCTCCCCGTCCTGCGTGCGTGCTTGCGGTGCGCCGACTGCCGCCGGACTCCCAGCGCGTCGGCGATCTGCTCCCAGGACCAGCCCTGCGCGCGGGCGGTGGACACGTGGACCGCCTCCAGCTCCTCCAGCAGCGCCCTGAGCGCGGCCACGGCCCGCAGCCCGTCATGGGGGTCGCGTCCTGCGGCCGTCTCGGCCAGTTCCTTGACGTCCATGGTGTCAGCATGTGCTGACACGAGGCCGTCTGTCAACACATGCTGACAGTCGTCCTCATGGTGAGCGCCGCGTCGTCCAGCGTGAGCGCGACCGAGACGCGGCCCAGCTCCGACGTACGGGTGAGGTGGGTGCCGCCGCACGGGATCGACGCCTCACCTTCCGGCAGCGAGCAGTGCCACGTGCGCCGGGCGGTCAGCTCGGGCCCCGGCACCTCCACGCGTACGGGCGCGTCGGCGGCCACCCACCCCGCCAGCAGCTCGTTCACCTGCGCGGCGACCTGCGCGGGGTCGAGGTCCTCGGCGGAGAAGCCCTTCTTGCGCAGGGACTTGCCGAGCCGGTAGACGTCCACGCTGCCGTGGGGCTCGATGCGGGAGGAGGTGATCGCGGCCTGGTCGAAGTCGGGACTGCCGAGCGAGTCCGGCCGCGCCTCCTTGCGCCACCGATCGGCCAGCACGGCGTTGAGCGCGAGCGCGGCGAGGTGGCAGGCGGTGTGGCCGGCGGACAGCGCCGTACGGTGCTCGCGATCCACCGAGAGGTCCACCTCCTCGCCCACGGGCAGCGGCGACTCGGTGACGTGGACCACCAGCCACTCCCACCCCTCGGCGCCCCGCCGCACGGGGATGGCGGGACCCAGCAGGATCTCGCCGGAATCGTCGACCGCCCCCGTCACGCAGTCGAGCACCGGCAGGCCGCCGAGCGTGCCCCGGTCGGCCGGCTGGTCGGGCCAAGTGTGATCGAGGGGATGGAAAGGGGTCTCGGACACGACGAGACCGTGCCTGCCCCCCTCAACCGGCACGGTCCCGACGATCTGTGAGCGGCCGCTGGTCAGGCCGCTGGGAAAGGTGACGACAGTGGATTTCACCCGGTCATTCTGGCAGCGTCGCGCTCGTCCTCCAGATAGCGGGCGCGGCCGGCGTACAGGCCGGTGAGGAGCTGGACGACGAGGACGACGAAGATCATCCCGAACGGCAGCGACCAGCCCCCGGTCGTCTCCCGCAGCACGCCGACCAGCAGCGGCCCCGCGCCGGCGATGAGGTAGCCGGCGCTCTGGCCGAAGGCCGACAGGGCGGCCGTGCTCTCCGGCGTACGGGTGCGCAGCCCCAGCATCATCAGCGCCAGCGGGAAGGAGCCCATGCCCACGGCCACGAACACCACCCACACCATGGCCGTCGAGGCCGGCGCGAACCACAGGCCGAGGAAGCCGACCGTGTAGAACGCGACGAGCCCGACGACGGGCGGCCGCTGGTCGCGGAAGCGCGAGGCGACCATGGGGACGACGATCGAGACGGGGATGTTCAGCGCGGTGAAGACGCCGAGGATCAGCCCCGCCTCGGGGGTGGTGTAGCCGTTGTCGGTCAGCATGGCGGCGAGCCAGCCGAACATGATGTAGGCGATCATCGACTGGGTGCCGAAGTAGATGGCGATCATCCAGGCGAGCCTGCTGCGGAGCAGGGTGCGGATGCCCGCGTCCCGGCTCCCGGTGTCCCGCTCCGGCTCACTGCGCAGCAGCGCTAGCCACGGAATGGCGGCGACGAGCGCCAGGGCCGCCCAGACGCCGAGCGCGACGTGCCAGTCCCCCGCCGCGCGCTCGATCGGCACGGTCGCGGCGGCGGCGAGCATCGTGCCGACCGCCAGGGCCGTGGTGTAGACGGTGGTCATGATCCCGGTACGCGCCGGGAAGTGCCGCTTGATCAGCGTCGGGATGAGCACGTTGCCGACCGCGCCACCGGACAGCGCGACCGCGCTGCTCACCAGGAACACGGGGGCGGAGCCGACCAGCGACCTGACCAGCAGCCCGGCGCCGAGCGTGATGAGGGCGAGCAGCAGCAGCCGGTGCTCGCCGATCCGCCTGGCCAGCGTCGGGGTGATCGCGCCGACGCTGGCGAAGGCCAGCACGGGCAGGGTGGTCAGCAGGCCGGTGCCGACGCTGGACATGCCGAGCCCGGCGGCGAGCTGGTCGAGCAGCGGGCCGACGCTGGTGACCCCGGTGCGCAGGTTGAGTGCGGCTAGGACGATCCCCAGGACGAGGAGCCAGGCGAGGCGGGTGTTGCTGCCACGGGACTCTTGTGCGAGCACGGTCATGCTGGGGAGGTCCTCCATTCATCAAATCATGGGACGAATGACCACCCTAACAGGAGTGAAATGTCGCTTTATTCCTGGCAGCGGAGAACCCCCGGACAGGTCCGGGGGTTCTCCGCGCTTTCGGGGTACCGCGCCTGACCGGTCAGAGCACCGGCCTGGGCGGCATCGCGGGGGGCTCGTTCGGGGGAATCGGGCCGGGAGGAGGCAGGGTGCCTCCGGGCTCCTGGCCGCCGCCGCCGATCGTGCCGGGGGGAACGGGCTGGCCACTGCCGCCGTACGTGGAGCCCTCCTGATGCGGCCCCGGGACGTCGCCGCGCCAGGCGCCGGTCTCGCCGCCGCGCGACTCGATGAACGTCTTGAACCGCTTGAGGTCGCCGACCACGCGCATCCTGACGAGCTGCAGCCAGTCGCCGGCCGTCTCGATGAACCCCTCGGGGTCGTACTCCATCTGGAGGGTGACCCTGGTGGTGTTCTCGTCGATGCGATGGAAGGTCACCACGCCGGCGTGGTGGGGGCGCTCGACGCTGCGCCAGGCGACGCGCTCGTCCGGGTGCTGCTCGGTGATCTCGGCCTCGAACTCGCGCCGGACACCGGCGATGTCGGCCACCCAGGCCGTACGCGTGTCACTGAGCTGTTTGACCGATTCCACACCCTCCATGAACTCGGGGAAGCTTTCGAACTGCGTCCACTGGTCGTACGCGACGCGTACGGGGACCCTGACGTCTTCGGAGTGTTCGATCGTGCTCATGGGATCAGCCACTGCCCAGGCACGTCCGGCGTTAACGCCGGCGCCACAGCCAGAAGAGGCCGACGAGGGGCAGCACGAGGGGGATGAACAGGTAACCCTTGCCGTACGCGGACCACACGGTTTCGTCGGGGAAGGCGGCCGGGTCGAGCACGCTGAGCGTGCCGATGACGAGCACCCCGGCCAGCTCGATGCCGAGCGAGACGAACGCCAGCCGGCGGGCGCCGCGCCACAGCGCGACGGTGAGCAGGATGTAGACCGCCGCCGCGAACGCCGACAGGCTGTACGCCAGCGGCGCCTCGCCGAACCTGGTGGCGATCTGCACGCCCGCCCGCGCCCCTGCCGCCAGCGCGAACAACCCGTAGACGGCGATCAGCGCACGCCCAGGCCCGGTGCCGATCGAGCCGGTCACGCCACGCCCTGCCAGATCTGCAGCAGCCTGGCCGTCATCACCGCGATCGCGAACCCGGCCACGGCCAGGATCGCCGAGCCCCACCTGCTGCGCTCGGCCAGCGCGAGGAACACCGCGGCGGGCGGGATCAGCACCTCGCCGCCGACGTAGCCGAACAGCGTGGCCTTGTCGCCGGGCCCCGCGCCGCCCGCCACCCCGGCGATCACGAACCCGGCCTGCACCAGCACCGCCACCTCCAGCAGGGCGAAGCCGACCAGCAGCACCATGCCCATCGGACGGTTGCGGATCGCGACGATCAGGCTCATCAGCATCAGCAGCAGCGAGCCGGAGATGACGATCGTGGAGACGGTGGTGTTCATCGGGGGTAAGGCTATCGCCCAGGGGCCCCGCCCCCGCTGACGACCGGCCTCGTGACGTCGTCGCCGACGCCCGGCCTCACCGGCCTTCCGACGCCCCCACCGGCCTTCCGGCGCCGCCGCCGACGACCCGCCTCACCGGTCTTCCGGCGAGGGCCGGTCGCGCAGGTGCGCCTCGATGCCGTCGAGCACCCAGCCGAGCCCGCGCTCGAAGTTGTCGTCGGCTCCCTGCACGCCCTGCTCGATCATCGGCCCCAGCAGGGGGAACTCACCTCCCGCGATCAGCTCCCTGACGTGCGGCTCGGCCGGCGCGGCCCGCTCGGCCTCGCTGATGCCCGCCTCACGCGACGCCGCGCGCTCCATCGCCTGCCTGATCACGAAGCCGGTCATGTAGTCGTTGAACGCCGCGAGGATCCGCCAGGCCGTCAGCCGGTCGACGCCCAGCTTGCCGATGGCCGCCAGCTTCTGCTCGACGTGCCGCAGCCCGTTGGGGCCGACCGCGACGCGCTGCGAGATGAGATCGACCCGCCAGGGGTGGCGGCGGACGAGGTCGCGTTCGAGGCGGGCGAGCAGCAGCAGCGCCTCGCGCCAGTCGTCAGGGAGCGGCTCTGCGGCGTGCGCCTCGGCGGCGATCTCGTCGGCCATCAGCGCGAGGAGGTCCTCCTTGCGCTCGATGTGGGAGTACAGCGTCATCGTGCGGGCGCCGAGCTCGGCGGCCACGCGCCTGATGGAGACCGCGTCCAGTCCTTCGGCGTCGGCGAGCGCGATGGCGGCGGCCACGATCGCCTCCCTGGTCAGCGCCGGGCGGCGGGGCGGTGCGGGCTTCGACCATGGAGACGTCACGGGACACAGCGTACGAGGGTGATACGGTGTACGACATGCGATACGCCGTACGAACTCCCCTCTGGGCCACCGGCACCGCCGTCCTGCTCGGCGTGATCATGACGATGCTCGACACCACGATCGTCAACGTCGCGCTCGGCACCCTGGCCCGCGACTTCGGCTCTTCCCTGTCCGAGATCCAGTGGACGGTCACCGGTTACCTGCTGGCGCTGTCCATGACGGTGCCGGTCACCGGCTGGGCGACCGGGAGGTTCGGCGCGCGCCGCGTCTGGCTGACCGCTCTGGTGCTGTTCGTGGCCGGGTCCGCGCTCAGCGCCGCCGCCTGGTCGGTCTGGAGCCTGGTCGCCTTCCGCGCCGTCCAGGGGATCGGCGGCGGCCTGCTCATGCCGGTCGGCCAGGCGATGCTGGCACAGGCGGCGGGCAAGGAGCGCATGGGCCGGGCGATGGCCGCGCTGTCCGTGCCGGCGATGCTGGCGCCGGTGCTCGGGCCGCCGCTCGGGGGCGTGATCGTGGAGGGGCTCGGCTGGCGGTGGCTGTTCCTGATCAACGTGCCGATCTGCGCGCTCGCGCTGGTGGCCGCGCTCGTCCTGCTGCCCGGCGGTCCCGGCGAGCGTCCGCAGCCGCTCGACGTGGCCGGGCTCGCGCTGCTCTCCCCCGGGCTCGCGGCCGTCGTCTACGGGCTGTCGGAGCAGGGCGGCGCCGCGCTCTTCGTGCTGCTCGCCGGAGTGGTGCTGGTGGCGGCGTTCACGGTACGGGCGCTGCGCCGCCAGGGGACGCTGCTCGACCTGCGGCTGTTCGGCGACAGGACGTTCACCGCGGCGGTCGGCGCGCTGGTCTGCTACTCGGCCGCGCTGTTCGGGTTCACCGTGCTCGTGCCGCTGCACGCCCAGCTCGCCGCCGGGGGCAGCGCGCTGGACGCGGGCCTGCTGCTCGCGCCCATGGGCGTCGGGGCGGCGATCACGATGCCGCTGGCGGGCCGGCTCACCGACAGCAAGGGGGCGCGCGGCGTCGGCGCGGCAGGGGTGGTCGTCGCGGTGGCCGGCATCGCGGCGTTCACGCTGCTCGGCGGCGGTCTCGCGCCGATGTTCCTGCTGGGGCTCGGGCACGGGCTGGTGTCCACGTCGGTGATGGCGGCGGCGTTCACGACGCTGGAGCGGGCCGCGATCCCGGCGGCGACCACGCTGAGCACCATCGCCGTACGCCTGGCCGCGCCGTTCGGCGTCGCCGTGCTGACCGTGCTGCTGCAGGCGTTCACCCGGGCGGGCGTGGCGCAGCCGTTCACGTACGCGTTCTGGGTGGTGGCGGCCCTGACCGCGGTCTCGCTGGTGCCGATCGCGCTCATAGGATCGAAGGCGTGGAGAGAATCCTCGTCAGCGCCTGCCTGATGGGCCGCAGGGTGCGCTACGACGGCGGCGCCAAGACCAGCTCCGACGCGCTGCTCGCCGGGTGGCGGGAGGAGGGGCGGCTGGTGCCGTTCTGCCCCGAGGTGGCGGGCGGGCTGCCCGTCCCGCGTCCGGCGGCCGAGATCGAGGGCGGTCTGGGCGGCGCCGCCGTGCTCGACGGCACGGCCCGCGTGCTCGCGACCGACGGCGCCGACGTGACCGCGGCGTTCGTGGCGGGCGCGCGGGGCGCGCTCGCGGTCGCGCGCTCCCAGCAGGTCCGCATGGCGGTGCTCAAGGAGGGCAGCCCCTCCTGCGGGGTCCTCACCGTCTACGACGGCTCCTTCTCCGGACGTCGCGCACCGGGCCAGGGCGTCACGACGGCCCTGCTGGAGTCACACGGCATCCGCGTCTTCGCGGAGGACCAGGTGGCCGAGGCCGCCGACTACCTGCGCACCCTGGAGGCGTGACCGGACCGCATCCGAGGCCGGCGGCCGGCGCGCCCTCTCGCCGGTCATCCGCGCACGCGGGAGGCGTAGAAGGCGGCCGCCAGGCCGGCGGTCAGCGCGGCGGCCATCACGCCGTGATACCAGAGCAGCACCACGGTCGTCCCGCCGCCCGGGCTCAGGGTCGTCGCCGCGATACCGAGCAGCACGCCGCCCAGCGCGGCCGCGTGCCCGTAGAGGAGGCCGTCCCAGGCCCACGCCCGGCGGGCCGCCGCGCCGTACGCGCCGATGGCGACGGCCACGGCGCACAACGTCTCGACGACGACGGCGGGCGCGATCACCGGCTCACGGAGCGGGCCGATCCCGACCCCGGCGTGCGCCAGCGCGAACGTCAGGAAGACGAGCGCGTACACCGCCGAAGAACCGGCGAGCACCCGGCGGAGCAGATCCATGCGCCCCACACTCCCACCCGGCTGCCCCGCGGTCATCGTCCCTAGGGAGACGGCTCCGCTACGCCGTGCGGTGTAGGCAGCAGCCGCCTCACCAGCCGGATCACCTCGTCGATCGTCGCCGCGGCGTCGTCGTCGGTCTCGCACGCGGCCACCTCTCGGCCCGCCTCGCCCATCATCGTGGTCAGCAGCACCACCAGCACGTGGCTCTCCCGCGTGTCCGCGAGGCCGAGCACCCGCTTGTTGCCGCCGATCCAGCCCCACCCGCGCTGCCGGCGCAGCGTGGTGAACTCCGCGGGCCCGTCGCTCTCCAGGAAGAGCCTCGCCACCTCGCGCTGCTCCCACGTCCCTTCGAGATAGGCGCGGGCGCCCGCGAGAAAACGTTCTGAGGCGCCGTCGGCAGCCTTGGCCGCCCGCGCGGTGCGTTCCTCCTGCCCGCGCGTGAACTGCTCCCACAACGCCAGGAACAAACCGGGCTTACCGCCGAAATGGTGATAAAGACTGCCGACGCTGATGCCCGACGCCGCCACGATGTCGGCCACCGTGGCGTCGGCGTACCCCTTGGCCAGGAAGACGTCGCGAGCCGCGCGTAACAGCGTGTCGCGCGTGGCTCCGGAACGGCTCCACTGCCGGCTCTTCATGGCCGCCTCCGGGCGCTCCGCGACGCATCGATTTTCACCGTCACCACCCTAAAGGAGCCCTGAATGGGCATTCCCCGTTTCCGCCCAACGGGAAATCCAGCAATCCCGTTGGCGCCGAAACCTTCGCGGGCGTTCGCGAGTCGAAGAGGTGGGACGCGTTGAAAGGTGAGAGATTCTTGCGAACCTTTCTCCCTCAACGCGTAGGGGGTCCGATTTTTCACATAATCGGGAAACGGGGAAAGGGACACGCACGATGCCTGTCGACCTGACCAACGAACGACCTCTCGCCTGGGACTCGGCCGCGCTCGACGCCGACACCAAGGCGATGCTCGACAATCTGCAACCGAACATCCTGCGCGCCCACGTACGCGAGCACCTGTCCGTACTGTTCGTCCGGTTCAACGACGTGGCCGAGGGCCGGGCGTTCCTGCGCCGCCTCGCCACCACGAAGATGAAGTCGGCCCGTCAGCACCTGCAGGAGATCCGCGACTTCGGGGCAGGACGAGGGCCTGGCACCCCTTACGTCGGGGTCGGCATCAGCAAGGCCGGCTACCGCGACCTCGGCCATTCCGTCGAGGACGTCCGCACGTTCGACGACCCGGTCTTCCGCGACGGCATGAAACGCCGCACCGCCGAAGTCAACGACCCGCCCGTCGAGGAGTGGGAGCGCACCTACCAGCGGGAGATCCACGCCGTCATCCTCATCGGCGACGCCGAGGGCGGGCCCGTCGACCGGCTGCGCGAGGAGATACTCGGCGACCTGCCCGAGAGCGCCAGGCTGCTGGGCGAGGAGCGCGGCCAGGGCATGCGCAACCCGGCGGGCGACGGCATCGAGCACTTCGGCTACGTCGACGGGCGCAGCCAGCCGCTGTTCGTCAAGGACGAGGTGGACAAGGAGCCGAAGAAGCACTGGGACCCGGCGTTCCCGCTGTCCAACGTCCTGGTGCCGGACCCCTTCGCCCCGAACCCCAAGCGCCACCACGGCAGCTACCTGGTCTTCAGGAAGCTGGAGCAGAACGTACGGGCGTTCAAGGAGATCGAGCGCGACCTCGCCGACAGCCTCGGCCTGAAGGGCGCCGACCGCGAGCGGGCGGGCGCCATGCTCGTCGGCCGCTTCAAGGACGGCACCCCGCTGACGCTCAAGTCGAGGCCGGCCGGCGGCCCCGTCGCCAACGACTTCACCTTCGACGCCGACGACGGCTCCAAGTGCCCGTTCTCCGGGCACGTCAGGAAGACCAACCCGCGCTCGTTCGGCCGTGAGGTGGTCATGGCGCGGCGCGGGCAGACGTACGGCGAGCGTGCCGACGACCCGTGGGACGACTCCCCGCCGGAGGAGCGCCCGAGCGGCGAGGTGGGCCTGCTGTTCATGGCGTTCAACGCCAGCCTCCTCGGCCAGTTCGAGTTCATGCAGCAGACCTGGGCGAACAACCCCGACTTCGAGATGCCGGCCACCGGGCACGACCCGGTCATCGGTCAGGGTGACCGCGACATCAAGGTGCGCTTCCCCAAGGTGTGGGGCAAGCCGGAGATGTCGGTCCCGCAGCTTCAGGTGCCACAGACGGTCACCATGAAGGGCGGCGAGTACTTCTTCGCCCCCTCCCTGGCCTACCTGCGGAATCTCTGACGTCAGCGGCCCTCCTCCGGCGGCATGAGCACAAGGATGTACGCCGGGTTCACTCCGCCGGAGGAGGCAGGCCGGGGGGCGCGTTCCGCACACTTGTCCCCATGACCATCGCACTGCTGCTCACCCTCGCGGCCCTGGCGGTGATCGACAGCACGAGCTTCGGCACCCTCGGCATCCCCGTCTTCCTGCTGCTGACCACCGACCGCGACCGGGGCCGCCGGCTGCTGATCTACCTGGCCACCGTGGCCGGCTTCTACTTCCTGGTCGGCGTGGCGCTCATGCTGGGCGCGAGCGCCTTCATGGAGGCGTTCGGCGACGCGCTGCAGAGCAGGACCGCCTACATCGTGCAGCTCGCGGCCGGCGTCGGGCTGTTCGCGCTCAGCTTCAGGTTCGACCCGAAGCGGCGGGCCAGGCGGGGCCGGCCCGAGCGCGCGTTCGTCCCCAGGACGGGCGGGCCGCGCACGATGGTGCTGCTCGGGCTGACGGCCGGGGCCCTGGAGGTGGCCACGATGGTGCCGTACCTCGCGGCGGTCGGGATGATGACGAGCGCCGGGCTGGCGGCCGGGCAGTGGCTGCCGGTGCTGGGGGCGTACGTGCTGGTGATGATCGTGCCCGCGCTGGCGCTCATGGCGCTGCGCGCGGCGGCGGGCGGCTGGCTGGAGCCCAAGCTGGAACGGCTGCGCGCCTGGCTCGCCAAGCACTCCGCGTCGATGGTGGGCTGGGCGCTGGCGATCATCGGGTTCCTGCTCGCCCGCGACGCCGCCTTCTCCCTGTTCTTCCAGCCCTCCTAGCCCCAGGGGGCGCGCTTCACCTGCTGCTCGGGCCCGCCTAGGATCGGGCTTCGGGGGGTGAAGATGCTGCGGGCGTTCTTCCGTACGGAAGCGGGCGGCACCACCGTGCTGCTCGTCGCCACGGTGGTGGCCCTGCTGTGGGCCAACTCCCCCTGGGGCGACAGCTACGAGGCGTTCTGGCACATCAACACCGGCCTGTCGTTCGGCGACGCCCACTTCATGCTCGACCTGCGCCACTGGGTCAACGACGGCCTCATGGCCGTCTTCTTCTTCCTCATCGGCCTCGAGGTCTCCTACGAGGTGCGGCTCGGGCAGCTCAGAGACCGGCGGCTGCTCGCGGTGCCGGCGGTGGCGGCGTTCGGCGGCATGCTCGTCCCCGCCGCCGTCTACCTGGCGCTCAACTTCGGCGGGCCCGGCGCGTCCGGCTGGGGCGTGCCGATCGCCACCGACACCGCGTTCGTGCTGGGCGTGCTGGCCGTGGTCGGGGCCCGGTGTCCCGAGCCGCTGCGCGCCTTCCTGCTGACGCTGGCCATCGTCGACGACGTGCTCGCGATCATGATCATCGCGATCTTCTACACCGACTCCCTGGCCCTGCCCGCCCTGCTCACCGCCGTGGTGCTGCTCGCGGCCATCCTCACACTGCGGTGGCTGAAGATCTGGCGGGCGCCGGCGTACATCGTGCTGGGGTTCGCGCTGTGGGTGGCCACGCTGGAGAGCGGCATCCACCCCACGCTGGTCGGCATCGCGCTCGGCATCCTCGTCT
The DNA here is from genome assembly GCF_040676845.1 of Nonomuraea sp. NPDC049504. Taxonomy (NCBI): domain Bacteria; kingdom Bacillati; phylum Actinomycetota; class Actinomycetes; order Streptosporangiales; family Streptosporangiaceae; genus Nonomuraea; species Nonomuraea sp. NPDC049504. The sequence goes on from NZ_JBFAPT010000049.1 coordinate 18,718, forward strand.
TCGTCTACGCCCCCACCGACCACAAGCTGCTGCTGGCCGGCGAGGCCGTCCAGGGGTTCACCAGCTCGCCCACCGCCGAGGCCGCCAGAGAGGCCACGCGGCGGGTCCAGCGGGCCGTGTCGGTGAACGAGCGGCTGCAGCTGCGCCTGCACCCCTGGAGCAGCTACGTCATCGTGCCGATCTTCGCGCTGGCCAACGCCGGGGTGCGGCTCGACGGCGAGACCCTGAGCGCGGCCATGACCTCGCCGATCGCGATCGGCGTGGCGCTGGGGCTGGTGCTCGGCAAGTTCGTCGGCATCGCGCTCGGCACCTGGCTGCCCCTACGCCTCAAATGGGGCGTCCTGCCCGGCAACCTCGTGTGGGGCCAGCTGCTCGGCGGGGCCGCGGTGTCCGGCATCGGGTTCACCGTCTCGCTGTTCATCGTGGACCTCGCCTTCGACGACTCCGCCCTGCACGACCAGGCGAAGATCGGCATCCTGGCCGGGTCGCTGCTGTCGGCCGTCCTGGGCTGGGTGATCTTCCGCCTCGCGTGGGACCGCGGCGGCGTGTGCGCGCCGCCCGACGCCGAGCCGTCAGAAGACCTCCCCAAGACGCTCGCCGTGCCCGTGGGGCCCGCCGACCACGTGCGCGGGCCCGCCAAAGCCAAGATCACGATCGTCGAGTACGGCGACTTCGAATGCCCCTACTGCGGCCGCCTCCAGCCCATCCTTGAGGAGGTCCGCAGGAGCAACCCCGACGTGCGGGTGGTCTTCCGCCACTTCCCGATCCGCACCCTGCACCCGCGCGCCGCCCCAGCCGCCATCGTCGCCGAGGCCGCCGCCGACCAGGGCCGCTTCTGGGAGATGCACGACATCCTCTACGCCAATCAGCGCTTCCTCACCGACGCCGACCTGGAGCACTACGCCGCCCAGCTCGACGTCGACCCCTGGACCGACGTGCCGCGCCACGTCGCCAGGATCGCCGTGGACGAGGAGTCGGGGCAGGCGAGCGGGGCGCGCGGCACGCCCACGCTCTTCCTGAACGGCGTGCGCTACGAAGGCGGCCACGACCTCGACTCGCTCACACGTGCGGTGGAAGATCTCCGCGAGTCCGCGTAGCGTCGTCGAGTCACTTTCGTCCCCTTTTGGAGATCTCACCGGATGACCATGCTGACCGTCATCATCAACATCGCGAATCTGCTCCTCATGGTCATCGTTCTGGGTGGTGGCATCGTCATGATGGCGATGCGCAGGAAGGATCACGGGCGAGGGGCCGGCCTCGGCATCGCCGGGTGCGTCGCGCTCCTCATCGGAGCCGTCGTCCTGACCGCCATCCAGTTCTCCGTCACCACGCTGGTCACCGAAATGGGGAGAACGGCGTACGAGATCATCTTGCCGCTGGGCAACCTGCTCGTGATCATGCTCCAGGTGACCGGCACGGCCCTGCTGGTCTTCGGCGTGGTCGCCCGCCGCACCCCGCAGCCCGCCGCCACCGGCCCCCAGCCCTGGCCCACCCAGCCCGGCCAGCACCAGCAGCCGGGCCACCACCCGGAATGGCAGCCCACCCACCCCGGCCAGCAGCCCGCCTGGCAGCCCCAGCCCGGCCAGCAGGGCCCGAGGCCGTCCGAACCCGGCGCGCAGGCGCCTTGGCAGCCCGAGTCCGGCCAGCAGGCGCCTTGGCAGCCCGAGTCCGGCCGGCAGGGGTCGTGGCCGTCCGAGCCGGGCCCGCAGGGGCAGCCTGGTCAGCCTGGTCAGGCTGGTCAGCCGCAGAATGGTCAGCCGCAGCCCGGTTGGTCGCCGCAGCAACCCGGACCCGGCCAGCAGCCCGGCGGATCGTCCCCTCAGCAGGGCTGGCAGCCACCGGCCCAGGGCTACCAGCAGCCCCCGTCCTGAGCAGCGCCTGGGGCGGTCGTTTCAGGGGCGTGGGTGCGCGCCGAGGTAGTCGTCCCAGGTGATCGTGCCTCTGGGGTGTGCCTCCGTGGTGAGGTGGCCGGCGCGGAAGGCGCGCCCCGAGGCGCCGGGCAGTCGTAGGCGGAGCACCGGCCGCCGCAGTCCCCGCGCCCGCTGCCACCGCCGTACGGCATCCTCCATGGTGAGCACCTCGGGCCCGCCGTACTCCTCGATCGTGCCGCCGGGCCCGCGAGCGACGAGCGCGAGGAGGCGCCCGGCCACGTCCCGGACGTCCACGGACTGCATGGGGACGCCCGGGTCGACGACCATGAAACCGAACCCGGCCATCCCCTTCAGCCCGGCCGCCACGAACTCGTGGAACTGGGTGGCCCGCAGGATGGTCCACGGCACGCCATCGTCACGGACAAGCCGCTCAGCCCTCACCTTCGTCCGGAAATATCCCCACGGCACCCGATCCACGCCCACGATCGAGACGTAGACCAGATGCCGCACCCCGGCCGCCCGAGCCGCCCGCAGCAGCGCCGCCGTGCCGTCGAGCTCCACCCGCCGGGTATACCTGCCCTTATAGGGGGCCGACGCCAGATGCAGCACCACGTCGGCCCCCGAAACGGCCTCGGCCACGCCGGCCCCGGTGGTCAGATCCGCCACCACCCACCGCACGTCCCCGGCCGCGGCCCTGGGCACCCGGCTGGCGGCCCGCACGTCGTACCCCGCCCCGACCAGCTTCTCCAGCACGACCCGGCCGAGCCGCCCGCTGCCTCCGGTCACCAGAACAGTTTCCATGCAGGCTGGACGACGCAGCCGGGAGAAGTGTGACAATGTGGGCGTAAATCCCTACTGCGCACGATCGTCTGAGGGGATCATGACGCGAGAGCAACCCGGCCCGCACGAGCCCGACCCCAACCAGACGATCAGGCACCGCTTCCCGCATCCGGCCCCACCTCCGCAGGGCCCACCGGAGTCGCCCTACACGCAGCGCCTCCCGTACACCCCCGACATGCTCCCCGACGTCCCCCTCTACGAGACCAAGCCGCCCAGGTCCGCCTGGTGGTGGGTGATCGTGGCGGGCGGGCTCGTCCTGCTGATCGCCGCCGTGGCCGTCGCCGTCGTCCTGTGGATCCGCAGCAACGCCGACACCACGACAGGAGCCCTCCCCCACCCGGCCGCCGCGCAGACCGTCACGGGAGCCGCGTAGTCGGTCACGCCCGGCTGAAGTCCATGGTCCAGTTCGTCTCCCACGTACGCCCGCCGTCCCCCGAGAACGCCTGCTCCCACCGGGCCGCGCCGGCGCCCGGCACCGTCCAGACGAACCTGCACCGCACCCGCCGCCCCGCCACGCTCTCCTCACCGTGGAACTCCCCACGATCCCCCTCGAACCCGCCCACCATGGCCGAGGTGTCCAACCGGCCGGTGACGCTGTTCGCCCAATAGATGGCCCACTGCCCGGCCCGCTCGTCGTACACCCGCACGGTCATCCCGCTGAACCCCTTGGTCGGGAACACGATCTCATCCACACTGGCCGCGCCGTCGAAGTGCCGCGTCGCCACCGTGAAGCCGGGGAACTCCTCCCATTCGTCGCTTCCCGACAGAGGCTTGATGAGGCGGCGGCTGGTGACGTTCCAGCGGCCGGCGAAGAAGTCGAAGTCGTTCATGCGGAGCACGGTATGCCCGGGTCACTGACAGGTAATGTCAGTGATGTGCGCGCCTCCCGCCTCGTGTCCATCCTCCTGCTGCTGCAGACGCGCGGCCGGATGACCGCGCAGGAGCTGGCCGACCGGCTGGAGGTGTCCGTACGCACGATCTACCGCGACGTCGAGTCCCTCCACGCGGCGGGCATCCCGTTGTACGGCGACGCCGGCCCCAAGGGCGGATATCAACTCCTCGACGGCTACCGCACCCGCCTGACCGGCCTGACGGCCGACGAGGCCGAGTCCCTGTTCCTCGCCGGCCTGCCTGGCCCGGCCGCTGAGCTGGGCCTCGGGGCGGTGGTGACGGCCGCACAGCTCAAGCTGATGGCCGCGCTGCCGGTCGAGTTGCGCGACCGCGCCGGACGCATCCAGGAGCGCTTCCACCTCGACGCTCCCACCTGGTACCGCGACCGGGAGCCGGTGACCCATCTGCCGGCCGTGGCCGACGCCGTCTGGAACGAGCATCCGATCCAGGTGCGCTACCGGCGCTGGCGGGCACCGCAGGAGGTGGAGCGGCGGCTGGAGCCGTACGGGCTGGTCGTCAAGGCCGGGCGGTGGTACCTGGTGGCGCGGGCGGGCGAGCACGTACGCACGTACCGCGTCTCGCAGATCCTCGACCTGCATCCGCTGCCCGGTACGTTCACCCGGCCTCCGGAGTTCGACCTGGCGGCGTACTGGCAGGGCTACCTCGCCGAGTTCGAGGCCCGGCTGCGCTGGGGCGAGGCGGTCGTACGCCTGTCACCGCGCGGCCTGGAGCGCCTGGCCGACCTGATGACGCCGGGCGTGGTGGCGGCGGCAGGGGAGAGCGCGTCGCCGCCCGACGAGGAGGGCTGGACGCGGGTGACGGTGCCGATCGAGTCGATCGAGCACGCCGTGGGCGAGTTCCTGCGTCTGGGCATCGACGCGGAAGTGCTGTCACCGCCCGAGTTACGCGACCGCCTGGCCGAGACGACGTACGAACTGTCCGCCCGCTACAACCCGCCCTGACGCGTGCGCGATGTCACACTTCCGGACGGAATCCCGGCGCGGCATCCCAGGTTGCACCGATCGACTGACCAAAAGGCCAGCCGAGCCCATACGCCCTTGGCGGAGGTTCTCATGAAGGCATGGTCACGCTGGCAGGACTGGGTCACCCTGGTCGCCGGCATCTACGCGGCACTCTCCCCGATCTGGGTCGACGGCGCGTCGGGCGCCGCCGCCGCACTGATCGTCCTGGGGGTGCTCACCGCGCTCACCTCGCTCGTGTCGCTGGCGAGACCGGGCATCGTGGCGACGGAATGGCTCAACGCCCTCTGGGGTGTGCTGCTGTTCGTCGCTCCGTGGGCCGTCACGTACACCGAGGCTCTGGGGGCGACCGTGACGTCCTGGATCGTCGGAGTCGTCACCCTGGTCCTCAGCCTCACCGCCATACCTGCGAGCCGCGCCGCACATCGTCAGGCAATCCAGCACTAACCGCTCATCCAACGGCCGGGCCCCGCGCCCGGCCGTTGGCATGACATCCACAGAACGACCCGGACAACAGCTCCCCATCCACAGAACCCGCGGAACGTGCGCCTCCACCTGCCGCGCCGGCTCACCCGCAAGCCGATGCCCCGGCCACGTGGGTCGTCGTGACCCTCCTGGAGATCGTCCTCGCCCCGCTGTGGTGGCTCACCCCGCCGGCCCTCACCATGGGCCTGCACGAGCCGCTGCCGGCGACGCGGAAGGCCCTCGTCGTGGAGCCGATCCTGGTCCCCCTGCGCCTGTCGCAGGGCCTGACCGTATACGAAAAGGGCCGCTGAAAACTCAGCGGCCCTGACGCGAAAAGGGTGGAGCTATGGGGATTCGAACCCCAGACCTCCTCCATGCCATGGAGGCGCGCTACCAACTGCGCCATAGCCCCTGGTCACCGCTCCGAGTCCACCCGTTGCGGCGCTCCGAGAGCATATAGCCATCCGCCCCCATTCACCTAATCGCCACCCACCCCGCCCCCGCACCCAACCACACACCAACCCAGGCCGGACATCCACCATGAACCGGCAGCCAGGCATCGACCGGCGACCCGGCATCGATACCCGCCCGGGCATGGTGCCGCCGGGTTCGGCCGTTACTCCGGCCGCACCCGGCGGGTCAGCCGCCCAGGGACCACTCCCAGGCGGGTCATACCTCCGCATCCGGTTTGTCGTCGCTGCGTACCGGCTCAGGCAGGGTGCCGGCGTTGTGTTCGAGCAGCCGCCACCCCCGGCGCCCTTCCTGCAGCACGGACCACGAGCAGTTCCCCAGCCCGCCCAAGGCGGGCCAGAGCTGCTCGGGCAGCCCCAGCAGCTCGCAGATGCCGAGCCGCAGGGCGGCCCCATGCGAGGCCACGACGAGCAGCCCGTCGTCGTCCAGGCGGGCCGCCCAGCGCCGCATGGCTCCGGCGACCCTGGTGGCGACGTCGGTGACGGGCTCGCCGTCAGGCGCCTCCCAGGCGGCGTACTCCTCGGGCCACCGTGCGGCGATCTCCTCCCGGGTGAGGCCTTCCCACTGGCCTCCGCCACGTTCGCGGAAGTCCTTGTCGATCGCCACGTCGAGCCCGACGATCCGGCCTAGGGCGAGCGCGGTGTCGTTGGCCCGCTGGAGGTCGGATGAGACGATCATGGTCGGCCGCAGCGAGGCCAGCAGCGAGGCAGCACGTGCGGCCTGCGCGACGCCGGTCTCGTCGAGGGGGATGTCGGAGTGGCCCTGGAAACGCTGCTCGACGTTCCACAGAGTCTGCCCGTGACGCAGACACACGATCCTTTTGCTCATGCAGATTGCTCGCAATCGACACGAGACTCCACGTTGTGTCGGTCGGTCACGCGCGCGCCCGCTGGAGGTTGGCCTGCATGACGCTCTCCGGCAGGGTGATGGCCGGGCAGTCCTTCCACAAGCGCTCAAGCGCGTAGAACGTACGGTCCTCTTCGTGTTGTACGTGCACGACGATGTCGATGTAGTCGAGCAGCACCCACCGCCCTTCACGCTCGCCTTCACGGCGTACGGGCTTGGCGTCGGCCTCGGTGCGCAGCCGCTCCTCGATCTCGTCGACGATGGCGCGGACCTGACGGTCGTTGGTGGCGGAGCAGAGCACGAAGGCGTCGGTGATGACGAGCTGTTCGCTCACGTCGTAGGCCAGGATGTCATCGGCCAGCTTGTCGGCCGCGGCCTCCGCGGCGATGCGCACGAGCTGGACGGATCTGTCAGATGCGGTCACGATGCGGGTCTGTCCTCCTGTGTCGGCAGCATGCCCTTATGTTGAGGGTACCCTTCCAGGCCGAAACCCCTCACCTACGCCACGAGGACGCCCTGAGAAGGCTCATCCGGCCGCGTGATACAGCCCTCGCTTGTTGATGTACTGAACGATTCCGTCGGGCACCAGATACCAAATGGGCTCGCCCTTTGCGACCCGCTGACGGCATTCGGACGAAGAGATGGCCAGGGCGGGGATTTCCAGCAAGGTCACGCGGCCTTCCGGCAGGCCGGGGTCGTGCAGGGTGTGCCCCGGCCGGGTGCAGCCGACGAAATGGGCGAGCTCGAAGAGTTCGTCGGCGCTCTGCCAGTCGAGGATGGCGCCGAGCGCGTCGGCGCCGGTGATGAAGAACAAATCAGCGTCAGGACCGTAAATTTCCGCAATATCACGCAATGTGTCGATCGTAAACGTCGGTCCCGGCCGGTCGACGTCCACCCGGCTGACGGAGAAGCGCGGATTCGAGGCGGTCGCGATGACCGTCATCAGATAGCGGTCCTCGGGCGCCGACACCTCGCGCTCCGACTTCTGGTACGGCCGCCCCGTCGGGACGAAGACCACCTCGTCGAGCTGGAAGTGGTGAGCCGCCTCGCTGGCGGCGACGAGGTGGCCGTGGTGGATGGGATCGAACGTCCCACCCATCACACCTACTCGCCGCTTCCCCTGCATACCAGGCGCGTTCATCATGAAACGGACCTTACGCGGACGCTCCCGGACAACATGACAGCACCCCCCTGCACGATGACCGCGCATCACTTCCGTTGCGGACGTAGCATGCCGGGCATGACGACCACCCCGGACCGCAGCCGCGTCCAACTGCCAGGCATCTCGTCCCGAGCCTACGAACACCCAGCAGACCGGTCCGCCCTGGTCGCTCTGCGTAAGTTGAGTGGGTTCGACACCGTTCTCAAGCAGATGTCCGGCCTCGTCAGCGAGCGCCGGCTCCGCCTGATGTACCTCGCGTCCGCCGTACGCGTGAGCGAGACCCAGTTCCGCTCCCTCTACGACATGGGCCGCGACGCCGCCTACACCCTCGACCTGCACCGCATCCCGGAGATCTACGTCCAGCAGGACCCGCAGGTCCAGGCCAAGGCCATCGGCTTCGACGACCCGTTCATCGTCGTGACCACCGGCCTGCTCAACCTCATGAACGAGGAGGAGCAGCGCTTCGTCATCGGCCACGAGACCTCGCACATCCTGTCGGGGCACGCGGTCTACCGGACGATGCTCGACATCCTCACCCGCCTCGCCACCCGCGTCGCCTGGATCCCGCTCGGCTACATCGGCCTGCGGGCGATCGTCGCGGGCCTCGAGGAGTGGTACCGCAAGTCCGAGCTGTCCTCCGACCGCGGCGGCCTGCTCGTCGGGCAGGACCCCGAGGCGGCCAAGCGCGCGCTGATGAAGCTGGCGGGCGGCGACTACACCCACGAGATGAACATCGAGGCGTTCCTGGAGCAATACCAGGAATACGACACCGCGGGCGACCTTCGCGACGGCTTCCTCAAGGTGCTCAACCTGCTCGGCACCACCCACCCGTTCGCGGTGGTGCGCGTGGCGGAGCTGGACAAGTGGCAGCGCAGCGGCGAATACGACCGGATCATCGGCGGCGACTACCCCCGCAGGGAGGACGACGCCAATGCCAGGGTCACCGAGGAGATCAAGGCGGCGGCCGAGTCCTACCGCGCGTCGTGGCAGCAGTCGCAGGACCCGTTCATCGGCGTCCTCCGCGACGTGGCCGAGGGCGCGGTCAACGCGGGCGAGCGCATCTTCAACCGCTTCTCCCGCCGCGACGGCGGCCAGGGCTGAGCACCGCCTCGCCACCGCGCGGCGGATCCGCCTGATCGGCCGCGCCGGCCCGCCGCACCACGGCGGCGGGCCACCACCGGCCCAGCAGAAAGCCCGCACGAGGACAGCCCGCACGAGGACAGCCTGCACGCCACTCGGCCAGGCGCCGAACGCCGCCGCGGGGAGCGCGGGTCAAAGCAGCAGGGCGATGGCTCGGACGGCCGCCGCGCACAACGCGACGAAACCGCCCAGCACGGCCAGCGCCCGCAACCCTTCCCTGCGCAGATCGGGCAACCGCTGACCGATGCGCTCGATCTCGCGCCCGGTGATCCCGCCACAGAGCATCCCGAACACCACGCCTGCCACGGTCACGGGCGCGGCCTGCTGCCACCAGTCGGGGGTGATCTCCCCGCCGCCGACGGCCCACAGCGCCCCGCCCGCCGCCACCGCGACGGGCACGCCCGGCCAGACGACGGCGGTCGAGGCCGCCCCGGTCAGCGCGATCGGGAAGGACAGCACGCGCAGCGCCACCCGCGTACGCCGCGAGCTGCGCTTCCTGACCATCCAGTGCCCCATCCACAAGGTCCTGGTCAGCACCACGAACGCGGTCGTGATGGCGATCGAGGCGATCGGCCAGATCACCGACACCACCACGCACGGCACGGCCAGCACCGCGAGCAGCAGCAGCGCCCCGTTGCCCGCGGGCAGCGTGGTGTGCGACTCGCCGCGCAGCCCGGCGGCCTTGCGCCGGTCCTGCGTGGCCGTCCTGCTCCTGACGGCCGCCGCCGTACGCTGCCGCGACGCGGTGACCTTGGCCCGTGGCCCGGTGTTCTTGCCGTCACCTCCGGTACGCCCGCGCGGCGCCGGCACCTTGCCCTCGGCCCGGCTCCGCGCGAGCGCCGACCCTCCGCCGTCGGGCACCGCCCGGTTCCCGGACCGCCCGCTCTCAGGCGTGACCCGCCCGGAACGGTCCGGCACGGCCCGCCCGGTACGCCCGTTCTCGGGCGCGGCACGTCCGGAACGCCCGCTCTCAGCGCGCCCGGTACGCCCGCTCTCAGGCAGCGCCCGGCTGCCGCGCCCGCGCGGCGGCGGCACCTTGCCCTCGGCCGGCACCGCGTTGGGCCGGCTCCTGGCCCTGGCCTCGCCGCGCGGCGTGGCCGCCTCCTCGGCCGTCCTGCTGCGCACGGCCGTGCCCTTGGGCGGAGTGTCCTCCGCGGAGTCGGCGGCACGCCCGGCGGCGGCCTGAGGCTCGGGCTCGGCCGCGCTCGTGGCCTTGGCCAGCCGCGACAGCCGGTCGGCCAGCAGCGCCGCCGTGGGCCGCTTGCCCGGCTCCCTGTTGAGCGCCGCGCGCACCAGCGGCAGCAGCTGGACCGGCACGCCCTTGAGATCGGCCTGCCCGTTGAGCACCGCGTACATCTGCGCCTCGGCCGTGCCCCGCCCGAACGCCGGCCGCCCGGTCGCCGCGAACGCCACCGTCGCGGCCCAGGCGTGGATGTCGGCCGGCGAGTCCACCTGCTCGTCGGCGAAGATCTCGGGAGCGGTGTAGCCGGGGGTGCCGAGGAACGTACCGGTCATGGTGAGCCGCGTCGCGTCGAGCACCTGCGCGATGCCGAAGTCGATGAGCACGGGCCCCCGCGCGCCCATGATGATGTTGCCCGGCTTGAGGTCGCGGTGCACGACGCCGGCCGCGTGGATGATCGCCAGCGCGGCGGCGATGCCCTGCGCGAGATCGACGAGGTCGGAGACGTCGAGCGGCCCGTTCTGGCGCACCCGCTCGAGCAGCGTGACGCCCTCGATGTGCTCCATCACGAGGTACGGCCGCGCGCCGTCGAGGTCGGCGTCGAGCACCTTGGCGACGTACGGGCTCTCGACCCTGCGCAGCGCTCGCACCTCGCGCTCCAGGCGGATGCGCGAGGTCTCGTCTTCGGCTAGGTCGTGCAGGACCTTGAGCGCGACTCGCTCACCGCGGCGGGTGGTCGCGAGGTAGACCTCGCCCATGCCACCCCGGCCGAGCCGCTCGACCAGGCTGTACGGCCCGACCTTGCCGAGCTTGCTCACCGTCCCTCCCCGCCCGGCGCGCCCATAAGGGACACAACCCTAGCGCCGGTGAGCGTGTCGCCGCGTGAGGCACGCCGAAGGTTTATCGGCGTGTGTGGTCGGAGAGCATGCTGTCGAGCCGCGCGGTGGGCTCGTCCGACAGCTGCCGACGTCCTTTCCTGCGCCAGTTGACGTGGCCGCGGCTCTCCAGCCACAGCATCAGCCGGTCGGCGCCGAAGAGCACCGCGGCGGAGAAGACGAGGGCGACGACGATTTCCATGTGCCCCAGTCAAGCGACGCCACCCGGCGCCGGTCAGGCCGACACGCCGACTAACCGGCCACCACCGTACCCTCTGACGTGCGCAAATGCCCCTCACCCGTATAGATCCACTTGGTGGAGGTGAGCTCGGGCAGCCCCATCGGGCCGCGCGCGTGCAGCTTCTGGGTGGAGATGCCGATCTCCGCGCCGAACCCGAACTCCCCGCCGTCGGTGAACCGCGTCGAGGCGTTGACCGCCACCGCGGCCGAGTCGACGAGCGCGACGAACCGCCTGGCGGCCCCCTGCGACCGGGTGACGATGGCGTCGGTGTGGCCGGAGCCGTAGCGCCTGATGTGGGCCACGGCCTCCTCCAGGGAGCCGACGACGGCGGCGGCGATGTCGAGGGAGAGGTATTCGGCGTAGAAGTCGTCCTCGGTGACGGGCACGACCTGCGCGTCGTAGCCGGCGATGCGCTCGTCGCCGTGCACGGTCACGCCGGCCTCGCGCAGCGCGGCCAGCGCCTTGGGCACGAACGCGTCGGCGACGTCCTGGTGGACGAGGAACGTCTCGGCGGCGTTGCACACCGACGGCCGCTGCGCCTTGGCGTTGACCAGGATCTGCACGGCCAGGTCGACGTCGGCCTCGGCGTCGACGTAGACGTGGCAGTTGCCGACGCCGGTCTCGATGACCGGCACCGTGGACTCCTCGACCACCGAGTTGATCAGGGACGCGCCGCCGCGCGGGATCAGCACGTCGACCAGGCCGCGGGCGCGCATCAGCTCCTTGACCGAGTCGCGGCTCTGGCCCGGCACGAGCTGGACGGCCCCGGCCGGCACCTCGGTGCCCGCCAGCGCGTCCTGCATGACGCGGACGAGCGCGGTGTTGGAGGAGTAGGCGCTGGAGGAGCCGCGCAGCAGCACCGCGTTGCCGCTCTTGAGGCAGAGCGCGGCGGCGTCGACGGTGACGTTGGGGCGGCCCTCGTAGATGATGCCGATCACGCCCAGCGGCACCCTGAGCTGGCGCAGCTCGAGCCCGTTGGGCAGGGTCGTGCCGCGCACCACCTCGCCGACCGGGTCGGGCAGGTCGGCCACCTGGCGTACGGCCTCGGCGATGGCGCCGATCCTCGCCTCGTCGAGCCGCAGCCGGTCGATCATCGCCTCCGACGTGCCCTGCGTCCTGGCCCGCTCGACGTCCTCGGCGTTGGCCGTGACCAGCTCCGCCGCGTGGGCGACCAGGGCGTCGGCGACGGCGCGCAACGCCCGGTCCTTGGGCGCCCGCGGCAGCGGGGCCAGCTCGGCGGCGGCCTCTCGTGCCGCGCGGGCGACCTTCAGGAACTCTTCGGACATCGCGTGCTCCTCGATGGAACGTTCAGTTGTGGGATTCCAGTATGACGATGTCGTCGCGGTGGATGAGCTCGCGTTCGTATTCTGGACCGAGCGTGCTCGCCAGCTCCTTCGTCGAACGCCCGAGCAGGCCGGGGATCTCGACGGCGTCGAAGTTCACCAGCCCGCGCGCCACCACGGCGCCCTGCGGGGCGCACAGGTCCACCGGGTCGCCCGCCGCGAAGTCACCCTCCACCGACGTCACCCCGGCGGGCAGCAGCGACTTGCGGCGCCCCACGATGGCCTCCACCGCGCCGTCGTCGAGGTGGAGCCGGCCGCGGCCGGTGGTGGCGTGGGCGAGCCAGAGCAGCCGCGTGCCGGGGTGGCGGCCGCCGGGGTGGAAGTAGGTGCCGACGTCGGCGCCGGCCAGCGCCTGGGCCGCGTGGGCGGCCGCGGTGAGCACCACGGGCACGCCCGCGCCGGTCGCGATCCTGGCCGCCTGCACCTTGGTCACCATGCCGCCGGTGCCGACGGACGCGCCGTTCTTGCCCAGCTCGACCCCGGCGAGGTCTTCGGACCCGCGGATCTCGGTCAGCCGGCGCGAGCCGCTGCGGCTGGGCGGGCCGTCGTAGAGCGCGTCGACGTCGGACAGCAGGACCAGCGCGTCGGCGTGGATGAGGTGCGTCACCAGCGCGGCCAGCCGGTCGTTGTCGCCGAAGCGGATCTCGTCGGTCGCCACCGTGTCGTTCTCGTTGATGATGGGGACGATGCCCAGCTCGAGCAGCCGGTTGAGGGTGCGCTGGGCGTTGGCGTGGTGGGCGCGGCGCATCATGTCGTCGGCCGTCAGCAGCACCTGGCCCACGCGCAGCGAGTAGCGGGCGAAGGAGGAGGTGTAGCGGGCCACCAGCACGCCCTGGCCGACGGAGGCGGCGGCCTGCTGGGTGGCGAGGTCGCGCGGTCGCGCGCTCAGCCCGAGCGGGCCGAGGCCCGCCGCGATCGCTCCGGAGGAGACCAGGACGATCTGCGTCCCGGCCCGGCGCCGCGCCGCCAGCACGTCCACCAGGGCGTCGACCCGATCGACGTCGATCATGCCCTGGGGGGTGGTGAGCGAGGAGGAGCCGACCTTGACAACGACCTTCGACGCTGAGCTGATCTGTTCCCGCACGTCTGGCAGCCTATCCGCTCACACCAGGACGGACCGCATCGAGCACCACCCCCGAGAACCCACTCCACCCCCGCACCCAGCCCCCGAACGATCTACCGGGAACCGGTTCCATTTCCCTGGAACGGCTTCGCCGGCCGATCGTCCGGGCGCTTGCGCACCCGCGTGCCCCCCTGGCCGGGCGGGGCGGGGTGCAGCGCGGGTCAGCCCAGGCGGTTGTCGGTGCCGCGTGGCCCCTGTCGTACGGACTCCGCCCGCATCGTCGGCTGCCAGTCGAAGATGTAACCGCCCTCCATGGGCCCGATGACCACCTCGGCCCCCGCCTCGGCGCCGGCCTTGGCCAGCTCCTCCTCGACCCCCAGCCGCTCCAGCCGGTCGGCGAGGTAGCCGACGGCCTCGTCGTTGCTGAAGTCGGTCTGCCTGATCCACCGCTCCGGCTTCTCACCGGTGATCTGGAACAGGTTCTCGTTGACTCGCCGCACCCTGAACCCGGCGTCCCCGAGCTGCTTGGGCCTGATGACGAGCCGCGTGGGCTCCTCGACCGGCTTGGCGGCCCTGGCCGCCGCGACCCACTCGCCCATCTCGTACGCGAGCTCCCGCAACCCGTCGTGCGTGGCCGCCGAGATCGTGAAGACCTTCAGCCCCCGCTCCTCGAACTCGGGCCTGACCATCTCGGCCAGCTCCCGCGCGTCGGGCACGTCGGCCTTGTTGAGCACGACCAGCCGCGGCCGGTCCGCAAGCTTCCCGTACGCCCGCAGCTCGCCCTCGATCACCTCGTAGTCGGTGACCGGGTCGCGCCCAGGCTCCATGGTGGCGCAGTCGATGACGTGCACGAGCATGTCGCACCGCTCGACGTGCCGCAGGAACTCGTGCCCGAGCCCCTTGCCCTCCGACGCCCCGGGGATCAGCCCTGGCACGTCCGCGACGGTGAACACGTTCTCCCCCGCGGTCACGACGCCCAGATTGGGGATCAGGGTGGTGAACGGGTAGTCGGCGATCTTCGGCTTGGCCGCGCTCAGCGCCGCGATGAGCGAGCTCTTGCCCGCGCTCGGGAAGCCGACCAGCGCCACGTCCGCGACGCTCTTCAGCTCCAGCATCACGTCGAGCGCGTCACCCGGCTCGCCGAGCAGCGCGAACCCGGGCGCCTTCCGCTTGGTGGTGGCCAGGGCCGCGTTGCCGAGCCCGCCGTGGCCGCCCTGCGCGATGACGTAGCGGGTGCCGGCCCCCACGAGGTCGACCAGCACCTCACCCGTGGCCGCGTCCTTGACCACGGTGCCGTTGGGCACGGAGAGGATCACATCATCGCCGTTGGCGCCGTCGCGGTTGGAGCCCTGACCCTGCTTGCCGTTGGGCGCCTTGCGGTGGGGGCGGCGGTGGTAGTCGAGCAGGGTCGCCGTGTTGGGATCGACCTCCAGGATGACGTCGCCGCCGCGCCCGCCGTTGCCCCCGTCGGGGCCGCCGAGCGGCTTGAACTTCTCCCGGTGGATGGAGGCGCACCCGTTCCCTCCGTCACCGGCCTTGACGTGCAGGACCACCTGGTCCACGAAGTCCGGCATGCCTTATCCCTCCATCGCCCCCCAAGGAGGCATCTCATACCCACACAACCCGGCCGCACGGCCGTACCAACACCAAAGGGGTGGATCGACGTGTCGATCCACCCCTGAAAGGTCGAAGGAGAAGGAGGAACCTTACTCCGCGACGGGAACGATGCTCACGGCCCGCCGGCCGCGCTTGACGCCGAACTGCACGTGGCCGGCGGCCAGCGCGAACAGCGTGTCATCGCCACCACGGCCGACGTTGTCGCCGGGGTGGAAGTGGGTGCCGCGCTGGCGGACGATGATCTCGCCCGCGTTGACCAGCTGCCCACCGAAGCGCTTGACGCCCAGGCGCTGGGCGTTGGAGTCACGACCGTTCCGGGTGGACGACGCGCCCTTCTTGTGTGCCATCTCTCAAACTCCCGTCAGGCCTGCTCGATACCGGTGATCTTCACCTGGGTGTACCGCTGGCGGTGACCCTGGCGCTTCTTGTAACCGGTCTTGTTCTTGTACTTGAGAATGCGGATCTTCGGGCCCTTGGTCTCGCCGAGAATCTCGGCGTTGACCATGAACTTGCCCGCCTCGGTGGTCACGTCGCCATCGTTGACGACGAGCACCGTCGGCAGCGCTACCGAAGAGCCGACCTCGCCGGCGACCTTGTCCACCTCGAGGACGTCACCGACGGAGACCTTCTGCTGCCTGCCGCCGCAACGAACGATCGCGTACACCGCGGAACCCTTCTACTGACTCACTGTTGCTTTCGATCATCAGCCGCCTCACGAAGAGGCGGCCGCCGAATGCTGCGCCCGTCATTCGGCCGGTCTGAAACCGACGAACCGAGTAAGCGCGCCAACAGGGCACGTCACCTGACGCACCGGTTCACCAGGGTACCGGATTAACGGGCCCCTAGGCGAACCGGACGGATCGTCGGAAGCTCGCCGAGTGCTACTCGGCGGACTTGGCTCGGCGCGAGCGTCGCCGCCCCCTGCCGGAAGTCTGGTTTGCCTGGTCGTCCTCAGCCGGGACGTCTTCAAGCGCACCGGTCACGGTATCACGGCCAGAGGTGTCCTTGGCCGCGGAAACCTTGTCCGAGACCGCCTTCTCGACCGCCATCTTGCCCTGCGTCCCGCGCGGCTCCGGCTTGCTCTCGACCGGCTCGGTCGAGACCAGCAGACCCCGCCCGTTGCAGCACTCGCACGGCGTCGAGAACGCCTCCAGGAGCCCTTGCCCGACCCGCTTACGGGTCATCTGGACCAGGCCCAGCGACGTCACCTCGGCCACCTGGTGCTTGGTCCTGTCGCGGGCCAGGCACTCGAGCATCCGCCGCAGCACCAGGTCGCGGTTGGACTCCAGCACCATGTCGATGAAGTCGATGACGATGATGCCGCCGATGTCGCGCAGCCTGAGCTGGCGCACGATCTCCTCGGCCGCCTCCAGGTTGTTCCTGGTGACGGTCTCCTCCAGGTTGCCGCCCTGGCCGGTGAACTTGCCGGTGTTGACGTCGACGACGGTCATCGCCTCAGTGCGGTCGATCACCAGCGAGCCGCCGCTCGGCAGCCACACCTTGCGCTCCAGCGCCTTGCCGAGCTGCTCGTCGATCCGGTACGACTCGAACACGTCGCCCTGCTCGGCGTCCCACTTCGACAGCCGCTCGCCCAGGTGGGGCGCGACGTACTTGACGTAGTCGTCCACCGTCTCCCAGGCGTCGTCGCCCTGCACGACCAGGTTCGTGAAGTCCTCGTTGAAGACGTCACGAACGACCCGGATCGTCAGGTCGGGCTCGGCCGACAGCAGCTCGGGCGGGCTGGCCGACTTGGCCTTCTTCTGGATGTTCTCCCACTGCGCCGACAGCCTGGCCACGTCGCGGGCCAGCTCCTCCTCGGAGGCGCCCTCGGCCGCCGTACGCACGATCACGCCCGCGTTCTCCGGCATGACCTTCTTCAGGATGCTCTTGAGCCGGCTGCGCTCCTTGTCGGGCAGCTTGCGGCTGATGCCGGTCATCGACCCGTCGGGGACGTAGACGAGGTATCGCCCAGGAAGGCTGATCTGCGAGGTCAGCCGCGCGCCCTTGTGGCCGATCGGGTCCTTGGTGACCTGCACCAGCACCGACTGGCCCGACTTCAGCGCCGACTCGATCCGCTTCGGCTGGCCCTCCATGCCGACGGTGTCGAAGTTCACCTCTCCGGCGTACAGGACCGCGTTCCTGCCCTTGCCGATGTCCACGAACGCCGCCTCCATCGACGGCAGCACGTTCTGCACCTTGCCGAGGTAGACGTTGCCCACATAGGACTGGCTGGCCTCGCGGTTGACGTAGTGCTCGACGAGCACGCCGTCCTCCAGCACCGCGATCTGCGTACGGTCACCCTGGCGGCGCACCACCATCATCCGGTCGACCGACTCGCGGCGGGCGAGGAACTCCGACTCCGTGATGATCGGCGGACGCCTGCGGCCCAGCTCGCGGCCCTCGCGGCGGCGCTGCTTCTTGGCCTCGAGCCGGGTCGAGCCGCGCACGCTCTGCACGCCGTCGGTGGCGGTGTCGAGCGTCGTCGTACGTCCGGAGCGCGGCGCGCGGATCCGCACCACCGTGTTCGGCGGGTCGTCGCTGGCCGGCTCGGCGCCCTCCTCGGTGCCCCTGCGGCGGCGCCGGCGACGGCGGCGCGAGCTGGACTGCTCCTCCTCCTGTCCCTCCTCGGCCGGCTCCTCGTCGGTCTCCTCCTCGGACTCCTCGGCGTCCTCGGAGTCGTCGCGCTCACGGGTCTTGCCGCGGCCCCTGCCGCCCCTGCGGCGGCGACGGCGCCGGCTGCCGCCCTCTTCCTCCTGCTCATCGGAGGTGTCGAGGTCGGTCTCCTCCTCGGTCGCCGTCTCGTCGACGACCTCCTCGACCTCTTCCTGCTCGGGCTCGGGCTCCGGCTCCGGCTCCGGCTTGCGCGTCACGGCCGGCTTGGCCTTGCTGGGGTCGGGCGCCTGGAACAGCGGCTCGAAGATCGCCGCAGGACGCCGGAAGGAGGCGCCTCCCGGCTCGGTCTCCCTGCGCACGGTCAGCCCGAAGGGGTCGGCGAGCAGGCTCGGCCGCACGTTGTCCTCGTCGAGGTCCTCACCGGCGGGCTCGTCGTCGAGCGGCTCGTCCTCGGGCAGGATCTCGATGATGTCCTCATCCTGGTCGTCGACGTCCGCGCCTTCCGCGACCGGCTCGGCCGCACCGGCCGCGTCGCCCGCGACCGCACCGGCCGCCTGAGCGTCCCCGCCCGGCGCCGGCTCTCCGGCCTGGCCTGCGACGCCCTGAACGGCCTCTTCAGCCTGCGTACCGGCCACCTGGGTGCCTGCCGCCGCCCGCGCCCCCGCGACGGGCTCTGCGCCCGTCTCAGGCCCGCCCTCGGCGGTCTCATCAGCGGCGCGGGTCCTGCTGCGGCGCGTCGAGGTGGTGCTCCTGGTACGGGTCCGGGTCGTCCGCGTACGCCCGGCCGGCGCCGCCTCAGCTTCACCTTCAGCTTCACCGGCGACGACGGCCGCATCACCGGCGCCCACCGCGGCACCGGCATCCTGACCACTCACCACGGCACCGGCGCCCTGAGCGGCACCGGCATCCTGGCCGACGCCGCCCTGGGCACCCGCCTCGTCACCGGCAGACGCGGCCGCCCCGGCGTCCACGGCGGACTCCCCTGCGGCCGGCGCCTCGGCAGCGGCCTCCGCCTTCTTGCGCGTCCTGGTCCGCTTCACCGGCGCAGGAGCCTCGCCCTCGGGCAGTTCCCCCTCGGCCTCCGCCTCGGCGGCCTTCTTCGTGACCCGCCGCCGCGTCGTCGTGGCGGTGGACCGCGTCCGCGTCGTCTTCTTCGGCTTCTCTTCAGCCGCCTGAACGTTCTCGGCCCCGCTCTCCGGCACGCTCTCCGGCACGCTCTCCGCCACGGCGGCCTCGACCGGGCTCTCCCCGGCGGCGCCATTGGCTTCGGCAGGCGTGACGACGGCAGCCGTACCGGCAGCACCGGTGGTCACCGCCGGCGTGTCGCTCGCGGAGGCGAGCAGCTCAGGCGCCGGCTCACCCGCCGCACGCTGGACGGCCTTGACCTGCACCGGTTGCACCTCGGCCACCGAAGGCGCCGCCTGGGCGGCGACGACGGTGACCGGCACGGACGCCGGCTCCTCCGGCAGCTCCGGCGGAGGACCCGCGGGCCTGCTGGAGCGGCGACGCTTCGTCACCTGCGGCTGTTCATTTGTCTCCCCGTCAGGGCCAGTGGCCCCGGCGTTGGGCTCGTTGTCGAGCATGCGGGCGCTCTCCCGTCAGCTCCCGGGCGCGTCGCCGCGCCGCGCAGGAGCCCTCGTGTCTCGTTGTCCGCCGGCACGCTCATCGCGAGCGCACCGGCGCCAAGTCCTGTCAGCGGTCGTGCTCGGCTCGCGCCGGGCACATCCTTAACCGGCGACGTGCTCACCCGCCGACGCCGCCTCGCCGCCGCGCGTGTCGTCGCGGTCCAGGCCGAGCGGATCGGCAAGCGCACCAGTAGTCGCGTCGAGCGGCCCCTGCGCCAGCCTGGTCACCTCGGGGGGAACCGGCGGCGCGAAGTCGGCCACAAGGCGCAGCCCTGTGAGCACATCGTCGGGTCGAACGGCAGGCGTCATGTGCCGAACAACCATGCGCAGTATGACACACGGCTCCTCGCGCACCTGAGCTGCGGTTCTGGCTGTTCCCTCGGACACCGTGAGCCCCAGGACGGCCTCCCGCGCGTCGAAGCGGCGGGGGCCCTTCTTGGTGAGGCGCTCGACTTCCACCGTGCCTGCCGCGAGGAACTTCTGCGCCGCCACCTCGGCGAGCTCGCGATCGGCACCGTACAGCCGCACCTCCCAGTCGGAGACCTCCAAGCGGTCGGCCAGCCCCCCCGGACCCGCCTCCACAACGTCGAGCACATCGAGCCCAGGCGGCAACGACGCGTCCAGGTCCTGTCTGACCTGTCCGGGGTCGCACGGCGCGGTAACACCGATCTCGAGGTATTCGGCTTCGCTGGCGACGCCGGTCGGCGCCGCGCCCGCGTAGGAGATCTTCGGGTGGGGCGAGAAGCCCGCGCTGTAGGCCACCGGAATGCCGGCACGGCGGACCGCTCTCTCAACGGCCCGCGAGATGTCGCGGTGGCTGGTGAAGCGCAGGCGACCGCGCTTGGCGTAACGCACACGCAGGCGCTGCACCGTGGGCGCGGGCGGAGGCCCTTCGGGAACAGGTTTCAGAGCTTGTCGTCCTTCCCTTGTAAGAGTTCCTACGTCTCAGGATAAGCCGCCCCGGCGCGTGAACGTGTACGCCGAGACACGGCTCGCCCACTGAGCGCGCTAGACCACCGTCAGAGGAAGGAGTTTCCGCCCTGTGGGGCCGATCTGAATCTCAGTGCCCATAGTCGGACAGACACCGCAGTCGTAGCACGGGGTCCAGCGGCAGTCCTCGACCTCGGCGCCGGAGACGGCCTCCTGCCAGTCCTGCCAGAGCCACTCGCGGTCGAGCCCGGCGTCGAGGTGATCCCACGGAAGAACTTCGTTCTCCTCGCGCTCGCGGGTGGTGTACCAGTCGACGTCGACGCCCACCTGCTCGGCGGCGGTCATCCAGCGCTCGTACGAGAAGTGCTCGCTCCACCCGTCGAAACGGCCGCCGTCCTCCCAGACGGCCCTGATGACGGCCCCGACCCTGCGGTCGCCCCGCGACAGCAGCCCCTCCACGATGGACGGCTTGCCGTCGTGATAGCGGTAGCCGATAGCGCGGCCGTAGTTCTTGTCGCTCCGCAGCGCCTCGCGCAGTGCCTTGAGCCGCCGGTCGAC
Organism: Nonomuraea sp. NPDC049504; assembly: GCF_040676845.1. NCBI lineage: Bacteria > Bacillati > Actinomycetota > Actinomycetes > Streptosporangiales > Streptosporangiaceae > Nonomuraea > Nonomuraea sp. NPDC049504. The sequence continues at coordinate 39,429 of NZ_JBFAPT010000049.1, forward strand.
GGTCTCGTGGTCGGCCTGAGCGGCCCACTGGAACGGGGTGTGCGGCTTGGGGACGAACCCGCCGATGGAGACCGTGCAGCGGATGTCGCGGCTGCCGGTCGCCTCGCGGCCCGCCTTGATGACCTTTTTGGCCAGGTCGGCGATGCCGAGCACGTCTTCGTCCTGCTCGGTGGGCAGCCCGCACATGAAGTAGAGCTTGACCTGCCGCCACCCCTGCGAATAGGCCGTGGTGACCGTGCGGATCAGGTCTTCTTCGGTGACCATCTTGTTGATCACCTTGCGCATGCGCTCCGAGCCGCCCTCGGGCGCGAACGTCAGGCCCGAGCGCCTGCCATTCCTGGAGAACTCGTTGGCGAGATCGATGTTGAACGCGTCGACCCTGGTCGAGGGCAGCGACAACGACGTGTTACTGCCTTCGTAGCGGTCGGCCAGGCCCTTGGCGATGTCGCCGATCTCGGAGTGGTCGGCCGACGACAGCGACAGCAAACCGACCTCGTTGAAGCCGGACTGCTTGACGCCGTTGTCGACCATCGCGCCGATCGTGGTGATCGAGCGCTCGCGTACGGGACGCGTGATCATGCCCGCCTGGCAGAACCGGCACCCGCGCGTGCAGCCGCGGAAGATCTCCACGCTGAACCGCTCGTGCACCGTCTCGGCCAGCGGCACGAGCGGCTTCTTCGGGTAGGGCCACTCGTCGAGGTCCATCACCGTGTGCTTGTGCACCCGCCAGGGCACGTCGGGCCGGTTGGGCGCGACGCGCTTGATGCGGCCGTCGGCGTGGTATTCGACGTCGTAGAACTTCGGCACGTAGACCCCGCCCGACTCGGCGAGCCGCATGAGCAGCTCGTCACGGCCGCCGGGCCGGCCCTCCGCCTTCCACTCGCGGATGACCTCGGAGATGGCGATGGAGATCTGCTCACCGTCGCCGAGCACGGCCGCGTCGAGGAAGTCGGCGATCGGCTCGGGGTTGAAGGCCGCGTGGCCGCCCGCGAGCACGATCGGGTCGTCCTCGCCGCGGTCGACGGCCAGCAGCGGAATGCCGGCCAGGTCGAGCGCGGTCAGCATGTTGGTGTAGCCGAGCTCGGTCGAGAACGACACGCCGAGCACGTCGAAGGCGCGCACCGGGCGGTGCGCGTCGACGGTGAACTGCGGCACGCCCTCGGCGCGCATGAGCGCCTCGAGGTCGGGCCAGACCGCGTACGTGCGCTCGGCCAGCGTGCCCGGCAGCTCGTTGAGGATCTCGTAGAGGATGGCCACGCCCTGGTTGGGCAGCCCGACCTCGTAGGCGTCCGGGTACATCAACGCCCACCGCACGTCGGCGGAGTCCCAGTCCTTGACGGTCGAGTTGAGCTCACCCCCGACGTACTGGATGGGCTTCTGCACCTTGGGCAGCAGCGCTTCCAGGCGGTGGAAAATCGACTCGACAGGCATACGTCAAGCGTAGCGGCGCTCGACCCCTGCCGTGTCCGCCCGCCGGCCGCCACGCCGTCACGGCCGCTATTCGAACGACTGTCTGCGCACCTTGATGGCCTGCAGCAGCCCCACCGCGATGAGATTCGCGAAAGTGGCGGTGCCGCCGTAGGAGACGAACGGCAGCGGCAGCCCCGTGATCGGCATGATCCCGATGGTCATGCCCACGTTGATGAACGCCTGGAACGCGAACCAGCACACGATCGTGCCCGCGACCAGCGTCCCGAAGCGGTCCTCGCACTGCCGGGCGATCTTCAGCCCGCGCAGCAGCACCACCCCGAGCAGCAGCACCACCGTGACGGACCCGAGGAATCCGAACTCCTCCCCCGCCACCGTGAAGATGAAGTCGGTGTGCTGCTCGGGCACGAACCGCCCGGTCGTCTGCCCGCCGCCGAGCAGCCCCTTGCCCAGAAGCTGCCCCGACCCGATGGCGATCATCGACTGCGTGCTGTTGTAGCCGACCCCGCGCGGATCCACGCTCGGATCGACGAACGCCGTGAACCGCGCCACTTGGTACGGCTCCAGCATCTGGAAGTAGAACACCGCGAACACCGCGCCACCGGCGGCCAGCACCATCAGCGCGATGACCCGTTTCCGCACGCCCCCGATGATCAGCCCGGCCGCCGTGATGACCGCGAGCACCATCGCCGTGCCCAGGTCGGGCTGGAGCATGACCAGCCCCATCGTGATGCCGGCGGCGACCAGGGCCAGCACGACGTCGAGCCCGCGCGGCCGGTCGGTGCCCTCGGCAGGTTGTGCCAGCAGCATCGCGATGATGAGCAGCAGCCCGACCTTCGCGAACTCCGACGGCTGCACCGCGAACCCGCCGCCCAGCAGGATCCACGAGTGCGACCCGTTGATCGTCGCTCCCAGCGGGGTGATCACCAGCCCCAGCCCGACCAGCGACAGCAGGAACACCAGCGGCGCGTACGCCCGCATCGCCCGATGGTCGATGGTCGCGACCAGCCCGCACATCACCATGCCGATGGCCTCGTTGAGCAGGTGCTTCTTCACCAGCCCCGTGGACCCTGGCGCCCACGTCCTGGTGGACGACCACACCAGCAGCGTGCCGATGATGGACAGGCCGGCGACGGCGACCAGCATCAGCCCGTCGAGGCGCCGCACGGTCGAGTTCTCGCGAGCCATCCGCCGAAGGAGCGAGGGCCGCCGAATCGCCACCGTACGCGCGTTCACCCCGCCCCCCTCTCCCCGCCGACCCCGCTCATCCCCCGGTCGTCCCGTCGGGCAAGACCATGGGCAACCCCGCCGCCAACCGCCCACCCGCCGTCGCCGGCTCCGAGCCCGCTCATCCCCCGGCCACCGCCCCACCGGGCAAGAACCCGGGCAACCGCCCTCCCGGCACCGCCGACCCCGGACCCGCTCATCCCCCGGTCACCGTCCCGTCGGGCAGGAACTTGGGCAGCCGTGTCGTCAGCCGCCCGCCCGGCACCGCGGCCTTGCGCTTGATGCCGTAGATGCCCTCGTAGATCTCCCTGGCCGCCGGCGCCGCCGTCTGCGCGCCCATGCCGCCCTGGGAGACCATGACGACGACCACGAACTGCGGGTTCTTCGTGGGCGCGAAGGACGCGAACCACGAGGTGTCCTGCTTGCCCCAGACCTCCGCGGTGCCGGTCTTGCCGCCCACGCGCACCTTGTTCATCGGGAACCCGGCGAAGGCTCCCGCCGCGGTGCCGTCCTGGGCGACCTGGCTGAGCGCGTGCTTGATGTAGAGCCGCTCCTTCTCGCTCAGCGGCAGCTTGCCGACGACCGGCACCGGGATCGTACGGACGACCTTGCCGTCGGGCCGCACCTGCGCCCACCCGATGCGCGGGCTGCGCACCTTGCCGTCGCTCACCAGCGCCGCATACGCCCTGGCCAGCTGCATCGGCGTGACGAGCACGTCGCCCTGTCCGATGGAGAAGTTGGCCGAGTCACCCGGCCGCAGCAGGAAGCCCTCGGTGCAGTTCTCCAGCGCCAGCCGCTTGAGGAACTCCGCCCGCGCCTTGTCCTTGACCTCCGGATAGCCCCTGCGCGACCGCTCACAGTTGATCGCACTGGTCTGGTTCCACAGATTCTTCTTCCAGGCACGGTCCGGGATGCGGCCCGACGACTCGCCAGGCAGGTCGACCCCGGTCGGCGAGCCGAACCCGAAGGCCCTGGCCGTGTTCGCGAAGATCTCCTTCGGCTTCTTCTTCGGATGGCGCCCGCCGTCCTTGAGGTATTGCTCGTAGGCCGCCTTGTAGAAGATCGTGTCGCACGACTTGACCAGCGCCGTGTGCATGCTGAGCGTGCCCAGCGGAATGCCGCGGAAGTTGTTGAAGGCCCGGCCGCCCACGTTGACGGAGCCGGGGCAGCCGTAGGTGCCGTTGATCGGGTAGCCGGCCCGCAACATCGACGCCACCGAAGTGATCTTGAACGTCGAGCCGGGCGCGAACTGCCCGTTGATCGCCCGCGACACGAGCGGCTTGCCCGACTTCTCCGACATCAGCCACTGGTAACCGCGTGCCGAGATGCCGCCCGCCCAGATCTCCGGGTCGTAGTTGGGCGCGCTGGCCAGCGCCACCACCCGGCCGGTGCGGGCGTCGAGCACCACGGCCGCTCCACCGTCCGCCGACGGCGCCGACTTCATGGCCTTGCTCAGCGCCTTCTCGGTGACGTCCTGCACCCGCGCGTCGATGCTGGTCACCAGATGGTCGCCGGGGATCGGCGTGACCTGCTCCTCGACCCCGAGCGCCTTGCCCATGCGATCGACCTGGACCCTGCGCAGCCCGGCCTTGCCGCGCAGCGCGTCGTCGTAGACGTACTCGATCCCGTCGCGCCCCGCCAGGTCGACCCCTGAGAAGGCGGCCTTGAGCCCTTCCCGCTTCTCCAGCTCGGCCTCGGTGACGGGCTGCAGGTAGCCGAGCATCTGCGCGCCCGCCCTGCCCAGCGGATATTGCCGCACGGGGTGGATCTCCGCCGTCACGCCGGGGAACTCCTCCTGCCGCTCCAGGATCTGCAGCGCCTCGCGGGTGTCTACCTTCTCGTCCAGCGGAACCGGCTGGTATGGCGACCCCGTCCAGCACGGCTTGCCCACCCCTGGACCGCACGGCGTGATGCGCTGCTGCAGGTCGGAGACCGGCTTGCCGAGCACCTGCGACAGCTTGCGCAGCACATGGACGCCGCCGTCCTTCATCCGCAGCAGCCGGGTCCTGTCGACCGAGACCACGAGCGCGGTCTTGTTGCGCACCAGCGGGCGGCCCCTGGCGTCGAGGATCTGCCCGCGCACGGCCGGCACGATCACCGCTCGCGTCCTGGTCTCGGTCGCCCGCGTCACGAACTCCTGCCCGCGTACGACCTGCACCTGCCACAGCCGCATCGCCAGCACGACCAGCAACGTCAGCACGATCACGTGCAGCACCAGCAGCCGGGCCCGCATCCTGGTCATGTCGAGAACCTCGCCTGTCTGCCTCTCGTCGTCAGCCAGATCACGATCGGCGAGACCAGCAGCGTGTAGACGATCGTGACCGGCACCTGCTCGGTCAGCGTGGCCATCGTCACCCGGGGGTCGGAGATCAGGCCCCCCACGGCCGCCGCCAGCAGCGGCGCCATGAGCACGCACAGCACGACGGTGGTGACCGGCCCGCCCGCGCCGCGCCCGGCGACGTAACCGACCAGAGCCAGCACGAACGCGTACTGCCCGACGAGGTGCGCGGTCGGCGGCATGACGTCGACGAGCAGCCCGGTGCAGAACCCGAGCACAGCGCCCGGCGCGGCCCCCCTGGTCAATGCGATGCCGATGACAGCGAGCAGCACCAGATCAGGCGCACCACCACCGGGCAACGCCACCCGATTGACCAGCATCACCTGCGCCAGCAACGCCAGCACCACCGAGAACCCGCCGATCACCACGCCCCCTTCCCACGCACCCCGCCACCGCCAGACGCGAACGACTCGTGCCTCGTCATCACACCCGTCCCGCGACCACGCACCTCGGCACCGCACAACGCCCGCCTGCCACCGGCGAACGCGAGCAGCCCCGGCGACACGCCGCCTCCTCCGCAGGTCCCGTGACCATGCAGGCGCCCCGTCACCGGGCCGTCTCCTTCGCGGGCAGCACCGCGTCACGCGGGTCCCGCTTCGGCGCCTCCACCACCACACCGACCACGTCGAGCGCCGTCAGGTCGGCATACGGCCGCGCGTAGGCGATGCGGGTCAGCTCGCCGGGCGTGGACTCCACCCGCTCGATCACCCCGATCGGCACCCCCGGCACGTACGGCCGCCAGTTCTGTGACCCGAAGCTGACGATCCGCCCGCCCCTGCTCATCGGCGCCGTCGAGTCGAGCAGCCGGAACTGCACCAGCCGCCCGTGCTCCCCCACGCCGTGCACGACGCCGATCTCCTTGCCGCCCTCGAGCCGCGCACCCACCGACGAGGCGGGATCGCTGACCAGCACCACCGTCGACGTACGCGAGGTGGTGTGCACCACCCGCCCCACCAGCCCGTCGCCGTTGATGACGGTCATCTCCGGCCGGACCCCGTCACTGGCGCCCACGTCGATCTGCACGGCGTCCTCGAACCCCGGCAGCCCGCGCCGCGCGATCACGCTGCCGGTGACCATCTTGTAGCCCCCGGTGCCGGCCAGCCCGATCAGCTTCTTCAGCTCCTTGGACCGATCGGCGTCGAGCTTGCCCGCCACCAGCCCGGCCCGCAGCTTCGCGTTCTCCTCCTTGAGCGTCTCGATGCGCTCCTGAGCGGCCGGCGCGGTGACGATCGCGTGCAAGAACGCCCCGACAGGCCGCACCACCACGTTGCCGAACTGCTCCGCCGTGCCGAACAAGTAGGCGCCGGCCGCCCGCAGCGGGCGCAGCGGCGAGCTGTCACCCGTGCGGTGGTCGACGGTCAGGATGACGAGTGCCGCCGCCAGCAGCACTCCCAGGATCAGCCGGGCACGGCGCGAATCTCTCATCAGTGCCGCGACTCCGGAACCAGGACCTGCTGCAGGGCCTCGAATTCCTCCGCGCACTTGCCCGATCCGATGGCCACCGAGTCGAGCGCGTTGTCGACCAGGTGGACCGGCATGCCCGTCTCCGCCTTGACCCGCTCGTCGAGCCCCTTGAGCAGGGCGCCGCCGCCGGTGAGCGCGATGCCGCGGTCCATGATGTCGCCGGACAGCTCGGGCGGGCACTTGTCGAGCGTGGTCTTGACCGCGTCGACGATCGCGTTGACCGGCTCCTCGGTGGCCTTCCTGATCTCTTCGCTGGACACGATGACGGTCTTCGGCAGCCCGCTGACCAGGTCGCGCCCGCGCACCTCCGCGTGCGACTCCTCGCCGATCGGGCAGGCGGAACCGATGGCGATCTTAATCTCCTCGGCGGTGCGCTCGCCCAGCATCAGCGAGAACTCCTTCTTCGCGAAGGCGATCACCGCCTGGTCGAGCTCGTCGCCGCCGATCCTGATCGACTGACTGGTGACCACGCCGCCCATCGAGATGATGGCCACCTCGGTGGTGCCGCCGCCGATGTCGACGACCATGTTGCCGGTCGGCTCGTGCACCGGCAGCCCGGCGCCGATGGCCGCGGCCATGGGCTCTTCGACGATGTAGACCTTCCTGGCCCCCGCCTGGTAGCCGGCCTCTTTCACGGCCCGCTGCTCCACGCTCGTGATGCCGCTCGGCACGGCGATGATGATGCGCGGCTTGGCGAAATGGCGTCGCCGATGGACCCGCTGGATGAAATATCGCAGCATCCGTTCGGTGACGTCGAAGTCTGCGATCACGCCGTCTTTGAGCGGACGGACCGCGATGATGTTGCCTGGCGTGCGGCCTATCATCCGCTTCGCCTCGATGCCGACCGCCACGATCTTGCTGGTAGCCGTGTTGATCGCGACGACTGACGGCTCGTTGAGCACGATGCCGCGGCCACGCACGTAGACCAACGTGTTGGCGGTGCCCAGGTCGACCGCCATGTCACGGCCGAGGAACGCGAGCTTGCTGCCCATGGGGAACGGAGCCCTCCGTAACGTCGTTCGCGAGTGACTACGGAATGAATTCGAATCGTAACGTGACGTACCCACCGATGCGCGCAATGAGCCATCGCGCCCGTCAAAAATCTCCAGCCCCTACCTCAACCGCAGCTTTGCCCGGATTGCACCACAACATCCGATCGCGACCTGGAACGGTCCACTCAGCGATCTCTCCGCACCCTACGGCAACCCGCCGGCAAAATCCCCGTCATCAACATCCCGCGCTTGCGATGTCAGAACCATACGCCGCCCCGCCGACAGGAAAGCCCGCGCAGCCGGAACTGCGCGGGCTCGAAAGTGCGGATCGGTCAGAACCGGTCCGGGAAGAAGATCTTGATCTCCCTCGCGGCCGACTCGGGCGAGTCGGAGCCGTGGACGACGTTCTCGCCGATCTCGAGGGCGTGGTCGCCGCGGATCGTGCCGGGAGCGGACTTGACCGGGTCGGTGGCGCCGGCCAGCGCGCGGAAGGCCTCGACGGCCCGCGGGCCCTCCAGGACCATGGCGACGAGCGGCCCGGAGGTGATGAACTCGACCAGCTCACCGAAGAACGGCCGCTCGGAGTGCTCGGCGTAGTGCGCCTTGGCGGTGTCGGCGTCGAGGGTGCGCAGGTCCATCGCCACGACCTTGAGGCCCTTGCGCTCCACACGGGCGATCACGTCACCGATGAGGCCGCGCTTAACCCCGTCGGGCTTGATCAGGACAAGAGTGCGCTCGGACACGTGGGGTTCTCCTTCGAACATGGGTGTGGTCGCGGCTGCAGGCACCCGCCCGGCCGCGAGGTCGCGTCGCGGGGCACGGGCCCACGCGCCGCCGTAGCAGGGCCCTCAGCTTACCGTTACCGCGCCCCTGCCCTCGTTTCCGCGGTAGCCGCTCATCCTGACCCGGCATCCTCGGGCGACTGCCCAGGAGGAGGCACCGCCGGCTTGCCCGCCCCACCGAACGCCCCCCACTTCACGACGGGCGCCGCCACCTGCGGCGCATCACCGTCAGCGCGGTCATCGTCAGCGCGGTCATCGTCAGCGCGGTCATCGTCGACCGGCGCACTGACGAGCAGCACGTCGCCGGGCTCGGACGGCCCCGCACAGGGCCCCTCCGGCACCGCAGGCTCCTTGCCGGGCCGCCGCGCCATCAGCGAAGCCAGCACGATGATCGCCACGACCAGGAACCCGCTGATCAGTGCCCACCAGTGCAACGCTCCCACGAACCCGTCGACCAGCTCCTGCGGCGACCGTACGCCGTCCAGCATCGCCATCTGCACGCCCGCGCCGAGCAGGAACCCGGTCAGCACTCCCGTGCAGCACAGCGTCAGCCCGTAGACGGCCGCGCCGAGCCCGATGTCCTGCAGCACCGCCGTGATCGCGACCGCCGCACCCACGGCAAGCAGCGTGAACGGCACCGCCAGCACCATCCCGTCGGCCGACGGCACCACCAGCCGTACCGAACAGAGCCCGCCCACCACGGCGAGCAGCCCCAGCGGCGCGAGCCACCGCCGGCCACCCCGCCCGAGCAGCCGCACCGCCACCGCGGCCGCGATCGCGAGCACCCCCGCCACCGCGTACGGCACCCACAATCCGCGCAGCCCCGGCCCGCCGAGCCCGCCCATCTCGACCAGCGTGATCTGCGCCGCGCTCGGCAGCAGCACCACGCCGACGGCCACCATCGTGTACGCCGACACCCGCCGCACCGCGCCCCCGATGGACGCCAGCGCCAGCAGCCCCGCCACCGCGAGCGCCGCCAGCAGGACCACGGCTCCGGACCGCCACCCCGCGCTCGCCGTGCTGACGGCCGCAGCCGCGACCACCGCGACCGGCGCCACGGCCAGCAGCAACCGCTTCAGCTCGCCGTTCTCGAGAGGGTCGCCGTCGGGCCTGCCGAGCACCAGCCACACGACCAGGTGCACCGCCGCCAGCGCCAGCGCGATACCGGTGACCAGCGGATACGGCTGCAACGTCACCCGCCAGCTGGTCACCTCGTCGAGCGGCCACAGCGCGAGCGCCTGTGCGGTGAGCAGGCTGAGCGCGAACACGCCCGCCCACAACCCGCGCAGGACCGGCGCCCGGTGCCAGGCGGCGGCGAGCGTGACGGCGATGACGGCGCCGGAACCGGCGCCGCGCAGCACCCGCACCACGCCGACGACGAGCTCCGACGCCGCGTAACCACCCGCCGCGTCGGACAGCGCCACCAGAGCGAGCGCGCCGACCAGCAGCGGCGCCGCCGGCACCCGCCGCCTCAACGCCACCGCGAGCGGCACCGCCAGCATCAGGGCGGGCAGGGCGAGCCCGTGCGTACGCATGAGCCCGGCCTGGTCGAGATCGTCCGGCAGCAGCCCGGCGACGACGGAGAGCGTGTTGGGCACCGCGACCACCGCCAGGGGCAGCGACGTCACGATGAGGAGCCCGAGCAGGATGTCGAGCGACCAGGGTCGACTGAGGCGCGCCTGAAGCGGCGGCCGCGTGTCTGGGGGGACGGCCATACCGGCCGACTTTAGCGGGAAGTAGCGCCCTCGACACGGCGAGCGACGATAATCGCCGTGATCCACAGTGCGGCGAAGATCGCGCCCAGGAAGAACATGGTCGGTACGAGAAAGCCCGTGCAGATGGCCAGCACCTGCACGACGGTCCCCGCGACGTAGCCGAACGGCCACTTGAGCAGGCCCGCGATGACCACGCACAGCACCGCGAGCCCGATGCCGACCGTCACCGCCAGCCCGGTCGCGACCCCGCCGCTGATCGCCACCGGCGTAAGAAGCCCGACCACGATGGCCTCCATGCCGAGCACGGTGCCGCCGAGCCTGCGCATGCCTGGGGTGACCTCGAACTTCATGGCTTTCCGTCCGCTTTGAGCAGCAGCCGCGCATCGCCCGCCGTGACGACGGACCCGGTGATGAACACGCCGGTGCCGCTGAACTCGCCGTCGGCGTCAGCGATGCCGATGGCCTGGTCGATGGCGTCGTCGAGCCGCTCGACGACACGGATGCGGTCTTCGCCGAAGAGCGGCACGGCCAGCGCCGCGAGCTCATCCACCGGCATGGACCTGGGCGAGGAGTTACGCGTGAGCACCACCTCGTCGAGGATCGGCTCAAGCAGCTCCAGCAGCGCCTCGACGTCCTTGTCGCGCATGACGCCGACCACGCCGATCACCTTGGCGAAGTCGAACGCCTCATGCAGCCCCTCCAGCGTCGCCTGCATGCCGCCGGGGTTGTGCGCCGCGTCGATCACCACCGTCGGCGTACGCCGCACGACCTCCATCCGCCCCGGCGACGAGGCCTGAGCGAACGCTTGGCGCACCAGATCAACGTCCAGCGGATCGTCACCTCCGGTCAGCGCCTCGACGGCGGCCAATGCGCACACCGCGTTGCTCGCCTGGTGAGCCCCGTAGAGCGGGAGGTAGACGTCGTCGTAGACGCCCTTGAGCCCGCGCAGGGTGACCAGCTGCCCGCCGATCGCCACCTCACGGCTCATCACCCCGAACTCCAGGCCCTCACGCGCCACCACCGCGCCCACCTCGGCCGCCCGCCGCATCAGCACCTCGGCCGCTGCCAGCTCCTGCTGCGCGAACACCGCGGTCTGCCCCGGCTTGATGATGCCCGCCTTCTCGGCGGCGATGCTGGGGATGTCGGGCCCGAGCCGGTCGGTGTGATCGAGCGAGATGGGCATGATGACCGACACCATGCCGTCCGCGACGTTCGTCGCGTCCCACGACCCGCCCATGCCGGCCTCGACCACCGCGACGTCGACGGGCGTGTCGGCGAACGCCGCGAACGCCATCGCCGTCAGCAGCTCGAAGAACTGGATCCGCCGCCCCTGGGTGTCGGTCAGCTCGACGTACGGGATGATCTCCTCATAGAGCTGCGCGAACCGCTCCTCGCTGAGCGGCTCCCCGTCCACCGTGATCCGCTCGCGCATCGACACCAGATGCGGGCTGGTGAACCTCCCCACCCGCAGGTTGCGCTCCCGCAACAGCGCCTCGGTCAGCCGCGCCGTGCTCGTCTTGCCGTTGGTGCCGGCGATGTGTATGACCGGGTACGCCCGCTGCGGCGAGCCGAGAAGGTCAAGAAGGGCCGCGATCCGATCGAGCGTCGGCTCGAAATCCCACTCGACGCCACGATCCATGATCGCGCGTTCTACCGCACGATAATCCACCCCTCAACCCTACTGACCCCCCACAGCAGTCCGTACGCCCCACCCAGGCGCCCGGTCCCCGGGAAAAGCAAAAGGCCCGGACCCACCTCGGCCCGAGCCTTCATCCCCACAACAACCACCGCGCAACCCAGGACACCGCCTAACCGCCGCCCGCCCCGAATACAAAGCACTGACCGAACCCCGACAACCGGCACCAGCGCCAGGAGCCGCCACCACCCGAAGAAACGGCGACCCCCGAAGACGCCCGCCCAGACGACGGGACCGCGACCTTCCAAAAAAGACCGGGAACACACCGAAAAAAACCCCAGCCCCCAAAGACCCCCGGGGCATGCGGAAAAGAAGGGGGGTTCGGACATGCGGAAAGGGCCCCAACACCAGAACCTGGTGTCGGAGCCCTTTCCTTGAAAGTTTGTGCGGCGGTGACCTACTCTCCCACACCCTCCC
>NZ_JBFAPT010000050.1:0-47240 GCF_040676845.1 Nonomuraea sp. NPDC049504
CTAATAACAAAACCCACCCCCCCTCTCTCCACAATAAAAAAAACCATATTTCTTTTTAATTTCGTTTTTCGGGGGGGGGGGGCCCCCCGGGGGGGGGGGGGGGGGGCGCCCCACCCCCCCCCCGCCGCCGCAGGTCAGTGCGTGTTCAGTGCACGTTCAGTACACGTACGGCCAGCCGGCCGAGTCCCAGCCGATGAGATTCACGCCCAGTTTCGGCGTGCCGTTGTCGTTGCGGTCGTAGTAGTGGTAGACGAGCAGGTCGCCGTCCACGTCCGACATGACGCTCTGCCCGCCGGGGCCGACGACCTGGTCATGGGTCTCCAGCACCATCGTGCCGCCGCCGCTCAGCATCGAGCGGCCTGAGCGGTCCACGTACGGGCCCGTGGGGCTGGTGGAGCGGCCCACCTTGATCTTGTACGTGCTGTCCAGGCCCGCGCAGCACCGGTCGTAGGAGGCGAACAGGTAGTAGTAGTCGCCGTGCCTGACGATGTCGGGCGCCTCCACCGCGTACGGCGCGTCCGGCCGGGTCGCCAGGTGGTAGAGCGTGCGGTCGGAGGAGTGGCGCTTGCCGGTCGAGGGTTCGAGTCTGATCATCCTGATGCCCGTCCAGTACGACCCGAAGCTCAGCCACCACCGGCCCGAGGCGTCCACGAGCAGGTTGGGGTCGATGGCGTTGTGGTCGGAGCTCGTCGTCGTGCTGTGGACGATGCCCTGGTCGCTCCACGAGCCGGGCTGGCCGGTGGGGCTGGTGGCCAGGCCGATCGCCGAGTTGTTCGAGCCGAAGCTGGAGACCGCGTAGTACATCAGGTATCTCCCGCCCTGCTGGGAGATGTCGGGCGCCCACGGGTCGTTGCCCGACGAGTACGTCCGCCACCACGACGGCGGCGTGCGGAAGGCGGAGCCGGACCTGGTGAAGTGGATGCGGTCGGTGGAGGTGCGGGCCTCCAGGTAGCCGTGGGTGGAGTAGAGCACGTAGTTGGACGAGGTGCGGATCATCGTGGGGTCGTGCACGACCACGTCGCCGGTCACCCGGCCGGGGCCGGGATAGGCGAACGCGGCTCCCATGAGCGTGAGCGCCGCCACGATGGCGGCGGCGGGACGGAACAGGCGGCGCAAGGGTCCTCCTTCGATCGGGAAAGGTGACCGCTTCGCTCCGCCGGACGCTGCGCCGGTTGCGTCGCAGGCAATGTAGGCGCGCTTTTCCGCGAGCGTCAACCCTCGGGTGGCCGGGCGTGAAACTTACACGTTCGCCGGTTCCGTGGCCCTGCTGTGAGCTCGGAAGATGCGGATGCCGGCGGGCTCGGCTCTTGACGGAGCGCCTTGACGTCCTTAGCGTTCGGGCCACTTTCGACCCGCGATGTTAGCGCTAACACAAGCTCTGGCATCAGCGCCGCCGGAAGCCGCGCCGCGTCACAGGAACCGGCCGGACGCCCCCGCGTCCGGCCGCGCTCCGCCATGTCCCATCGATCTCTAGTGGGGCGGGGGAGCGGTGGAGCGTCGGTGGATGAGCTCGATGGGGCCGGTCAGCACTTCGGCGACCGTCGCGTCCGGGTCGAGGCCGCCCAGCAGCCTCACTCCGCGCCGGCCCAGCTCGGCGAGCGGCATCCGCACGGTGGTGAGCGCCGGGTTGAGGTAGCCGGCCAGGTCGAGGTCGTGCACCGCGACGATGGACACGTCGCGCGGGATCTCCAGCCCGGCCGCCCGTACGCCCTCCATCGCGCCGATGGCGGAGGCCACGTTCGCCACGAACACCGCCGTCGGCCGCTCGCCCTCGGGCGCCTCGGCCAGCAGCCTGGCCATCGCCGCGGCCCCGCCGGCCGGCGTGTAGCCGGCCGCCGTGATCGGCCCCTCGGGCAGGCCGGCGTCGCGCATCGCCGCCGAGTAGCCGGCCGACCTGCGCGCGGCCGTGTCGGCGCGCGACGGTCCCGCGAGGTGCGCGATGCGGCGGTGGCCCAGGCGTACCAGGTGCTCGACGGCGAGCGCGGCGGCTCGCTGGTCGTCGAGGATGACGTAGCGCTTGACGCCCTGGCTGCGGTTGTTGAGCATCAGCCACGGGATCGCCGCCTGGTCGAGCTGCGCGGCCAGGTCCGCGTCCTCGCCCGTGCCGGCCAGCAGCAGCCCGTCGATGCGGCCCTGCCCGATGCGGTCCATGTACTCGCCGAGCCCGGCCCCCGTGGCGCTGCCGGTGACCAGCACGTAGCCCTGCGCGGCGGCCTCCGACTCGGCGCCCTTGATGATCTCGGCGTAGACGGGGTTGGCGAAGTCAGGGATGAACAGCCCGAACATGTGCGCCCGCGACGTGCGCAGGCTGCGCGCCGCCACGTTCGGCCGGTAGCCCAGCTCCTCGATCGCGGCCAGCACCCGCTCGCGCGTCTCCTGCCGGATGTTGAGCGTCGGATCCTTGTTGACGACGCGCGAGACGACGGCCCTGTCGACCCGCGCCATCGCGGCGACGTCGGCGAGCGTCACCCGGGCGCGCTTCATGCCGGTGATCCCGGGCGTACGCTCCGGCCGCTGTCCATCGACCGGTAGAGCGCGTCGAGCAGGCGCAGCGTGCCGAGGTTGTCGGCGCCCGACGTCTCGGGCTCGCCGCCCTCGGCGACAGCCCGCAGCAGCGACCCCATCGGCCCGGCCACCGCGTCGGGCAGCCAGCGCCGGGTCACCGGGTACGGCAGCCATCCGTCCGTCGGCAGCGCCCGGCTGCTCACCTCCAGGGTGTCGGGGCGGCCGTGCGGATAGTCGTACAGCAGGCCGAGCGTGCCCCTGATCGCGCCCTCGGCGCCGTCGATGCGGAAGGCCGCCTCGCCGTCGCCGGTGCGGTTCTCGTGGGTGGCGTGCACCAGCGCCCGCACCTCGCCGGGGTAGACCAGCGTGCTCATCGTGCGCGTCTCACCCTTGGCGACCTGGCCCGGCGTCCGGCTGCCGGTGCAGAAGACCAGCTCGGGGTCGCCCAGGACGGACCTGATCGCGTCGAGGTAGTGGATCGAGTGGTAGACGATCTCCAGCCGGTCGGTGGTGACCAGCCAGTCCCACGCGCTCCAGTCGGTGAAGATGTTCACGGTGAACGTCATCGCCGTCGGCTCGCCGATCCAGCCCCGCCGCACCATCGCGCGCGCGGCCGCGATGCCCTCGTCGAAGCGGAGCTGCTGGTTGACCGCGATCTTGCGGCCGGCCGCCGCAGCGAGGCCCACCAGCTCCTGGCCGGTGGCCACGTCGGGCGCGAACGGCTTCTGGCAGAGCAGGTGCTTGCCGGCCGCCAGCGCCTGCCGCGCGACGCCCGGCTGCGCGCCCGGCGCGACCGCGACGTCCACGACCTCGGCCCGCTCGTCGGCCAGCAGCTCCTCCAACGTCCCGTACACGCGCGGCACGCCGTGCCGGGCGGCGACCTCGGCGGCGCGGCCCGCGTCGAGGTCGAACAGCCCGGTCACCTCCAGCCCCGCCTGCCGGTAGGCGGGCAAGTGAGCCACGTCCACGATGGCCCCGGCGCCCACGATCGCGACCGGCCTGCGGTGCTCCGCCGGGATCGTCAGGTCGGCGGCGGCCGCGATGGGCGCGAACACGTCGATCACCGCTCCTCCATCCCGTAGCAGCGGGCGGCGGTGCCGCCGAGCACCTGCGCGCGGCCGGCCTCGTCCAGGCCCGACAGGGCGACCTGCGTCTCCCGCCACACCTTGGCGTAGTCGCCGGCCAGTGTGGCCACCGGCCAGTCGCTGCCGAACATCAGCCGCTCGGGGCCGAACAGCTCGATCGCGTGCTCGACGTACGGCCGCAGGTCCTCGCCGGTCCACGTCCCGGCGTCGGCCGCGGTGTTCAGCCCCGACACCTTCGCGTACACGTCAGGGCACTGCGCCGCCCGCGCCAGCAGCGACGCCCACGGCTCCCACCCCTTGTCCTTGATCGGCGGCTTGGCCAGGTGGTCGATCACCATGCGCAGCCCCGGCACCCGCTCGGCCAGCACCGGCACGTGCTCCAGATGCCGGGGGAGCACCGCCACCACGTCGAACGGCAGCCCGGCCGCCGCCAGCAGCCGCAGCCCCTCGATCACGGGCTCCTGGAGCACCCAGTCGGGGTCGGGCTCGTCGTGGATGAGGTGCCTGATCCCGGCGAACCTGGCGTGCCGCCGGTACCGCTCCAGCGCCTCGGCCGCCTCATCGGGCCGCGCCAGCGGCACCCAGCCGACGACCGCCCCGATCACGTCGTACGCGTCCGCCTGCGCCAGCATCGCGTCGGTGTCGGCGTAGGAGTCCATCGCCTGCACCAGCACCGTGCGGTCCACGCCCGCCGCGGCGAGCTGGGGCAGCAGCTCGGACGGCTCGAACGTACGGAAGATCGGCCCCGACTCCGGCGTCAGCCAGGGGTACGAACCCGTCTCCAGGTTCCAGAAGTGCTGGTGGGCGTCGATGACGGTCATCCAGCTTCCCTTCCCATGATCAATCGTTTGAGCGTCACAAGGTAGCAGGAGGTTGGACGAGTTCCAGCGTGATCTCGTCCGGGTCCAGGAAGTAACAGGCGTAACCGCCCTTGTTGACCCCCGCGGTGATCTCGGCGGGCGGGTTGACGAAGCGCACCCCGGCCGCCGACAGCCGGGCGTGCTCGGCCCGCGCGTCCTCGACGGTGAGCGCCAGGTGGGCGGCGCCGGGCAGGTGGCGGGCCGGGTCGCGGGCTTCGCCGCGCGGGCGTACGTACTCGACCAGCTCCAGGTCGTGCGTGGAGACGCCGCGCGGCTGCCCCGGCACGGCGAGCTGGGCCACCCGCAGCACCGCGCCGGGATGGCCGACCAGCCGCCGGGTGTAGGCGTTGTCCTGGGTCTGCGTGTGCACCAGCGTGAAGCAGAGCAGGTCGCGGTAGAAGGCCACGGACCTGTCGAGATCGGCCACCGTGAACGAGAAATGCCAGACGCCTCTCATCCCTTCACCAGCTCACGTACGCTCCCGGCGATCCGGGCGGCGTCCGGCACCAGCGACTCGGCCAGCACCGGCGCGGCCGGCATGCGCACGTCCGGCGTGCCGATCCTGATCGGCGGCGCGAGCAGCGGCGCCCCCGCCTCCGTGACGCGGGCGACGACCTCGGCGCCGAAGCCGCCGGTGACGTTCGCCTCGTGGACGACCGCGAGCCGGCCCGTCCGCCGGACGCCGCCGAGCACCGCGCCGACGTCGAACGGGTTGAGCCACGGCGTCTCCAGCACCTGCGCCTCGACACCCTCGGCGGCCAGCCGCTCGGCCGCCTCCAGCACCCGGTGCGTCATCGCCCCCCAGGTCACGATCGTCACGTCCGAGCCGTCGCGGCGGGTGCGCGCCCCGCCCATCGGCCTGACCGGGCCGTCGGTCTCGACCGGCTCCTTGGCGCCGGAGTACAGCGTGCGGTTCTCGATCACCAGGACCGGGTCGTCGCCGTGCACCGCCGTCACCAGCAGGTCGTACGCGTCCTGCGGCGTGCTCGGCATGCACACCCGCAGCCCCGGCACGTGCAGGAACAGCGCCTCCAGCGACTGCGAGTGCTGCGCGCACGCGCCGGGCGCGTTGCCCTGCTGGGTGCGGATCGTCAGCGGCGCCGTCAGCCGGCCGGCCGAGACGTACCGCACGTTGGCCGCCTGGTTGACGATCTGGTCCAGCGCGACCAGCGAGAAGTCGGCCCACATGATCTCCACGATCGGGCGGCGGCCGAACATCGCCGCCCCCACCGCGCTGCCGAGGATCGCCGACTCGCTGATCGGGGTGTCGAAGACCCGCTCGCCGTACTGCCTGCGCAGCCCCCGCGTCACCCCGAACACGCCGCCAGGCACGGCCACGTCCTCGCCGTAGACCAGCGTCTGCGGCAGCTCCTCCATCACCCGGTGCAGGGCCGCGTTCACGGCCTCGCCGTAGGTCAGCTCACGCATGAAGGTGCTCCCTCGCCGTCGCCGGGTCGGCGGGCGGCGCCGCCTGCGCGGCCGCCGCCGCGGCCTCCGTCTCCTCGCGGGCCCGCCGCTCCACCGCGTCGATCTCCCGCTCCGGCACGCCGTCGGCCAGCAGGCCCGCGCGCAGCCGCGCGATCGGCTCCCCGCGCCTGATCCGGTCCAGCTCGCCCGGCTGCCGGTAGGTCTCGGCGTCGCCGATGTAATGGCCCACCAGCCGCTCCGTCATGCACTCCAGCAGCGTCGGCCCGCCGCCCTCGCGGGCCACCTCCAGCGCGTCGCGCACGTGGAAGCGCACCGCCTCCGCGTCGTTGCCGTCCACACGGTGGCCCGGCATCCCGTACGCGGCGGCGCGGTCCGCGAGCCGCGGGTTGCCCACCATGCCGGCGATCGGCGTCAGCTCCGAGTAGCGGTTGTTCTCGCACACGAACACCACCGGCAGCTTGAAGGCCGCGGCGAAGTTCATCGCCTCGTGCACCGCGCCCTGGTTCATCGCGCCGTCGCCGAACACGCTCACCGCGACCCGGCCGGAGCCGTCGTGCCGGCCCGCCAGCGCCGCCCCGCAGGCCAGCGGCGCGCCCGCGCCGACGATCGAGTTCTCGCCGTGGAAGCCGTACTCGGCGGCCGTGAAGTACGCCGAACCGCCGCGCCCCCCGTTGACCCCGCTCGCCCGGCCCATCAGCTCCGCGAACAGCGGCTCCGCCGGGACCCCGCGCGCCAGCGCCCAGCCGTGCCCCCGGTAGGTCGCGAACAGCGCGTCCTGCTCCTCCAGCTCGCCGCACGCCCCGGCCGGGATCGCCTCCTGCCCGATGCACAAATGCACCGACCCGACGATCGGGCCCTGCGCCCGCAGGTCGCGCACCTTCTCCTCGAACGCGCGGATCCGCCACATGGCCAGCAGATCCGCCAGCCGCCGCTCACTCATGCCCGCTCCTCAGCACTCGTTCTTCAGGTGCTCGTTCTTCGGGTGCTCGTTCTTCGGGCGCTCGTTCCTCCTGCGCTCGCTTTCCGGGCGCCCGCTCCGGCGCCTGCCCTGCGGGCGCCTCCCTCCAGGCATTGAGCGCCGCGGCGCAGATCGCCCCGGCGTCGCCGACGTAGGACTCCGGCGGGATGGGCAGCGGGCCCAGGCTCTCCAGGTCGCCGGGCCCTGCCGTCCCGCGCAGCGCGTCGGCCAGCGCCAGGCCCTGCTCGCGCGCCTCGTGCGCCGCCCGGTAGACCAGGTCGTGCGCGCGCTCCCTGCCCAGCGCCGGCGCCAGGCGCATCATGTACGCCTCCGCCATGATCAGGCCGCCCTCCGCGTCCAGGTTGGCCCGCATCGCCTCCGGATAGACCCGCAGGCCCGCCGCCACGTCGGCGGCCGTGGCCAGCGCGCCCGCGGCCAGCTCCGCCAGCAGCGGCACCACGTACCACTCCACCTGCCACTCGCCGGCCGCCCGCTCGTGCCCCGCCTCCATCGCGCGGAACAGGCCAGAGCTGAGCGCGCCCGCCGTGCCCGACATGCCGATCACGGCCTCGCAGCCGATCGGGTTCGCCTTCTGCGGCATCGTCGAGGAGGCGCCCCTGTGGTGGCCGCCCGCCTCGCGCACCTCGCCCACCTCGGTCCTCGACAGGTCCACGACCTCCCGGGCGAAGCGGGCCGCCGTCGCCGCCAGCGACGCGCACGTCACGCCGAACTCCGCCACGCCGTCCCTCGCCACGTGCCAAGGCACCTCGGCCGTCCGCAGGCCCAGCTCGCGCGCCATGACCGCGCGGACGTCGGAGGAGCGCCCGCCCATGGCCGCCGAGGTGCCGCCCGCGCCGAACAGCGACACCACCCGCACCTGCCGCCCGGTCGCGGCCACCCGCTCGCGCTGCCGCGTCACCTCCGCCAGCAGCACCGCCATCTTCGCCCCGAACGTCGTCGGCACCGCCTGCTGCGCGTGCGTGCGGGCCGCGACGACCGTGCCCGCGTGCTCGCCCACCAGCCGCGCCACCGCGTCGCCGAACCCGCGCAGCAGCTCGGCCAGCCGGTCTAGCGCCTCGCCGAGCTGCAGGGACAGGCCGGTGTCCATGATGTCCTGGGTGGTCGCGCCGTAGTGCACGCGCCCGTCCGGCCCTTCGGGCAGCGCCGCCGCGATCATCCTGACGAGGGGGAGGATCGGGTAGCCCACGTTCACCGCCTCCGACCACAGGCGCGGCAGGTCCACCGTGGCGGGCACGCAGGCCGCGGCGATCGCCGCCGCGTCCTCTCGCGTGATCACGCCGGTCTCCGCCTGCGCCCTGGCCAGCGCCGCCTCCGTACGCAGCCAGGCCAGCACCGTGCGCTCGGCGGAGAAGATCTCGGCCATCGCGGGGTCACCGAACAGCTCGGGCAGCAGCTTGAACGTCTGCCGTGTCGGCTGCCGTGTCGTCTGGTGGGCCGTCTGGTGGGCCGTCTGGGGGATCGTCTGGGGGATCGTCTCCGGGGTCCTCCGGGGGGTCAAGTCAGTTCATCTCCAGTCCGCCGTCGACGTTGAGCGCCTGGCCGGTCACGAACGACGCCAGGTCGCTGGCCAGGAACAACACCGCCGCCGCCACCTCCTCGGGCCGCCCCACCCGCTTGAGCGGCGAGCGCTCGCCGACCTCCTTCAGGTAGCCCTCCCCGGCCCCTGGGCCGAAGTGGCGGTCGCGGTCGCTGATGATCTCCTCCCACATGGGGGTGAGGACAACGCCGGGGCAGACCGCGTTCACCCGTACGGGGGCCAGGGCCTCTGCCGCCGACCTGGTCAGCGACAGCAGCGCCGTCTTGCTCGCCGAGTAGTGGGCCGCGTTCGGCCGGCCCGAGCGGGCGGCCACCGAGGCCAGCGTCACGATCGAGCCGGCGCCCTGCCCGGCCATCCGCCGCCCGGCCGCCTGCGTCAGCCAGAAGGTGGCGTTGAGGTTGACGTCCACGACGCGCAGCCACTCGCCGGGCTCGATGTCGAGCAGCGGCGTGGTGCGCATGATGCCGGCGCAGTTGACCAGCACGTCGAGCCGGTCGAGCCCGTCCACCAGGGCTGCGGCCTGGGCGCGGTCGGTGAGGTCGGCCGGCCGCGCCGCCGCGCCCAGCTCCGCCGCCGCCCGGCTCAGGCGCGGGCTTTCGAGGTCGGAGAGCACGACATCGGCTCCCGCGTCGGCCAGGGCACGGGCGCAGGCGAACCCGAGACCGCCCGCGCCGCCGGTGACGAGCGCGGTGCGGCCGGTCAGGTCGATCGTGACAGGCATCCGTCTCCCTCTTCCGGGTCAAACGTTTGACCAGACCCTAACAAGGAGCCAGCAAACGGAACAAGGGATCGTTCAATCGTTTTTATCGGGATATTTCCCCGATTGACCAGACAGGTGAAACGAACCGCGCGGTCAGGAGGCGTGAGCCCAGCCCAGCTCCTCGTAGAAGGCCCGGCGTGCGCGCGTGAATGCCTCCCTGTTCAGCACCGCTCCCTCATAGGGGCCGGTCGTGATCGGCTCGTCGTGCAGGCGGGCCGGCAGGTCCTCGCTCAGCAGGTCGGGGAAGCCGTCAGACGCCGCGGCCTCGCGCAGCGCGTAGGCGCGCATCCCGTCCAGGCGGGCCTGGCCGGCGGCCAGCAGGTCGTCCAGCGTGAACGGCTCCCCGAGCACGGCCGTCACCAGCGTGGTCAGGCGGTCGATGGTGAGCGGGCGGGTCGGGGTGGAGGCGAAGACGCACAGGTTGAGCGCGTCCAGGCCGCTCCACAGGCGCAGCAGGCGTGCGCTGCGCCGGCCGCGCTCCTCGTTCAGCTCACCGGCCGGGGCGGGGGCGGCGCCGGCCCTGGCGGCCTCGGGGAAGCTGTAGCCGAGCCCGGCGACCGGGTCGAAGTCGAGATCGTGCTCCAGGGCGTCGTAGCGGGGGCCGCCGGGGGCGAGGGCGTACCCGAGGCCGATGCCGGGCTGCGGGCGCGGGTCGAAGCACGGCAGCTCGGCGCCCTTGGCCGTCATCGCGTACGTCCGCGCCTCGGGCCCCAGGCGCCGCGCCGCCCTGGCGGACCCCTCCGCCAGCAGGTCGCCGAGGGGGCCCGACCGGGTGGCGACGTCCTCGATCAGCTCCGGCAGCGCCGCCGCGTCCCCGAACGCCGGCCCGCCCGGCAGCAGCCCGCGCCCCGCGCACTCCATCGCGAAGGCCAGCGTGCCGCCGAGCGAGACCTGGTCGAGACCGAGGTCGTTGCAGCGGGCGTTGGCGGCGAGCACGGCGTCGAGGTCGTCGATGCCGAGATTCCACCCCAGCGACAGGAACGCCTCCTGCCCCAGCCCACCGGTCCGCCCGCCGTACACCTTGAGACAGTCGTTAGGACAGCCGGGACAGGCGCCGGTCGTGGCCACCGCCCGCCCGTCGTAGTCCCCCTCGACCGGAACCCGCAGCCCAGGCGGCCCCGGCACGGAGAAATTCCGGACGGAGGCGTACCCGGGGGCGAGCGTGTCCCCGACCCACCCGGCGAACCCCGGCACGCCGGCCTGCAGCGCGGCGAGCGGATTGGTGGCGAGCGCCCCCTGGTAGTAGGCGCCCAGCGCCGCGACGGTCCCAGGATCGGCCACCTGGGCCGGCGCACCGGACCCCACGCACACGATGGCCTTCAGATTCTTGGCCCCGAACACCGCACCCAGCCCGTAACGTCCGGCGGCGAAGGCGTAGTCGGTGACGACACTGGCGTACCGGACGAGATTCTCACCCGCCGGCCCGATCGCCGCCACGTGCGCGCCCTCGCCGTGCCGCTCCCGCAGCGCGTCGGTGGCGGCCGCCACCCCCAGCCCGCTCAGCTCACCGCACTCACGCACGCTCACCTCGCCGCCCTGGATCAGCAGGTACGACACCCGCTCGGCCCGCCCCGTCACCGCGAGAGCCCTGGCCCCGGCGGCCCGCATCCCCGCCGCGAACGGCCCCAGCGCGTGCGACTCCCCGGCCGCCCCGGTCAGCGGCGACTTGGCCAGGAACACCGCCTTGGCCAGCCCAGGCGCGTGCGTCCCACCGAGCATCCCGGCCGCGACGTACAGCAGCGCGCGCGGATCGTACGGATCGAGCCCAGCCGCCGTCCGCTCACTGAGCAACCGCAACCCCAGCACGGACCCGCCGTAGTGCCCCTTCTCCGCCGTCCGATCTTCCCTCTCGATGTTCCCGCTGCTCAGATCCACGATGAACGGCACCGCACGGCCTCCCGAACTCGGATGCTGGAATCGGGCGGCACCACATCACATACCACGGCATCTCCGCAACCCCCGCCCAGGCGCACCCCCTTTCCATCAGGTGGAAGAAGGCGGGCAAGTGGTGATAAAGAGTGATCTTCCGGGCAGTGACCGGAGTGATGTCCACCCTCGACCTCATGCTGGCGCTCGGCGGTGCCGCCGCGCTGCTCGCCGCCATCCTCCCCGACGTGCTGGCACGCCGCCCCGTGTCGCTGCCGCTGGTCTACCTGGTGGCGGGCGTGCTGCTGTTCGCGCTGCCCATCGGGCTGCCCGAGCCCGACCCGATCACCCACCGAACGGCGCTGGAACATATCACCGAGCTGTGCGTGGTCATCTCGCTCATGGGCGCGGGCCTGGCCATCAACCGGCGGACCGGCCCGCGCGGCTGGTCCACGACCTGGCGGCTGCTCGGCCTCGCCATGCCGATCACCGTCGTCATGGTGGCCGCGGCCGCCGTCGCGCTGCCCGGCTGGCCGCTCGCGGCGGCGCTGCTGCTCGGGGCAGTGCTCGCGCCCACCGACCCGGTGCTCGCCTCCGACGTGAGCGTCGGCGAACCCGTGGACGCCGAGAACGCCGACGACGAGGTCCGCTTCGCCCTCACCTCGGAGGCGGGGCTGAACGACGGGCTGGCCTTCCCCATCGTGTACGCCGCCATCGCCGTCGCCGTGTCCACCGGCGCCGGCTGGCTGGGGGAGTGGGCGCTGACCGACGTCCTCTACCGCACCGCCGCGGGACTGGTGGCGGGCCTGCTGATCGGGTACCTGCTCGGCCGGCTGTTCTTCCGCGGCGCGGCGGGCGGGCCGCCCCTGTCGGAGCGCCGCGACGGGTTCGTCGCCCTCGCGGCCACCTTCCTGGCGTACGGGGTGACGGAGCTCATCCATGGGTACGGCTTCATCGCCGTGTTCGTCACCGCCTGCGCCATCAGGAGAGCCGAGCACGGGCACGGCTACAACAACGTCCTGCACGGGTTCGTCGAGCAGCTCGAGCGGCTGTTCACCGCCTGGCTGCTGCTCCTGCTCGGCGGCTTCGTCGCCACCGGCGGCCTCGCGGCGCTCACCTGGCGCGGCGCCGCCGTCGGCCTGCTGCTCCTGCTGGTGATCCGCCCGCTGGCGGGCTGGCTGAGCCAGTGGGGCGGCCGCGCCGGGCCCCGCGAGCGGCTGGCCATCTCGTTCTTCGGCATCCGGGGGGTCGGGTCGCTGTTCTACCTGGCGTACGCGCTCGGCGTGGCGGACTTCGGCGTACCGGCGGAGGAGTTGTGGGCGGTCACCGGCTTCACCGTCGTCGTCTCGGTGGTCCTGCACGGCATCACGGCCACGCCGATCATGCGCCACGTGGACGCCATCAGAGACGGCAGCACCGCCACCTCCGACCGGTGACCCCGCCCCCTGCTCAGGACGGCCCCAGGCTGTAGACGTACACCCAGCTCCCATCGTTGGCCCCGACGACGACCGGCCGGCCGTCCAGCTCGGCCAGTGCCAGGTCATAGAGCCCATTCGCCACGCGGGGGCCGAGCAGGCCGATGGTCTCGCCGTCGTCCAGGTCGCACACCCGGACGACCACCCCATGGGGCAGGTGGGCCACCACCGCGATGGGAACGTCGCCCAGCTGTCCCGCGACCAGCGCGATCGCGCGCCGGTCCGCTGTGACCTGCCACTTCCTCCTGCGCTCTCCGGTGACCAGGTCGTACACGCGCAGGGTGGCGTCGAGATGCGTGGAGACCAGCACCGGCTCGCCCCTGTCCACGCCGCAGGCCAGCAGATCGATGCCGCCGACCTTCTCCGTCGTGAACGAGCGCAGCAGCGTGCCCGAGGACAGCCGCCACAAGCGCACCCGGTTGGCGCCGTCGCCCGTCACCATGATGTCCTCGCCGTCCACGCGGCCGAACGCCAGGCCCCTGATGCCCTGGAAGTGGCCGGTGATGGCGGGGCCGATCTGCTTGCCCGTGGTGACGTCCCACAGGCGGACCACACTGTGCAGGTCCCGTAACTGATCGTATTTCTCCGACACCGCCACCGCCCGGCCGCCCGCCACCGTGACGGCGCGAACCCTGTCCTTGACCCGGTGAGTGGCGAGCCGCCGCCCGGACAGGTCCCACAGGTTCAGCCGGCCGTTGGAATGCCCTGACATCGCGACCGTCCGGCCGTCCACGGTGCCCACCGCGACCGACGCCACCCGGTCGCCGCCGTCGCCCAGCCGGGCGATCGGTTCGCCCAGCTCCCAGCCGAGAATGACTCCGTTCTCCGTGCCGCACACCACCGTGCTCCCCGCCGCGGCCAGCGCGGTCAGCTTCCCGGCGCTGCCGCGCGGCACCTCCACCGGCTCACCGAGCTCCGTCCCGAACGGCTCCACCGCCGCCGCCGGACTCGCGGACGGCGTCGGGGTCGCGGACGGCGTCGGGGTCGCCGAGGCGCGGGCGTCCGGCGTTCCGCCGGCACGCCCCTCCGCCGCCGGACTCGGCGACAGCCCGCCGTCCGCCCGCCTCGCAGGCGTGTCGTCCGGCCGTAGCAGCACGAACGCCGACCCGCCGAGCGCCGCCGCCACGACCCCGCCGATGAGCACCCGCCGGCCGACCCTGCCATCCCGCTCCTGCAGGTCCGCGGTGTCGGGGTAGGGCCCGGGGACGGGCGGCGGGGGAACGGCTTGGGTGTTGCCAGGGGGCGGGGTAGTGGGGCGGATCAGGATGGTGAGGAGGTCGCCGGGTGAGGGGCGGGCGGCGGGATCCTTGGCCAGGCAGGAGGCGATCAGGTCGCGTAAGGACGCGGGCACCCCCGTCAGGTCGGGGTCGCCGGTCAGGATGCGGTTCATGATCACGGCCATCGCGTCGCCGCCGAACGCCGGGCGGCCGGTGGCGGCGAAGACCATCGTGCCCGCCCAGCTGAACACGTCAGACGCGGGCCCCACCCGCTCCCCGCGGAACTGCTCGGGCGACATGTACGCCGGCGTCCCCACCGCGCCCGACGTCGCGGTGGTCGCGTCGAGCGCCCTGGCGATGCCGAAGTCGATGACGACGGGCCCGTCCGGCCCCATGAGGACGTTGCCAGGCTTGAAGTCCCGGTGCACGATCCCCGCCTGGTGGATGGCGGTCAGCGCGGTCAGGGTGGAGGTCGCCAGCCGGTGTAACGCCCCGCCGGTGCGCGGCCCCGAGACGCGGACGACCGCGAGGAGCGTGTCGCCGGGGACGTACTCGCTGACGATGTACGGCCGATCGTCCAGCATCCCGACGTCCAGCACCGCCGCCGTGCAGAACGCGGCCACCCGCCGCGCCGCCTCCACCTCGCGCAGGAACCCCCGCATGACGTCGCCGTCCTGGGCGAGGTGGCTGTGCAGCAGCTTGATGGCGACCTCGCGGCCCGTGCCGTCGACGCCGCGATAGACGGTGCCCTGCCCGCCGGAGCCGAGCACGCCGACGAGCCGGTGGTCACCGATG
This sequence comes from Nonomuraea sp. NPDC049504, assembly GCF_040676845.1. Lineage (NCBI taxonomy): Bacteria > Bacillati > Actinomycetota > Actinomycetes > Streptosporangiales > Streptosporangiaceae > Nonomuraea > Nonomuraea sp. NPDC049504. The sequence continues at coordinate 14,508 of NZ_JBFAPT010000050.1, forward strand.
CGTACGGGGTCGGCGGGGCGGAGCGGGCGCATGTCCGGCATCCCGCTCCTTTCACGGACCTATCGCTGTGATCCATACGATAAGCCCGCCCCCGCCGGTTCCACACGCATGCCTCGCCGCCCGCCACGCCCGCAGGACGGCCCGATACGCCGAAAGCCCCCGATCAGCGCCGGACCGAAGCCGCGCGCACCCAGGTCTCGCGATCAGCCGAGCCGTTCACAGCAGCATTCGCAGCGTCGTTGACGGGCCGTTCAAGGGGCCGTTCACAGGGCCGTTCACAGGGCCGTTCGCAGGGCCGTTCGCAGAATCGTTCATGGGGCCGTTGATGGGGGAGCCGTACGCCGCCGCGCCCTCCCCGAACGCCGGCAACTCCAGCACGGTGCCGTCGAAGGCGGGCAGCCGCTCCCGCAACCCGCCGGGCACGAGTATGGTCCTGGCCCCCGAATCACGCAGGACCACCTCGATCCTGGCCGCCGGATAATCCGGATCAAGCGGCAGATAGGCGGCGCCGGTCTTCATCGCGGCGAGCATTCCCGCCATGGTCCCGGCCGTCCGCCCCGCGACGATCGCGACCACCTCCCCGTCCTTCACCCCGCCGGCCGCCCCACCGGCCGCCCCACCGGTCGCCCCGCCGGTCGCCCCGCCGGGGACACCACCCGTGCCACCGGCCGCCGTACCACCGGCACCGCCCGAACCGGCACCGCCCGAACCGGCACCACCCGAACCGGCACCACCCGAACCAGCGGCACCGCTTTGGCCTGTGTCACTGCCAGGGCCTGTGTCACTGCCAGGGCCGGCGGCATTGCCCGGGCCGGCCTCGATGAGGCGGGCCAGGCGGTCGGCGGCGGCGTTGAGCTCGCCGTACGAGACGGTGCCCTCGCCGTCCACCACCGCCGCCCGCTCCGGAGCCTTGGCCGCCCACTCCTCGAACAGCACCACCATCCCGGCCCTCCCGGGCCTTTCGGACAGCGGTGAGGCGGCGCCGTTCGCCCCGCCGTCGTTCCTGTGCCGGATCGGGGTCTCCCCCTGCGGCATTTCGCGCATCGCGCCATCCTTCGTACGGACAGGCATGGCGGCCTCAACGCTGAGACCGGACCGAACGCCCGCTACGAGAACCTCCGTGGGAACGCTCCCAACAACTTCCAGGGTAGGGAGACAGGCGCGCCGCGGTCCAGTGGAACCGGCAGCTCCACCGGCCGGCAAGCGGAAAACGCCCCTGACATCCCGGCTGACCAGCGCGTTCGCCGGACAACGTTTTGGCAACATTGCGGCGAGCAGTACCGCGAAGAACACCGATCGCCCCCGATTTGTTGGGAGCGCTCCCACAGCGCAAGCGCCCACACCCGCCCCGGACACCGGGTAGGTTCCGGAGTCATGAAGGCACGCCGCCGGCCCCGCCGGGCACCCGCGCTCGTCACCGCCGCCGCGCTCCTGCTCACGGCGGCCTGCGGCGCCCCGGCCCGGAGCGCGGGCAGCGAGCCGTCCCCGGCCGCCGCAACCCCCACCACGCAGGAGCCGGAGGTCGACCGGCTCCCCGAGCCGGGGAAGAAGCTCCCGAAGAGCGCGGCGGACCTGGCCACCGCGATCAGCGAGACCACCGAGAGGCTCAACGAGGCCATCGACGGGTGGACGAAGAGCGGCGAGCCCGAGCTGCCCGAGGACGTCGAGCTGCTCGCCCTCTACCACCAGCGCCTCTACCGCTGGGCCGCCCGCCACCCTGAGGTCGCCTCCAAGGCCTTCGCCCGCCTGCCCAAGAAGCTCAGGGCGCAGGCCGAGGACAACACCTCGGCGCTGCGCGAACTGCTCGCCCTGACCCGGCCGATCAAGCCGTCCGCGGTGTTCAGGACCCGCGACGCCCGCCCGGCCGGCGAGCTGCTCGGCTACTTCAAGAAGGCCGAGCGCCGCTTCGGGGTCGAGTGGGAGGTGCTGGCGGCGGTCATGTTCTCGGAGACGAAGTTCGGCCGGGTGCGGTCGGACAGCCACGCGGGGGCGCAGGGGCCGATGCAGTTCATGCCGGCCACCTGGAAGGCGTACGGGCTGGGCGGCGACGTGCAGGACCCGCGCGACGCCGTCATGGGCGCCGCCAACTACCTCAAGGCCACCGGCGCTCCGCGCGACTACCGCAGGGCCCTGCACGCCTACAACCCGTCGCAGGCGTACGTGAACGCGATCCTGCTGCACGCCCGCCAGATCAAGCGCGACCCGCGCGCCTACTACGCCTATTACGCCTGGCAGGTCTTCGTCCTCACGACGGAGGGCGAACGCCGCCTGACGGGCCCGTGAGCGAACGCCGCCGCACCGCCCCGTGACGGATCAGGACAGCGCGCGGGCCGCGTGCACCAGGGGCACGTGGCTGAAGGCCTGCGGGAAGTTGCCGACCAGCCGCCCGTAGCGCGGGTCATACTCTTCGGCGAGCAGCCCCACGTCGTTGCGCAGCGTCAGCAGCCGCTCGAACAGCTCCTTCGCCTCCTCCTTGCGCCCCTGCATGGCCATCACCTCGACCAGCCAGAAGCTGCACGCGAGGAACGCGCCCTCGCCGCCGGGCAGGCCGTCCACGTCGTTGTCGGCGGCCAGCGGGTAGCGCAGCACGAAGCCGTCGGCCATCAGCTCCTTCTCGATGGCCGCGACCGTGCCCGCCACCCTGGGGTCGTCGACGGGCAGGAAGCCCACCATGGGGATCATCAGCAGCGCGGCGTCGAGCTCGGACGAGCCGTACGACTGGGTGAAGGTGTTGCGCTCGGCGTCGAAGCCCTTGTCGCACACCTCGGCGTGGATGGCGTCGCGCAGCGTGCGCCACTTCTCGACGGGGCCGACGCGGTCGAACTGCTCGACGTACTTGACGGCCCGGTCGAGCGCCGCCCAGCACATGATCTTGGAGTGCACGAAGTGGCGGCGCGGGCCGCGCACCTCCCACAGGCCCTCGTCGGGCTCGTCCCAGTGGTCCTCCACGTAGTCGAGGAGCTGGCGCTGGATCGTCCAGGCCCGGTCGTCCGGCCACAGGCCGCGGGTGCGGGCGGTGAACAGGCAGTTCATCACCTCGCCGTACACGTCGAGCTGGAGCTGCTTGACCGCCTCGTTGCCGATGCGGACGGGACGGGAGCCCTCGTAGCCGTCGAGCCAGTCGAGCATCAGCTCGGGCAGGCGGCGCTCGCCGGCGACGCCGTACATGATCTGGAGGTCCTGGGGGCGGCCGGCGATGGCGCGCAGCAGCCAGCCGCGCCAGTCGGCGGCCTCTTCGAGGTAGCCGGAGCTGATGAGCGCGTCGAGCGTCAGCGTCGCGTCGCGCAGCCAGCAGAAGCGGTAGTCCCAGTTGCGCACCCCGCCGAGGTCCTCGGGCAGCGACGTGGTGGGCGCGGCGACGATGCCGCCGGTCGGCGCGTACGTCAGCCCCTTCAGCGTGATCAGCGACCGGACCACGGCCTCGCGGTACGGCCCCTCGTAGGTGCACTTCGCCACCCACTCGGCCCAGAACGCCTCGGTCTCGCCGAGCTGGTTCTCGCACTCGATCTGCGGCGGCATCGGCTCGTGGGAGGGATGCCAGGTGAACACGAACGGCAGCCGTTCGCCCTCGTTGACGGTGAACGTGGCCCGGTGGGCGTAGTCGCCGCCCTTGAGCGGCACGGGGGAGTGCAGCCACACGGAGTCGGGGCCGCCGATGGCCTGCAGGTGGCCGTTGGTGCGCCGCACCCAGGGCACGATGCGGCCGTAGTCGAAGCGCACGCGCAGCTGGGTGGACATCTCGACGCTGCCGGAGACGCCCTCGACGATGCGGACGACGTCGGGGTTGCGGTCGCGCGGCGGCATGAAGTCGATCACCCGGACGGTGCCCGTGGGGGTGTCCCACTCGCTCTCCAGGATGAGCGTGTCGGGGCGGTAGCGGCGCCGGGTGGCCGGTCTGCGCCCGGTGGGCCCGAGCCACCAGTGCCCGTTGCGCTCGCTGCCGAGCAGCGCCGCGAAGCACGAGGGCGAGTCGAACCTGGGCAGGCAGAGCCAGTCGATCGAACCGTCGCGCGCGACGAGCGCGGCGGACTGCATGTCTCCGATCAGGGCGTAATCCTCGATCCGCATGCCTAGACGGTACTCGGCGCGGGGTGATCCCGGGTCCGGGCCGATCATGTCGCGTCAGGTCCGGCCCGGACGCCCGGGATCACGTCAGGGGGAACCAGCGGGTGAACAGCTGGACCAGCGGTCCGATGGCCAGCGCGAACACCAGGGTGCCCAGGCCCACGGTGCCGCCGAGCAGCGCGCCCGCGGCCAGCATGGTGACCTCGATGACGAGCCGGGCGACGCGTACGGACAGGCCGAGGCGGACCAGGCCGGTCATGAGGCCGTCGCGGGGACCCGCGCCCATGCCGGCGCCGATGTAGAACAGGGTGGCGAAGGCCACGGTGGCGACGGCGAGACCCACATAGACGATCTGGACGGCGAGGACATCGGGCGTGGGCAGCAGATGGAGTGCGGCGTCGGCGAACAGGCCGACGAACACCACGTTGCTGATCGTCCCCAGGCCGGGCTTCTGCTTCAGCGGGATCCACAGCAGCATGACCAGCGCGCCGGCCAGGATGATGACGGTGCCGATGGTCAGGCCGAGCTTCAGGGCGACGCCCTGGTGGAAGACGTCCCAAGGGCCGTTGCCGAGACCCGACTCGACCTGCAGGGCGAGGCCGAGGCCGTACATCGCGAGCCCGCCGTAGAGGCGGAGGAGGCGCACCGGGAAGGAGCGCGGCCGTGGGACGGTGGTTTCACTCATAGTGGCTCCACAGTGGCAGGCATCCCCTTGCACATAACAGGGCCAATGGCGGAAAGTGGCCTTATGCGGCACCTGTCCGCCACGCAAGTGGCCCGCCTCGCCGGTCTCGATCCCGGCGCCCGCCCCTACTACCGCGCACTCGCCGACCGCGTCCGCGCCCTCATCCTCGACGGCCAGATCCCCATCCGCGTCCGCATGCCCGCCGAGCGCCACCTGGCCGAGACGCTCAAGGTCAGCAGGACCACCGTCACCGCCGCGTACGACCTGCTGCGCGAGCGCGGCTACCTGGAGAGCCGGCAGGGCTCGGGGAGCTGGACCGCGCTGCCCGACCCGGCCACCACCGCCGACAACCCGTGGCTCAGCACCGACGGCGACGGCCTCGTGCAGCTGCACGCCGCCGCGCCGCCGGCCCCCTGCGCGCTCACCGAGGCCATGACCGAGGCGGTGGCCGACCTGCCCCGCTACGGCATGGGCAACGGCTACGACCCCATGGGACTGCCCGCGCTCAGGGAGCGCATCGCCGCCCGCTACACCGCGCGGGGCGTGGCGACCAGACCGGAGCAGATCCTCGTCACCACCGGCTCCCAGCACGCGCTGCAGCTCGTCTTCGGCCTGCTGGCCGGGCCGGGCGACCCGGTGCTGGTGGAGTCGCCCACCTACCCGCACGCCATCGACACCGCCAGGCGGCGCGGCGCCCGCATCGTCCCGGTCGGCGTCTCGCACGAGGGCTGGGAGCAGGATCTGGTGGCGGGGGCGATGCGCCAGGCGGCGGCGCGGCTGGCGTACCTGATGCCGGACTTCCAGAACCCGACGGGCGCGCTCATGGAGGACCCCGTGCGCGCCGCGATCACCGGCGCCGCCCGCCGGGCCGGCACCACGCTGCTGGTGGACGAGACCTGGGCCGAGCTGGCGCTGGACGAGGTGCCGCACACCTCACCGATGGCCGCCTTCGACACCGACGGCCGGGTGATCAGCGTCGGGTCGGCGTCCAAGCTGTGGTGGGGCGGGCTGCGCATCGGCTGGGTGCGCGCGGGTGCCGCGCTGATCCGCCGGCTGGCCACGTTCCGCGCGTCGGTCGACCTGGCCAGCCCCGTGCTGGAGCAGCTCGTCGTGGCGCGGCTGTTCGACCGGCTGGAGGAGACGCGCGCCGAGCGCCGCCGCGCGCTGCGCACCTCCCGCGCGGCGCTGATCGCGGGGTTGCGCGAGCACCTGCCCGAGTGGACGTTCGAGCCGCCCAGGGGCGGCGGCACCCTCTGGGTACGCCTCGCGGAAGGCACCGGCTCGGCCGCGCTCGCCGAGGCCGCCGCCTACCACGGGCTGCGCCTGGCCCCAGGGCCGTGGTTCGGCCTGGACGGCACGCTGGAGAACTACCTGCGGCTGCCGTTCACCCAGCCGGCCCAGGTGCTGGAGGACGCCGTCGTCCGGTTGCGCGCCGCGCTCGACCACGGCCCGCTGGCCGCCCCCAGACCGGGCGACTCGCTCATCGGGATGGTCTGAGGCTCACTCGCCGGCGCCCCTGGCCAGCGGCGCCCGCCAGTTGCGCCGCATCGCGGCGATCCGCAGCCCGAACGCCAGCACCGCCGCCGCCAGCGTGGCGGGCCAGCCGTGCAGCCCGTACGACGCCAGCCCCGCCATCGCCGCGGACCCCATCAGGGCCGGCACGGCGTAGAGCTGGCGGTCGTACAGCAGGGTCGGGATCTCCCCGGCCAGCACGTCGCGCAGCATGCCGCCGCCGACCGCCGAGGTGACGCCGAGCAGCGAGGCGTGCAGCGGGCTGAGGCCGTACTCCATGGCCTTGGCCGTGCCGACCGCGCAGAACAGCCCGAGCCCGGCCGCGTCCAGCACCAGGATGGCCGGCATCACCCTGGCGACGTGCGGATGCCAGAAGAAGACGATCACCGTGGCGGCCAGCGGCACCAGCACGTAGCCGAGGCTCTGGAAGGCGGCGGGGCGCACGTTCAGGATGAGGTCGCGGACGAGGCCGCCGCCCAGCGCGGTGATCTCCGCCAGCACCGCCATGCCGACGACGTCGAGGCGTTTGCGCACGCCCATGAGCGCGCCCGACAGCGCGAAGACGAAGATTCCGGCCAGGTCGAGAAGTTCGGACACGTTGGGAATGTCTACCGCATGGCCGGATCGTGGTGCTCGGCCATCATCACCCGCAGCTTCTTCGCGAACATGAACAGCGCCGCCCCCGCCACGATCGCCATCGCCGCCAGCACCAGGTAATAGGCCGGATCCGACAGCACCCGGCCGAGGCGCCCGGTCTGCCCGCCCACCGCGTCGCCCACCGACGTCGCGATGAACCACACGCCCAGCATCTGCCCCTTGAACGCCTCGGGCGCCAGCTTCGTCGTCACCGACAGCCCGACCGGGCTCAGCGACAGCTCGCCGAACACCTGCACCAGGTAGACCAGCACCAGCCACCACACCGACACCCTGCCGGTGCCCGCCAGCGCCGCCGCGAGCGCCATCACCACGAAGCTCAGCCCCACCATGACCAGCGCGAACGCGAACTTCTGCGGCGTGCTCACCCGCGTGCCCAGCTTCAGCCACAGCGCCGCGAACACCGGCACGAAGATCATGATGAACAGCGGGTTGAACGACTGCGTGGTGGCCGCCTGGATCGGCAGCCCGAACAGCGACAGGTCGGTGTGGTCGGCGGCGAAGAACAGCAGCTTGCTGGGCGCCAGGTCGTAGATCATCCAGAACACCGCGGCCGCCACGAACAGCCAGATGTAGGCCTTCATCCTGATCCGCTCGTCCTCGGTCAGGTTGTGGCTGCCGAGCAGGATGTAGGCGAAGTAGACGATCGGCACGATCAGGATGAGCACGGTGATCACCACCGTGAGCCGGTCGACCGTCAGCGTCCCCGTCGCCGCCCACACGCCCAGCGCGACCGCGACGAGCGCCACGGCGCCGAGCGCGATGCCGGTGAAACGGCGCCGCTCGCGCCGGGTCAGCCGCAGGCCGGGCCGCTCGCCGACGCCGCGCAGGCTCTTGCCGCCCCACACGTACTGCACCAGGCCCAGCGCCATGCCGACCGCCGCCGCGCCGAACCCGAGATGCCAGCGGTCGCCCGCGGCCAGCCAGCCCACGACGATCGGGGCGAAGAACGCCCCCAGGTTGATGCCGAGATAGAACAGCGAGAAGCCGGAGTCCCTGCGCCCGTCGTCGCCCTCGGGATAGAGCCGGCCCACCATGACCGAGATGTTCGGCTTGAGCAGGCCCGTGCCCGTGATGATCAGCAGCAGGCCCAGCCAGACGAAGAACGGCGTCGTCACCGGGATCGCCATGCTGATGTGCCCCAGCATGATGACGAACCCGCCCCAGAACACCGACCTGCGCGCCCCCAGGATGCGGTCGGCGACCCAGCCGCCGGGCAGCGCCACCAGGTAGATGAGCGCGCCGTAGACGCCGACGACCGCCTGCGCCGTCTCCTGCGACAGGCCGAGCCCCTGGTGGGCGGGCGATGCGGCCATGAACGTGGCCAGGATCGCGCGCAGGCCGTACCAGGAGAAGCGCTCCCACATCTCGGTGCTGAACAGCGTGGCCAGCCCCCACGGATGCCCGAAGAACGTCCTGCCGCCACCGTTACTCACGCGCGCCCCCCAGACACCATGCGCATTCTTTCGATCACTGTACGTGAACAACATGGATCTTTCTCCGCAAGCTCTTGCCGGTCCCCGCGCGCTGTGGTGCGATGCATGCCACTCGCATAAGTGATTACTGACAGGAGGCGGGTGCCATGGCCGAAGTGCTTGACGTCCGGGCCGAGATCCTGCGAGAGATCGCCGGCCGTACCGTCTGCGAGCAGCTCGCGAACGCTGCCGAGCAGCATGACGACGCACCCGCCTACTCCGACCCGGAAGGCGACGGCTGGCGCACGCTCACCTACGCCGAGGCCCGCACACGGGTGCTGGAGATCGCCGCCGGCTTCGCCGCGCTCGGCCTGCGGCCGGGGGAGCCGGTGGCGCTCATGATGGTCAACCGCAGCGAGCACGTGCTGGCCGACCTCGGCGCCGTGCACGCCGGCGGGGTGGGCTGCACGATCTACTCGACGTTCGCGCCCGACCAGATCGCGTTCGTGGCCGGCGACGTCGGCGCCCGCTACGCCGTGCTCGGCGGCCCCGCCGAGCTGGCCCGCTGGGAGCCCGTGCTCGACCGCCTCGACGGCCTGCGCAAGATCATCATGCTGGACGGCGCCCCCGCCGGAGACCGCTTCATGACCTGGGACGCCTTCCTCGGCCTCGGCCGCGAACACCTGGCCGCCGACCCCGGCGCCGTCGAGGCCCGCTGGCGCGCGGTCACCCCCGGCGACGTCGCCACCGTGCTCTACACATCGGGCACCACCGGCACCCCCAAGGGCGTGCCGCTCACCCACACCAACATCTTCTACGAGGTCGCCGCCACCGACCGGATGACCTCGCTGCCCGAGCGCGGCACCCAGATCTCCTACCTCACCTACGCCCACATCGCCGAGCGCATCCTCAGCCTCTACCTGCCGCTGGTGAAGGTCTCCCACGTGCACTTCTGCACCGACCTCGCCAATCTCGGCACCACGCTCGGGCAGGTCAGGCCGATGATGTTCTTCGGTGTGCCGCGCGTGTGGGAGAAGATGATGGCCAGGCTGCAGGCCGTGCTCGCCACCCAGCCCGACGAGCAGCAGGCCGCCGTACGCGCCGCCATGGCCGCCGGCGCCGCCTACGTCGAGGCCGGCCAGTACGGCCGCACGATGACGCCCGAGATCCAGGCCGCGTACGAGAAGGCCGACGCGTCCCTGCTGTCCGTCATCCGCGGCCTGATCGGCTTCGACCGCGCCGAGTGGACCGCCACCGGCGCCGCCCCCTTAGCCGACGAGGTACGCCACTTCTACGCCGGACTCGGCCTCAAGGTCATCGACGTGTACGGCATGACCGAGACCACCGGCGCCTTCACCGGCAACAGCCCCGCCTGCTACCGCCTCGGCAGCGTCGGCATGGCCGAGCCAGGCGTCGAGGTCCGCATCGCCGAGGACGGCGAGATCCTCACCCGCAGCCCGCTCAACACCGCCGGCTACCTCAACAGGCCCGAGGCCACCGCCGGGTTCATCGACGCCGACGGCTGGCTGCACACCGGCGACATCGGCGCCGTGGACGAGGACGGCTTCTACCGCGTCGTCGACCGCAAGAAGGAGCTGATCATCACCGCGGGCGGCGAGAACATCTCGCCCGCCGAGATCGAGAACCACCTCAAGCAGCACCTGCTCATCGGCCAGGCGCTCGCCTACGGCGACCGGCGCCCCCACACCGTCGCCATCCTCACGCTCGACGCCGAGACCGCGCCCGGCTGGGCGCAGTCGCGCGGCATCACCTTCGGCTCGCTCGCCGAGCTGGCCGAGCACCCCGAGGTGCTCAAAGAGGTGGAGGAGGCGGTACGCGCGGCCAACGAGAAACTGGCCCGCGTGCAGCAGGTGAAGAGATGGGCGCTGCTCGGCGTGGAATGGACGGCCGAGACCGAGGAGCTCACCCCGAGCCTCAAACTGAAGAGGCGGATCATCCACTCGAAGTACGCCGACATCATCGAAGGGCTCTATTCAGGCTGATCCTGGCTTTGCCATTCGGGGCGTGTGTTGTGGCTGTGCCCATTACCGGCCGGTTCCTACCGTCTCGATCATGACCACAAGCCGAAGCCTTCTTCTCGTCTCGCTCGCGGCGGGGTCGCTCACGGTGCCCGCACCGGCTGCCTCCGCCGCGACCGAGCCCGCCATCCGTGCCATCACCGTACGACCCGCGCAACCGGTGGTCGGGGCGCACGGCTCCGTCCGGCTGGTGATCGACGTGATCGCCAGAGGGGTGCGGGGTAAGGACGGCGTCACCGTCAAGGTCGAACCCGGCGCCCCACCGGCCGGCGCCCCGCAGCCACGTCCCGCCACCCCACCCGCCACCCCACCCGTCACCGCACCCCAGAACCCGCCGCCTCCCGCCCAGACCGGCTCCCCGGTGACACCACCCGGCGAGACCCAGACCCCGGACCAGGACGCGCCCGAGGAGGCGGTCCAGCAGCCGCCTCAGCAGGAGGCGCAGGAGGAGACCCAGGAAGCGGCTCAGGACGCAACCCGGTCCGACGCCCAGAGCCCCACGCAGTCCGACGCCCAGAGCCCCGCACAGGCCGGCACTCAGGCCGGCACCCAGTCTGGCGCCCAGGCCGACGCCCAGGTCCCGGTGAAGGCTCCGCCCGCCCTCGCGCCCGGCCGGCAGCCCGCCCAGCAGCCCGCGATCACCCCGGCCCGCGCGACCCAGGCGCCCGTGACCGCGCAGGCCGGCGTGCAGCAGCCCGCCCAGCAGGCCGCGTCCCAGCAGCACGTCATGAACCCGCGGCCGGTCCAGGTCGGGGTGACGGCGCCCAAGGTCGGCGTCCAGCCCCAGACCGGCGAGGTGATCCCGCCCCGGCTGGTGTGGCGCCGCATCCCGGTGCCGCCCGCCCGGATGGCCGACGGCTGGGAGACGTGGCGCTTCCTGCCGGACAAGCGCCTGAACCGCTACTACCCGGCCGGCACCTGGACGATCACCGCCACGGCCAAGGGCAAGGACGGGAAGACGGCCGTCCAGTACGCCTCGTTCGAGCTCAAGCGGGAGAGCAGGCTGTCGTCCGTACGGGCGGAGAAGTCGGCCCGCGGTGACGGCGTGCGCCTGCGCGGCTCGCTCACCAGGGTCGATCCGCGCGGCCTGACCGACTACGGCCCGTTCGCCAAGCAGCGCCTGGAGATCCTCTGGCGTCCCGACACCACCTCGGCCTGGGAGAAGGCGGGCCAGGCGACGACGGACGCGTCCGGCGCGTTCGTCCAGACGGTCCAGGGACATACCGGTGGTTATTGGCGCGTCCGCTACACCGGAACTGGACATTACGCACCAGACAATTCAAAAGCGCACCAAATCGCACAGTAGCCGGTTCCGGTAATAGACGTGCGCAAACGCGTCGTTGCCGATTCGTGATCGGATGTACTGCAACTTTTTCTTCCCCATGCGCGTCTATTGGCGGTGATGTGCCCCGCTTCGGGGGCCGTCTCGCAAACGGGGAAGGAATGTTGTTTTGAAGATGCGACGTCTAGCCGCCGGCCTGGCGGCTGCTGCCATGGGCGCGACGGTGGTGGCGACCTCCGCCGCCACGCCCGCGCTCGCGGACCCGGGCCTCGACCCGGATGTCGCGGGTGGCCACACCAGCCTCCAGCTCGACGTGAACCCCGAGCCCGCGTTCCGGGGCCGCCCCCTGCACATCGGGGGCAAGCTCTCGGTCCAGTGCGAGGAGGACTACATCAAGGGCTTCGTGTCGGTGATCCACGCCGACCGTTGCAAGAAGCAGGAGACCTGGCACCGCCTGGCCTGGAAGCGGGTCGTCATCCTCTTCCAGCCGGCCGGCAGCGGCCGCTGGGAGCACGTCGACACCGTGCGCACGCGCGGCAACGGCCACTTCGCGCTCAAGGTCCCGGCCCGTTCTTCGGGCACCTGGCGCGCGGTGTTCGAGGGCAGCAGGCACCTGGCTCCGTCCGAGGGCAAGGACTGGGTGAAGGTCATCGGCCGCCGCCACCACCGCTAGTCACCGCTCGGCGAACGCCCGGCCGCACCGGCCGGGCGTTCGTCATTCCCGGGCGAACCTCCGCGACCTCGGACGTGAGCTTGGAATCGATCTAGGGAACAATGTGTTATCGAGGCACAAGCCAGGGGATTTCCGGCCGGGCGTAAGGCCGACGTAGGCTGGCGATCTGGGCACACGAACAGGAGGTGACGCCCCGTGTTGCGAGACTCGTTCGGACGGGTGGCGACGGATCTGAGGGTGTCCCTCACCGACAAATGCAACCTGCGCTGCACATACTGCATGCCGCCCGAGGGCCTCGACTGGCTCCCGAAGCCCGAGCTCCTCACCGCCGACGAGATCGTCCGCCTGGTCACCATCGGCGTCGAACGCCTCGGCATCACCGAGGTCCGCTACACCGGCGGCGAGCCACTCCTGCGCCGCGAGCTCGTCGACATCGTCGCCCGTACCACCGCGCTCAGCCCCCGCCCGCAGGTCTCGCTGACCAGCAACGGCATCGGGCTGGCCCGCCTGGCCGAGCCGCTGGCCGCCGCCGGGCTCGACCGGGTCAACGTCTCGCTCGACACCCTCGACCCCGGCACGTTCAAGCGGCTCGCCCACCGCGACAGGCACGCCGACGTCATCGCGGGCCTGGCCGCCGCCGACGCCGCCGGGCTGCGCCCCGTCAAGATCAACGCCGTGCTGATGCGCGGCATCAACGACCACGAGGCGGTGCCGCTGCTGCGCTGGGCCCTCGACCAGGGCTACGAGCTGCGCTTCATCGAGCAGATGCCGCTCGACGCCCAGCACGGCTGGAGCCGCGCCGACATGGTGACCGCCGACGAGATCCTGCGGTTGCTCTCCGACGCGTTCGACCTCACGCCCGACGACCTCGAAGAGCGCGGCAGCGCCCCGGCCGAGCGGTTCCTCGTGGACGGCGGCCCCGACAGGGTCGGCGTGATCGGCTCGGTGACGCGGCCGTTCTGCGGCGCCTGCGACCGGGTCAGGCTCACCGCCGACGGCCAGGTGCGCAACTGCCTGTTCGCCACCGAGGAGTCCGACCTGAAGACCGCGATGCGGGCGGGGGCCTCCGACGACGAGCTGGCCGAGCGCTGGCTGGCCGCCGTGGCACGCAAGCGCGCCGGCCACGGCATCGACGACCCCTCCTTCCTCCAGCCGGCCCGCCCCATGTCCGCCATCGGTGGCTGACGACCCTGCCCCGTCACCTTCCGGCGCGGGGTTCGATGGGGAGTTCGGCGCGGGGTTCGATGCGGGGTTCGACGCGGGGTTCGACGCGGTGATCCTGGCCGGAGGGCGGGCCAGGCGACTGGGCGGAGCGGACAAGCCGGCGCTCACCGTGGGCGGCAGGCCGCTCGTCGAGCACGTCATCGCGGCCGTCTCCGGCGCCGGCGCCATCGTCGTCGCGGGCCCTGAGCGGCGGCCCGTGCCCGGTGTGGTCTACGTCCGCGAGGAGCCGCAGGGGAGCGGGCCCGTGCCCGCGCTCGCCGCCGCGCTGCCGCACGTGACCTCCGGCTGGGTGGTGCTGCTGGCGGGTGACCTGCCGTTCATGGGGGCGGGCCACGTCGCCGCGCTCCTTCGGGCCGCCCGCGAGGCGGGCGGCGGCGCCGTGCTCCTGGACGACGGCGGGCGGGAGCAGTGGCTGGCCGGCGCGTGGCCGGCGGACGAGCTGAAGGCCGGGCTCGCCGCCTATGACGGCCGCTCACTCAGGGGCCTGCTCGCCCCCCTCGTACGCGTCCGGCTCACCTTGCCAGGGCGCCCCTGGTTCGACTGCGACACAATGGACGACCTGGAGGAGGCTCGCATGAACGTGCTGCACGAATGGACCATCCTGGCCTGCGAGGAGCTCGGCGTCGACCCGGCCCGCGTGGACCGCGACCAGATCCTCGACCTCACCAAGGAGGTCGCCCACGGGGTGGCGAGGCCCGCCGCGCCGCTCACGGCGTACCTGCTGGGGCTCGCTCAGGGCGCCGGCACGGCTCCTGAGGACGCTGTGGCCAGATTGACCACATTGGCGAAGAACTGGAGCCGCGCTACCAAGGAGACCCTGACTGACGACTGACACTCGAACGAACTCTTGAAGTCAAGCTCGTCCCTTCCCTGAAGATTTCCTGTGAATAACGGGAGGGGGCGAGTGTAAACGATTTCGGGAAAGCCGCCCTATCGAACTCGGGGCGATGGCGAGCGTTGATCCAACACTGCCCGGGAAAAGGGCGACGCCGGGTGGTTACGGGGGCAAACCACCCGGCGTCGCTTCATCGGCGTTCCGACGGGGGCCCGGAACGCCGGCACCAGCACTCCGACGGGGGACCGGAGCGCTTGGCTAAAGCGTACACCTACAACCCATGGGATGCGTCAAGACTTAGTCACGACCCGATCTCGCGTCGATGCAGCGGTATCTCGCTTTGGTTAGCCTCCGGGGACTGAAAGGTAGGCGGCGGACCAGGGTTCCCCCTCTCATTGGCCCCGATTACCGCTATGTATGGCAAAAGAACCGCGCCGGCGATGAACAGCAGCCGGTACGGCCACGGCACCGGCACCACGACCGCCAGGATCAGGCAGATCGTGCGGATCCCCATCTTGATCAGGTAGCTGATCTCGCGCTTGTGTATGTCGGCCGACAGCGACGGCTTGGCGTCGGTGACCTGGTGGACTTCCGGATTCCTGCGCCACCCCTTCATACCTTCCACGGTAGTCCCGCCATGCCGAGCTCACCACCGCGCCCCGGCGGGGAGCGGGGGTCATGCGACCATGGCCTTCTAGTAAGGAGGATGTGGAGATGACGGATCGCACGTACCGCGTGACCGAGATCGTCGGCACCTCGGGGGAGAGCGTCGACCAGGCCATCCGCAACGGCCTCAGGCGGGCCTCCGAGACACTGCGGCACCTCGACTGGTTCGAGGTGACGGAGATCAGAGGGCACCTCGACGCGGGGGAGGTCGCCCACTTCCAGGTCGGCATGAAGGTCGGCTTCCGCCTCGAAGACGCCTGAGCCCGCACGAGACCACACAAACCCCTGAAGACCGTCCAGGGGCCACGGAAGGGCTCCGAAACGCCCGCGAAGCGGCCCAGCAGGCCGCGTAAGAAGAAGAGACAAGGCGGCCCCGGTCCCCTTCGGTGAGAGGAGGACCAGGGCCGCTGCCGGGGTCAGCTCGCCTGGCTGACCGTGGACATGTTGAAGTCGGGCACGCGCACCGCCGGCATGACCGTCCGCTGGAAGTAGTCGTTCCACTCCCGGGGCAGCGTCCGCTGTCCGGCACCCACCTCGCTCATCCGGCCGAGCAGGTCGACGGGGCTCTCGTTGAAGCGAAAGTTGTTGACCTCGCCCACGACCTCCCCGTGCTCGACCAGGTAGACGCCGTCGCGGGTCAGCCCGGTCAGGAGCAGCGTCTGGGGATCGACCTCGCGGATGTACCACAGGCAGGTGACCAGGAGCCCCCGCTGGGTCGAGGCGATCATGTCGTCGATGGAGGCCTCGCCGGGCCCCGCCATGATCAGGTTGTCGATGGAGGGCGTCACCGGCAGCCCGCTCAGCTCGGCCGAGTGGCGGGTCTGCAGCAGCGCCTCCAGCCGCCCGTCCTTGATCCAGTCGGTACGCGACAGCGGCAGCCCGTTGTCGAACACCGAGCTCTCCCGGCTGGACCGGTGGGCCGTCACGAACGGCGCGCACGCGATGCCGGGCGCCGTGGGGTCGCTCGTCAGCGTGACGGGCAGCCTGGCGAGCTGCTCACCGACGCGGGTGCCGCCGCCCGGCTTGGAGAACACCGTGCGCCCGTCGAGCGCGTCACGCGCCCCCGACGACCAGAACAGGTAGATCATCAGGTCGGCCACCGCGCTCGGCGGCAGCAGCGTCTCGTAACGGCCCGCGGGCAGGTCGACGCGGTTCTTCGCCCATTCGAGCCGCTGCGCCAGCGACGCGCCGAGCGCCGAGACGTCGACGTCGGTGAAGTCCTCGGTGGACACGCCCGTCCACGCCGACCGCTTGAGATCGGCGGACTTGGCGTTGACCTCCAGCCGCCCGGTCGGCTGGTCGTGGCGCAGCCGCACCCCGGCGGACGTGCCGAGGAACGTGGAGGTCACCTTGTGCTCGGCGAACCCGTACAGCCGCCTGCCGCCCGCCTCCGCCGACGCGAACGCCTCGCCCAGCGCGGGCGTGAACCGCCCGAACACCTCGATGTCGGTCGGCCGCACCTCCTCGCCCCAGTGCGGCGAAGCGGGGCCGGCCTCGACCAGCGGCCCGGCGTCCTCGGCCGGCTGCGCCTCGCGCGCCGCCGCGTCGGCCGCCGCCACCACGTCGGGCAGCTGCTCGTCGCGTACGGCCGCCCGCGACACCACGCCGACCTGCTGCCCGGAGATCGAGATGACGGTCAGCCGGGACGAGCGGGCGACGCCGTTGGTGGTCAGCGTGTTGCCCGCGAAGCGCAGGTTGGCGGTGGAGCCCTCGTCGACCAGCACCACGCAGTCGTCGTTACGGGAGAGCTCCAGCGCCCTCTCCACCATCTCCTGAGGCGTCACTTCCCGCCCTCCTGCACCGTGTTGAGGATTCGTACGCCGCGGAACAGCGCCGACGGGCACCCGTGGCTGACCGGCGCGACCTGCCCCGGCTGGCCCTTGCCGCAGTTGAACGCGCCGCCGAGCACGTAGGTCTCCGGCCCGCCGACCGCCTCCATCGACTGCCAGAAGTCCGTGGTCGTGGCCTGGTAGGCGAAGTCCCTGACCTGCCCGTCCAGCCGGCCGCCGGTGATGCGGTAGGCCCGCTGGGCCGTGAACTGGAAGTTGTAGCGCTGCATGTCGATCGACCAGCTCTTGTCGCCGACGAGGTAGATGCCCCGCTCGACGCCCGCGATCAGCTCGTCGGTCGACGGCCCGCCCGGAGCGGGCGCGAGAGAGACGTTCGCCATGCGCTGGATCGGCATGTGGCCGGGCGAGTCGGCGAACGCGCAGCCGTTGGAGCGCCCGAGCCCCTTCATCAGCGCCATGCGCCGGTCGAGCTGGTAGCCGACGAGCACGCCGTCCTTGATGATGTCGAAGCTCTGCGCCTGCACGCCCTCGTCGTCGTAGCCGACCGTGGACAGGCCGTGGGCGACGGTGCGGTCGCCGGTCACGTTCATCACGGGCGAGCCGTAGACCAGCTCGCCGAGCTGGTCGAACGTGGCGAAGCTGGTGCCGGCGTAGGCGGCCTCGTAGCCGAGCGCCCGGTCGAGCTCGGTGGCGTGGCCGATCGACTCGTGGATCGTCAGCCACAGATTGGACGGGTCGATGACCAGGTCGTATTCGCCGGCCTCGACGGACGGCGCGGCCAGCTTCTCGGCCAGCAACTCGGGCAGCCTGGCCAGCTCGCCCTGCCAGTCCCAGTGGGAGCCGGTCAGGTATTCGTAGCCGCGGCCGACCGGCGGCGCGATCGTGGACATGTCGTCGAAGCCGCCGCCCGCCGCCTTCATGGCGTTGAACCGGGGATAGATCCGGACCCGCTGCTGGGTGGTCGAGGTGCCGGCGGTGTCGGCGTAGAACTTCTGCTCCTTGACCTGCAGCAGCCGCGCCGAGACGTGGTCGGCGCCCTTGAGCAGCCCGGCCGACCAGTCGGCCAGCAGGCTCACCTTGTCGGACGCGGCCACCTCGAACGGGTCGATCTCATAGTCGGACACCCACACCGCGCCGGAGTGCACCGGCTCGGGCGCCAGCTCGATGGGCTCCCTGTTGATCGGGGCGCTCACCTCCGCCACGCGCACCGCCTGCTCGGCCACCACAGCGGCGGCCTCGGGCGTCAGGTGGATGCCGGAGGCGAACCCCCAGGTGCCGCCCTTGACCACGCGCACCGCGTAGCCCAGGTCGTCGGCGTCCATGGCCCCTTCGAGCCGCGCGTCGTAGAGGTTGAGCGACTCGGCCCTGACGCGTTCGAGCCGGAAGTCGGCGTGCTCGGCGCCGAGGTCGCGAGCGCGTTGCAGAGCGGCGTCCGCGAGCCGCCGCAACGGCAGCTCCAGGAAATCGGGATCGATCTGGCGCATGTCCACGATCCTAACCCTGTGATCTTGTGCCACCCGGACAAGCGGATACCCGCCGGTAGGGGATAGCGTCAGGTGTCATGGCACGCTCTGTACTCGTCACCGGGGGCAATCGCGGCATAGGCCTCGCGATCGCCCGTGAACTCGCCGCGGCAGGCGACGCCGTCGCGGTCACCTATCGATCGGGTGAGCCGCCCGAGGGCCTGTTCGGCGTGCGCTGCGACGTCACCAGCACCGCCGACGTCGAGGCCGCCTTCGACAAGGTCGAGGCCGAGCACGGCCCGGTCGAGGTGCTGGTCTCCAACGCCGGCATCACCAAGGACACGCTGCTGGCCATGATGAAGGAGGAGACCTTCACCGAGGTCATCGACGCCAACCTCACCGGCGCCTACCGTGTGGCCAAGCGGGCCATCAGGCCCATGATGCGGCTCAAGCGCGGCCGCATCGTCCTCATCTCCTCGGTCGTCGGCCTCAGCGGCCAGGCCGGCCAGGCCAACTACGCCGCCTCCAAGGCGGGCCTGGTCGGGTTCGCCCGCTCGCTGGCCCGCGAATACGGCTCGCGCAACATCACCGTCAACGTCGTCTCGCCCGGCTTCGTCAACACCGACATGACCGCCGAGCTCGACCACGAGGCCATCGTCTCCAACATCCCGCTCGGGCGGCAGGCGGCGCCCGAGGAGATCGCGCGCGTCGTGCGCTTCCTGACCAGCGACGACGCCTCCTACATCACCGGGGCCGTGATCCCCGTCGACGGCGGACTCGGAATGGGGCACTGACATGGGCATTCTCGACGGCAAGCGGATCCTCGTCAGCGGCGTGCTGACCGACTCCTCCATCGGCTACGCGGTGGCCAAGCTGGCCCAGGAAGAGGGCGCGACGGTCGTGCTGACCGGCTTCGGCCGGCTCAGCCTCGTCGAGCGCATCGCCAAGCGGCTGCCCGAGCCGGCGCCGGTGCTGGAGCTCGACGTCCAGAACACCGAACACCTCGCCACCCTCGCCGACCGGGTGGGCGAGCACGTCGACGGGCTCGACGGCGTCGTCCACTCCATCGGCTTCGCGCCGCAGAGCGCACTCGGCGGCAACTTCCTCAACACCCCGTGGGAGGACGTCGCGACCGCGCTCCAGGTCTCGACGTACTCCTACAAGTCGCTCGCGGTGGCCTGCCTGCCGCTGATGAAGGAGGGCGGCGCGGTCGTCGGCCTCGACTTCGACGCCTCCAAGGCGTGGCCGGTCTACGACTGGATGGGCGTCGCCAAGGCCGGGCTCGAGTCCTGCAACCGCTACCTCGCGCGCGACCTCGGCAAGCACGCCATCCGCGTCAACCTGGTCGCGGCCGGCCCGCTGCGGACGATGGCGGCCAGGTCGATCCCCGGCTTCCAGGAGTTCGAGGACAGCTGGCCCGCGAAGGCGCCGCTGGGCTGGGACCTCGCCGACACGCTGCCCACCGCCCGCGCGTGCGTGGCGCTGCTGTCCGACTGGTTCCCCGCGACGACGGGCGAGATCGTCCACGTCGACGGCGGCGTCCACGCCATCGGCGGCTGACCCTGTCCTTCACGAGACCCCCGGCTCCTGAGCCGGGGGTCTCATGCTGCCCGGGCGAGGCCTCTTCCGGTCCTGCGCGGGCCCTGCTCAGGCCAGGCGGTGGCGGCCGTTGCCGGCGCGGGCGGGCTCGAAGGGGATCGACTCGGCAGGCTCGTTGCCGTGCCGCCGCTGCTGGACGATCCGGGTCGCCAGCACCGCGGAGCCGAGCAGCGCGATGGTCAGCACGGTGCCGATCACGTCGGAGGCCGGCGGGCTGGGCCGTACGACGCGCTGGTCCTGCATCGGCACGGCCAGCTCGTGCTGGAACGGGTTGGGCCACAGCAGGTCGACCCGCGGCTCCTCGGCGTGCGCGGTCTTCTTCTTGGGCGCCGCCCGATGCACGCCGCTCTCCTGCCGCTCGGGCCGGGTCGTCCGCGGCCTGGCGGGCACCGGCTGGGGGAGCGAGGTGGCGGTGGCCGAGATGAGGCCCTCGCTGGGCTGCTCGGTGCGGGTGGCCGACGGCGAGGCGGAGGGCCGGGGCGTGAGCCGGTCGACGGTGCTCTGGTCGGTGCACGACAGCACGGACAGGCATTCCTCGTCGCGCTCGGGCTCCCGGGTCGGCCTGGGCGTGGTGGCGGGCCGCTCGTCCTCCTCCTCGGGGGCGGACTTGGCGCGCCCGGTCGGCAGCACCTCGCCGACCCGCCCGAGCACCTCGTCGGTGGTCCTGTCGAGCCCCTCGGTCACCTTGCTGGTGGTGCCGCCGGTCAGCGTGTCGACCGTGCCGGTGACGGCCTGGACGACGTCGCACAGGGTGTTGGTCACCCCCGAGAGCAGGCCCCCGTCGCGCGTGCAGTCCTGGGCGGTGGCCGATGCGGCGGGAGCCCCCACCGGGACGGCCACCAGCGCCACCGCGAGTACTCCGACCGAGATCGCGGTTCTGGTCCCCATCCGTCCCCTCCTGCGTCGCTTCCGGGAGAAATCTTGCTGGACATCGGCCGGAAGACGCAGGCTTTTCGGGGCTGAAGTTGCGATTCGGTATCGACTAGTGATACGCGAGGGCACCTCTCGTTCAGTGCGGCGGTGGCGGGCGGCCGCCTCAGTCGAGTGACGACACGTCATCGAGGGCCTCTCGGATCTCTCTCGGCAGCACGACGTCCTCGGCGGGCAGGACGCCTTTGAGCTGCGCGTGCGTACGGGCGCCGACGATGGCGGAGGCGACGCCCGGCTGGTCGCGCACCCATGACAGGGCCACGGCCAGCGGCGACACGCCGAGCCCGTCGGCCGCGGTCATGACGGACTCGACGACCCGGCGGCTGCGCTCGTCCAGATAGGGGCGGACGAAGTCGGCGAAGTGGGGCGTCGCGGCCCGCGAGTCGGCGGGGATGCCGGTGCGGTATTTGCCGGTCAGCACTCCGCGCCCGAGCGGTGACCAGGCCAGCATGCCGACGCCGAGGTGGGCGGCGGCGGGCAGCAGCTCGCGCTCGGGCTCACGGGCCAGCAGCGAGTATTCGGTCTGGGCCGCGGTGATCGGGATGCGGCCGGGGACCATCTTCTGGGTGACGGCGGCGGCGGCGAGCTGCCAGCCGGCGTAGTCGCAGACGCCGGCGTAGACGGCGCGGCCGGAGGAGACGATCGCGTCGAGCGCGGCGAGGGTCTCCTCCAGCGGCACCTCCTCGTCATAGGTGTGCAGCTGCCACAGGTCGACGTAGTCGAGCCCGAGGCGGTTGAGCGAGTCGTCGACGGCGGCGATGAGGTGGCGCCTGGAGGCGTCGCGCGGGCGGCGGCCCGCGGGCGTGACCACGGCCTTGGTGGAGATGACCAGCTCCGAGCGCGGCACGGAGTCGCGCAGCATGCGGCCGAGCAGCCGCTCGGCGTCGCCCCCCGTGTAGACGTCGGCGGTGTCGACCAGGTTGCCGCCCGCGTCGAGAAACGTGCGGAGCTGGGCCGCGGCCTCGTCCGCGTCGGTGTCACGCCCCCAGGTCATCGTGCCGAGCCCCAGCCGGGACACCGACAGGCCGCTGTGGCCGACATAGCGCTGCTCCATGATCCCGCCAGGTTACCGTTCAGGCCGATGAAACGTCGTGATCGACGCCTGCGACACTTGCGGGATGACCACGTTGCTTCTGGTCCGGCATGGGCTGACGGACCTCACCGGGCCGGTGCTGGCCGGCCGTACCCCTGGGGTGCATCTGAGCGAGGCGGGCAGGGCGCAGGCCACCGCGCTCGCCGGGCGCGTCGCGGGCGTCAGGCTCGACGCCATTGTCTCCAGCCCGCTCGAACGTTGCCGGGAAACGGCACAAGCGGTCGCCGAAGGACGCGAGCTGGAGGTGATCACCGACGAGCGCTTCATCGAGTGCGGCTACGGCGACTGGACCGGCCGGCCGCTGAAGGAGCTGGCCAAGGAGCCGCTCTGGCCGGTCGTGCAGGCGCATCCGAGCGCGGTGACGTTCCCCGGCGGTGAGTCGCTGGCGGAGATGCAGCATCGCGCGGTCGCGGCGGTCAGGGAGTGGAATCGGCGCCTGGGGGAGAAGGCTGTCTACCTCGTGTGCAGCCACGGCGATGTGATCAAGGCGATCGTGGCCGACGCTCTGGGGCTCCATCTCGATCACTTTCAGCGGATAACAGCTGATCCGGCCGCTCTCACAGTCATTCGCTATGCCCCCTTGCGTCCCTTTGTCCACAGGATTAACGATATGGGGGAATTGAAGCTTTCCGAGGATTCGGAGGAGAAAGACGGGGGAGAAAACATCACCGGGAGCGATGCCGCCGTCGGCGGCGGACCCGGAACCACGTAAGGTCAGGCTATGCCGGTCTTCGACTACGACCCACCGGAGAGGTTCGTCGCCGGTGCCCTGGGGCGGCCGGGCGCGCGGGTCTTCTTCCTGCAGGCCAGGGCCGAGGGCAGACTGACCACGGTGGCGCTGGAGAAACTACAGGTGGCGGCGCTCGCGGGCAGGCTCGACGAGCTGCTCGACGAGGTGCTGAGACTCAGCGGCGGCACCGCCCAGGTGCCCGCGCTGGCTCCCGCCGACCTGGCCGACGACGCTCCTCTCGACACGCCGGTCGCGGAGGACTTCCGCGTCGGCACCATGGCGCTGACCTGGGATGCGGAGAAGTCACAGGTGGTGATAGAAGCGCAGGAGGTCATCGACGAAGACGATCTCGACAGTCCCGACCCCGCGGTGCTGCGGGTGCGCATCAGCGCGGGGGCCGCGCGGGCCTTCACCCAGCGGGCGCTCCAGATCGTCGCGGCGGGCCGGCCCCCGTGCCCGCTGTGCGGCCAGCCGCTCGACGCCACGGGGCACGTCTGCGTCCGTCTCAACGGCTACCGCGGGGGTGAGGCGGCTTCATGACCGCTCCAGAGAGCGAACCGGCCGTCAAGCCCGCCCCACCGCCGCCCGTGCATGACGAGGAGGCCCTCACGCTGCTGCGCGACGGCACGCTGGAGGTCGCGGGGCGGCTGGTCGAGGCGACCAACATGACGCTCTACTGCTCGGTCAAGCTGGGCTCGCGCTCGGCGGCCTGCGTCTACAAGCCCGTACGCGGCGAGCGCCCCCTGTGGGACTTCCCCGACGGCACCCTCGCCGCCCGCGAGGTCGCCGCCTTCGAGGTCTCCCAGGCCACCGGCTGGCGCGTCGTGCCGCCCACGGTCTACCGTGACGGGCCCTTCGGCCCCGGCATGTGCCAGCTGTGGATCGACACCGAGCGCGAGATCGACCTCATGCGCCTGGTCAAGAGCCGCAACCCGGTCGTGCGCCGGATGGCGGTCTTCGACGCGGTGGTCAACAACGCCGACCGCAAGGGCGGCCACCTGCTGCCGCTGCCCACCGGCCACGTCTACGGGGTCGACCACGGGGTGTGCTTCTCCGTCGAGGACAAACTCCGCACGGTCCTGTGGCAGTGGCGGGGCAAGCCGCTGGCCCGCGAGGCGGTGGCGGTGCTGGCCAAGCTGGAGCGCGACATCGAGTCCGGCGACCTCGGCCGCAAGCTGCGTGAGCTGCTGACGCTGGCCGAGGTCGAGGCCACCTGGCAGCGGGTGCGGCGGCTGCTCGACACCGGCGTGCACCCCTATCCGTCGGAGGGCTGGCCGGCCATTCCCTGGCCCCCGATCTAGGGCGATCCGGGCGGGTTTACTAGCCTTTGCCCCATGTGCACGCTGATCGTGAGGACCGGCCGGGAGCTGACGCTCATGGGCGTGAGGGACGAGTTCGCCGACCGGCCCTGGGAGGGGCCCGGCGAGCACTGGCCCGACTACCCCGGCGTGATCGGCGGGCGCGACCTCAAGGCCGGCGGCACCTGGCTGGCCGTCAACCCGGCGGCCCGCCGCGCCGCCGCCCTGCTCAACGGGCACGGCAAGGCCGCCGACGAGACCACGAAGGTCTCGCGGGGCGACCTGGCGCTGCGGGCGGCGTACACCGGCGAGCCGCCCACCGGCGACCTCGGCCGCTACGACCCCTTCCACCTCGTGCTGGCCGGCCTCGACCGGGTCCTGCTGTTCAGCTGGAACGGCGAGCGGCTCACCACCTCCCCGCTGCCCGAGGGCACCAGCATGGTCGTCAACTCCGGCCTCGACCCCGAGAGCGAGCGGGTGGCCGCCTACCTGCCGCGCTTCCGCGCCGCCGGCGACTGGAGCCGGTTGGCCGCCGAGGCGCCCTCCGACGATCGCGGCGCGCTCATCATCCGGCACGAGCTGCCGGACGGCCGCGTCTTCGCCTCCCTGTCGGTGATGCGGGTCTCCATCGCGCGGGAGAGTGTGACGTACGACTTCACCGACCTGACCGCCGATCAGGACAGATAGGCTCAAAGGCATGAGATCGTGGTCTGCCCAGAACGTTCCAAAGCTCCCAGGTGAGAGCATTCCGCTGAGTCTCTACGACACGTCGGCCAAGCAGGTGCGGCAGACCGATCCCGGGCCGACGGCCAGGATGTACGTCTGCGGCATCACCCCCTACGACGCCACCCACCTCGGCCACGCCAACACCTACCTCGCCTTCGACCTCGTCGGCCGCCTGTGGCGCGACGCGGGCCACGAGGTCCACTACACCCAGAACGCCACCGACGTGGACGATCCGCTGCTGGAGCGGGCCGAGCAGACCGGCGTCGACTGGCAGGAGCTGGCCGAGCGGGAGATCGAGCTGTTCCGCGGCGACATGGAGGCGCTGCGCATCATGCCGCCCCGCGAGTACGTCGGCGTCACCGAGGTCGTCGGCCGGGTCGCCGGCCTCATCACCCGGCTGTCGGCCAAGGGCGTCACCTACGACCTCGACGGCGACGTTTACTTCAGCGTGGCCGACGCACCCAAGTTCGGCCAGGTGTCCGGCTACGACGAGCAGGAGATGCTGGCCCTGTTCGCCGAGCGCGGCGGCGACCCCGACCGGGCCGGCAAGCGCCACCCGCTCGACTGGCTGATGTGGCGGGCCGAGCGGCCAGGCGAGCCCGCCTGGGACACACCGCTCGGCCGCGGCAGGCCCGGCTGGCACATCGAGTGCACCACGATCGCCCTCGACAACCTGGGAGCCGGCTACGACGTCGCCGGCGGCGGGTCCGACCTGATCTTCCCGCACCACGAGTGCGGCGCCTCCGAGGGGCACGCGGCGACCGGCGAGTGGCCGTTCGCCAAGTTCTACACCCACGCCGGGATGGTGGGGCTAGACGGCGAGAAGATGTCGAAGTCGAAGGGCAACCTCGTCTTCGTCTCCAAGCTGCGCGAGCGGCACGACCCGATGGCGATCAGGCTCGTGCTGCTGGCCCACCACTACCGCTCCGACTGGGAGTACACCCCGGACCAGCTCGAGGCGGCCGAGGCGCGGCTGGCCCGCTGGCGCTCGGCGGTCGCGCTGCCCTCAGGCCCGCCCGCCGGCGACCTGCTGGCCACGGTGCGCGAGCGGCTGGCCGACGACCTCGACGCGCCGGGCGCGCTGGCCGCGATCGACGCCTGGGCCGACGCCGCCCTGGCCGCCCCCGGCTCCGACCCCGCCGACCCCGCCGCCCCCGCCCTCGTCAAGGACCTCACCGACGCCCTGCTCGGCGTCGCACTCTGATCCCACCCCGCAACACCTGACTCCCCGCCCGGCCGTCCCGTGATCGGCCGGGCGGTGCGCGTCACACCTGGACGCCTTCGAGCTGCTCGATCGCGGCCAGTTCCGCCGCGAACCACTCGATCGTCCTGCGCAGCCCCTCCTCGGCCGGCACCCGCGCCCGCCACCCCAGCAGCTCGGCCGCCAGCGTCGTGTCGGGCCGCCTGACCTTCGGGTCGTCGGCCGGCTTGTCGATGAAGCGGATCTCCGACGACGACCCGGTCAGCTTCTTGACCAGGGTGGCCAGCTCCAGCATGGTCAGCTCGTCGGGGTTGCCGATGTTGACCGGCCCGGCGAAGTCACCGGCCGCCATGGCGAGGATGCCCGAGACGGTGTCCTCGACGTAGCAGATGGAGCGGGTCTGCCTGCCGTCACCGGTGATCGTGATGGGCTCGCCGGTCAGCGCCTGCCGGATGAACGTCGGGATCGCCCGGCCGTCGAACGGCCGCATGCGGGGCCCGTAGGTGTTGAAGATGCGCACGATGCCGGTGTTCGTGCCGCGCGACTGGCGGTAGGCCGTGGTCAGCGACTCGGCGAAGCGCTTGGCCTCGTCGTACACGCTGCGCGGCCCCACCGGGTTCACGTTCCCCCAGTACGTCTCCTTCTGCGGGTGCTCCAGCGGGTCGCCGTACACCTCGCTGGTGGAGGCGAGCACGAACCTGGAGCCCTTCTCCCTGGCCAGGCCCAGCGCGTGCAGCGTGCCGACGCTGCCGACCCGCAGGGTCTCGATGGGGTAGCGCAGGTAGTCGGCCGGCGAGGCGGCCGAGGCGAAGTGCAGGACGAGGTCCAGCCGGTCGGGCACGTGCACGTATCCGGTCAGGTCGCACTCGATGAGCCGGAACTCCGGCCGTTCCAGCAGGTGCTCGACGTTGCGCGGCCCGCCGGTCAGGAAACTGTCCATGCAGATGACGTCCGCGCCCTCGTCCAGCAGCCGCTCGCACAGGTACGAGCCCAGAAAACCCGCGCCCCCCGTGACCAGCGCCCTCATGATGTGACCTCCATGGCAGCCTCCACGACTTCCGACACCTCGATTTCGAGCAGGCCGGGGTCCGGCCGCTCGCCGTGCGGGTCGCCGTGGTGCCCCGTCCACAGGGCGACGTGCCGCCAGCCGGGCGGCGGGCCCCACAACATCGGCGAGACCGGCCCGAACAGCACCACCGACGGCACGCAGAACGCCGTCGCGAGGTGCGCCACCCCCGTGTCCCCGCACACCACCAGCCGCGACCGGCTGACCAGGTCGATCAGATCGGCCAGGCGGGTACGCCCGGCCAGCATGCGCTCGGGCGGCAGCCCCGCCAGCTCGGCGACCCGGGCCGCGATCGGCACCTCGGCCGCGTTGCCCGTGACCACCACGTCGTCCAGCGCGGCCGCCACCTCGGCGAACCGCTCGGGCGGCCAGCGCCGCGCCGGGTAGGCGGCGCCCGGGTGCACGATCGCGGGACCCGTACGGTCGGAGATGCCGAGCGTCAGGTCAGCCGGATCGGCCGGGATGCCGTGCCACTCCAGCAGCCCGCACCAGCGCCGCACCTCGTGCACGCCGTCCTGCCAGGCGGGCCCGGTGCCGAAGCTGATCAGCCGCCCCGGGTCGGTGCGCCGCAGCGCCTCGATGCTCTGCGGCCCCTTGCCGTGCAGGTTGACCGCGACGTCGGGCCGCTCGAACGGCACCGGCCCCGGCCCCGCGACGTCCACCTGGTCGTCCACGGCGCCGGTCAGCGGCAGCAGCGCCTCCAGCGCCCGCGGGGCCGCCAGCGTGATGCGATGCCCGGGGAAGGCCTGGCGCAGCGCCCGCAGCGCGGGCACGGCCGTGAGCAGGTCGCCCAGGCCGAGCCCGCGCAGGGCCAGCAGCTCTAGGGCCATGACGTCTCCGTGGACGGGCAGACGACCAGCTCTCTCACCTCGCATCCGGCCGGCTGCCGCAGCGCGAACACGATGGCCTGGGCCACGTCGGCCGGGTCGTTCAGCCCGGCCTCGGGCCCCGGCTTGTACTGCTCGGGACGGCCGTCGAAGAAGCTCGTCCGCATGCCGCCGGGGATCAGCAGGGTCACCCCCACCTCCCCGCGCAGCTCGATCGCGAGCCCCCGGGTGAAGCCGACGACGCCGAACTTCGACGCCGAGTAGGCCGACGCGTCGCTCAGCGGCCGCAGGCCCAGCGTGGACGCGCAGGTGACGACCTTGCCGCGGGTGTGCTTGAGGTACGGCAGCGCCGCCCGTACGACCGAGGCCGTGCCCAGCAGGTTGACCTTGATGACCCGCTCCCAGTCGTCGGCCGGCACGTCCTCCAGCCGGCCGCAGGCGTCGATGCCCGCGGCGGTGACGACGCCGTCGAGGCCGCCGGCCCGCTCGGCCAGCTCGCGTACCGCGCGCTCGGCCTCGCCCCGGTCGGCGAGATCCGCCGTCACGTGCTCGAAGCGCTGGTCCGGCGCGCGCACGTCGACGACGAGCGCCTTCCAGCCCTCTTTCTCCACCGCCTCGGCGGTGGCCAGGCCGAGCCCGGACGCGCCCCCGGTGATCAAAATGTTCACTGGATCTCCCTGATCAGGTTGGTTGTCGATCGCCCCGGCAGGGTGCTCAGCACGACGATCTCCGCGCCGAGCCTGCCGAGTACCTCGGATTCGGGCAGCGTCTCCCCCTCGTAGTCGCCGCCCTTCACCCACACGTCAGGCCGCAGCCGCTCGATGGCCGCCGCCGGGGTGTCCTCGTCGAACACCAGCACGGCGTCCACGCAGCCCAGCGCCCGCAGCACCTCCACCCGGTCGCGCACGTCCACGATGGGCCTGGCGGGGCCCTTCAGCCGGCGTACCGAGTCGTCGGAGTTGACGCAGACGACGAGCGCGTCGCCGAGCGCCCTGGCCCGCCGCAGCAGGCTCACGTGCCCCGCGTGCAGCAGGTCGAAGCAGCCGCCTGTGGCGATCAGCCGGCCCCCCTGGGCGCGGGTGAGCCCGGCCACCTCCAGCGCGGTGCGCGGACGGTCGCCGAGCCGCTGCTCCTGCACCTTCACCGAGGCGGCGCCGCCGCGTTCGACGAAGCGGGACGCCTCGCCCACGCCGGCGGCCACCGCCTGCGCGGCGTCCGCGCCGTCGCGCATGGCCAGCGCGGCGGCGCCGGCGAGCCGGTCGCCCGCGCCGCACGCGTCCTGGCCGCCCGCGCGCACCGGCGGCGGCACCGTGGTCAGCGGGCCGCCCGCCACGGCCAGCGCGGCTCCGCGCTCGCCGGTGGTGACGGCCACCGCCCTGGCCCGCAGCGCCCGCACCAGGCGGCGGGCCGCCTGGTCGGGGCCCTGGTAGCCGGACGGGCACAACATCTTCGCCTCCGCCTCGCTCGGCGTCAGCAGCGCGCAGCCCGGCATCGGCTGCTCGCCGCGCGGATGCGGGTCCCAGATCACCGGTACGGACACATCGCGCAGCAGCTCGCGGGCCATCCTGGCGACGCCCCTGCCGTAGTCGGACACCAGCACCGCGCCGGCCCGCAGGATCGCCTGCGCCGCCTCCTCGGTGGGGGAGAAGCGCGCGGTGCCGTCGCCGGTGTCCAGCCTGACGAGCGTCTGGCCGCGCGACCTGATCCGCGTCTTGCGCACGGTGCCGCCGCGCAGCGGCAGGCGTACCAGGTCGAGCTCCTCCGACAGCAGCCCGCACAGGCGGTGCCCGTCCTGGTCGTCACCGACCGCCGTGATCAGCACCACGTCGGCGCCGTCGCGGGCGGTCAGTAGCGCCGCCAGCCCCGCCCCGCCGGGCCTGGCCCGCTCGGACGAGACGTCCACCACGGGCACGGGGGCGTCGGGGCAGAGGCGGTCGGCGTCGCCCTCGACGTCCACGTCGAGCAGCGTGTCACCGATGACGACCAGCGGGCCCGGCTTCACAGCGCCTCCTCCACGGCGTCGCACAGCAGGTGGATCATCGCGAGATGCACCTCCTGGACGGTGGCCGTCTCGCCGGGCACGGCGACGGCCTCGTCGCAGAGGTCGGCCAGCGCGTTCGGCCCCGGCCCCGTCATGGCCCAGGCCGTCACGCCGCACTCGCGCGCCGCTGCGGCGGCGGCCAGCACGTTGGGGCTGCCGCCGCTGGTCGACAGGCACACCAGCACGTCGCCTGGACGGCCGTGCGCGCGCACCTGGCGGGCGTAGACCTGGTCGGGGCCGAAGTCGTTCGCGATGGCCGTCAGCGAGGAGCCGTCGGCGTGCAGCGGGATCGCCGCGTACGGGCGCCGGTCCTCCCTGAACCTGCCGACCAGCTCGGCCGTCAGGTGCTGGGCCTCCGCGGCCGAGCCGCCGTTGCCGCAGGCGAGCAGCCGGCCCCCGGCCGACAGCACGCCGGCCAGCCGGCCGCCCCAGCCCCGTACGGCGGCCGCCTGGTCATCGACCTTCTCCAGGGCGTTCCAGAGCTTTTCCAGATGCGCATCCATGATCAACCCCCCAGGACGGCCAGCCGGCCGACCTTGCCGTCGATGACCTGCGTGTACACGGCCTCGGTGAGCTCGGCGACGCGCGGCCAGCCGTAGCGCTCGCGGGCCCGGCGGGCGCCGGCCGCGCCGATCTCCGCGCGCCGCCGAGGGTCGCCGAGCACGTCCTTGAGCGCCCTGGCCAGAGCGCGGGGCCTGCGCGGCGGCACCAGCACGCCGCAGCCCGCCACCGTGTCGAGGTGGCCGCCGACCGCCGAGGCCACGACGGGCACCCCGCACGCCATCGCCTCGACGGGCACCATGCCGAACGGCTCGTACCAGGGCACGGTGACCACGACGTCGGCCGCGCGCATCAGCGCGGGCACGTGGCGCCTGGGCACGCTGCCGATGACGTGCACGCGGTGGCCCATGCCGTAGCCGTCGGCCAGGTCCCTGAGCCTGGCCGCCTCCTCGTCGCCCGGCCCGCCGCCGGCGATCACCAGCTCGGCGTCGGGGAGCTGGCGCATCGCCCTGATCAGCGTGTCCACGCCCTTGCGCGCCACCATGCGGCCGATGCTCAGCACCATCGGCCCGTCCGTGCGCGGCGCCACGGGCCCGTCGGGGCGGAACGCCTCCAGGTCGACCCCGCACGGGACGACCGAGACGCGCTGCTCCGGGATGCCCATCGCGCACAGCTCGCTCACCTCGTCGCTGCAGGTGGCGAGCACCGCGTCGGCCCGCTTGCCGATCTCGCGCTCGGTGTCGATCCGGTGCGCCGGGCTGGTGTCCGCCTCGCCCTGCCAGCGCCGCTTGACGGTGCCGAGCGCGTGGAAGGTCTGCACCACCGGCAGCCCGCCGGCCGCCTGCAGCGCCGCCTGGCCGCTCATCCAGAAGTGCGCGTGCACGATGTCCGGCGGGCGCGCCGCCCAGCGCTCGGCCAGTCGTTCGGTGAACTCCGGCATGTACGGGGGCAGCTCGTCCTTCGGCACGGGGGCCGCGGGACCAGCGGTGACGTACTCGACCGTGACGCCCGGCGCCAGGCGCACGGACTCGGGTTGCTCCTCGGAGGAGCGGCGGGTTTGCACGGCGACCGTGTGCCCGCGCTCGGCGAGGGCGACGGCCAGCGCGGCGACGTAGACGTTCTGGCCGCCGGAGTCGACGCCGCCGACCGCCGCCAGCGGGTCCGCGTGCTCCGAGATGAGATCGACCTTCACTGAGTCAGCTCCCTCACTGCCTTGACCACCTGCTCACTCGTCACCTGGGACAGGCACGGGTGCCCCGGCACCGGGCAGACGCGCGCCCTGCTTCCACGGCAGGGCGCGTGCTGGTCGCCCAGCACGACGGAGGGCACGCCGTACGGGGCCCACCGCACCAGCGGGACCACGGGGGCGAACAGGCTCACGACCGGCGTACCGACCGCCGCGGCCAGGTGCGCGGGACCGGTGTTCCCGGCCACGAGCACGCCGGCGCGCTCGATGACGGCGGCCAGTTCCGCGAAGGTGGTCACTCCGCCCAGATCGGCCGCGACGTCGTCGGCCACGTAGGCGGTGAGGTCACGTTCTGTGCCGGTCACGACGACCCGGTGCCCGTCCTCGGCCAGCTCCCGCACCGTCTGACGGTGCCGATCAGCGGGCCAGGTACGGGCGGGCGCCGAGGTCCCCGGGTGCACCACGACATACGCGCCTTCACCGGCATCGGCGCCGGCGCCTAGCAAGTGCCCTGTTTCCGGGCGGATATCCGGCAATGGCCGCCGAACTGCGAGAACGCCGTCATCGCCCGGTGGCAGCGTGAATCCGGCCGCCTGCGCGACCGCGAGCATGCGTTCGGCCTCCGGCACGTCCACGCTCTCGTCCACGACGTGCCGCACGTCCAGCAGCGCGCCGGGGTAGTCGTTGCTGATCGCGGTGATCCGCGCCACCCCGGCCAGCCTGAGCAGCAGCGCCAGCGGCAGCGCCGACTGGTGGAACGAGGTGAGCAGCACCGCCTCGTCCACGTCCCCGACGCGGCCGATCAGGTCCTCGACCTGGTCCCTGGTGACGGGCGGCGGCGTGTGGTCGATCCACGGGGCGTGCCAGGTCTCCACCCGGTCCACGCCGGGCAGCAGCTCGGCCGCCGCCCTGCCGTTCGGGCCGGCCAGGAAGACGACCTCGGCGGCCCGCGTACGCACGGCGCGCACGGCGGGCCCGGCCAGCAGCACGTCACCGGCATCGTCCAGCCGCGCCACCAGCACCCGCCCCCGATCGGGTCCCGGGTCCGGTCCGCGGTCTGCGGGACCTGTCATCGCCGCACTCTCCATTCCCCCCGCAACCGGTGCGCGCAGGCGACCGGCGGGATCAGCACACTGGATAACCGGTAGCGATAGCTGTTGGAACCCCCGCAGTCCGCCGTGATCAGCAGCCGGTTCGCGTTCGGGTAGTCCAGGCTGCCGCGACCGTGCCAC